>JANOTP010000251.1:0-1888 GCA_031416415.1 Cytophagales bacterium | reverse complement strand
TCATATTTCTTTAAGTGTTTAACATAATAGGTATTTAAATAGCATTCTTATCAATATTTATCATCTGAAAATTTGCATATTATAATAATAATTAAAGATATAGTTTTATCTATTTTGAATTATTCTTTTACTTAATATATAAAAAATTGAAATTTGAACAGTAAGTTACATAAAGTTGTACTATTTATATTATTGAAAAACAATAAATGGCTAGTAATAAAACAATTGAAGAAATATATCAAAAAAAGGAACATCATCAACATATTTTAGAAATTCCAGATACATATATTGGGAGTGTAGAAAAAGATACTGCTAACTTATGGGTGTGGAATGATAAGTTGGATAAATTAGAAAAAAGAGATATCGAATATGTTCCTGGTTTATATAAAATTTATGATGAAATTCTAGTCAATGCTAGAGATCACACAGTTAAGACCAAAACATGCAAAACAATTAAAGTTTCTATTAATAGAGATACTAATGAAATAGAGGTATGGAATGATGGTAATGGTATTGATGTCATAATGCATAATGATCATAAAGTATATGTTCCTGAATTAATTTTTGGGCATTTGTTAACATCAACCAATTATGATAAAACGGAGCAAAAAACAGTTGGAGGGAAAAATGGGTATGGTGCAAAATTGACAAATATTTTTTCTACTACATTTGTATTAGAAACTGTAGATTCTGAAAGAAAACTAAAATATGTTCAAGTATTTAATGATAATATGTTAAAAATAGGAAAACCAAAAATAATTGATTTGATAGGAAAAACTATTAAATCGTACACTAGTATCAAATTCACTCCAGATTTTGCTAGATTTGGTATATCTGGTTTAACCGATGATATTGTTTCCTTAATGCAAAAACGTGTCTACGATTTAGCGGCTTGCACACCTAATACTATCAAAGTGTATTTAGAAGATAAATTAATTGACATCAAATCATTTGAAAAATATGTTGATTTCTATTTCCCACCTGAAGAAGCCGAAAGTGAAGAAACTGACAGTTCTACAAATAAAAAGAAACAAAATAATAAAGTATATGAAATTGTTAATGATAGATGGAAAGTTGGTGTTATTTATAATCCAGATTCTGGATTTGAAAATATATCCTATGTTAATGGTATTTGCACTTATAAAGGTGGCACTCATGTAGATTATGTTATGTCACAATTGATAAAATCACTGACAGAATTCATTAAAAAGAAAGATAAAAATATGAAAATAAAACCATCACAAATCAAAGATAATTTAACAATATTTATAGATAGTGTCATTGTTAATCCATCTTTCTCAAGTCAAACAAAAGAAGAACTGACAAGTAAAAAAGATAGTTTCGGTTCTGAATGTAAATTATCTGACAAATTTCTTAAAAAACTAGCAGCTACTGGCATTGTTGATACTCTCGTTGAATATGGCAAGTTTAAAGAAACATCTATTTTGAAAAAAACAGATGGTAAAAAAACTAGTAAACTAAAAGATATTCCTAAATTAGAAGATGCCAATTTTGCGGGTACTGCTAAATCAACCAAATGTAAACTATTTTTGACAGAAGGAGATAGTGCTAAAGCGTTTGCCGTATCAGGTTTATCAGTTGTTGGTCGGGATTATTATGGTGTTTTCCCATTAAAGGGTAAATTATTAAATGTCCGAGAAGCTACAGCTAAAAAGATGTTAGAAAATGATGAAATAACATATTTGAAAAAAATATTAGGTTTACAACAAGGAAAAACATATCTCAATCTATCTAGTTTAAGATATGGAAGTATTATTATTTTAACTGATCAGGATGTTGATGGTTCTCATATTAAAGGATTATTGATGAATTTTATCCATTTCTTTTGGCCATCATTAGCTAAATTCGAAGGTTTCATTCAATGTAT
>JANOTP010000250.1:0-1805 GCA_031416415.1 Cytophagales bacterium | reverse complement strand
TTATTTTAAAGAGGTGCTTCATTTACTTCTAACGGAGTTCTTTTGCTGCCACTGTATAGTTCGAATTCCAAAAGACGACAATCAATTTTACTATTATAAAATTCAATTTTTCTTTTTGGTTTCAATCCAATTTGTTTGCCCAAATTTAGATTGCCTGTAAAGACATATCCAAAATAGCCACCACACTTCTTTTTGAAAAAATCGCCAATTTCTTTGTAAATGATTTGCAGCTCTTCTTCTTCTCCCAACCGTTCGCCGTATTCAGGATTAATTAATACGATACCTCCTCCTTCAGGAATAGGCGTTTCACGGAAATCACAACAAATAAATTCAATCACATGGTCTACTCCTGCAGTGGCAGCATTTCGTTGAGCCGCTTGAATAGCATCTTCATTTAAATCTGTGGCTATTATTTTAAAATCAATATTTTTCTTAGCAGCGAGTCTAGCCTCTCTTCTCATGTCTTCCCAAGGTTGAGGATCAAAGCCAAGTATATGCATAAAACCGAAATTACTTCGTAGTAATCCTGGTGCTCTATTTTGAGCGATAAGGGCAGCTTCTATTGCTAGCGTACCACTACCACACATGGGATTGATAAAATTTGAATTTTTGTCCCATTTGCTTGCAAGTATTAATGCGGCCGCTAAGCTTTCTTGTAAAGGTGCTTTGTAGGGTATTTTGCGGTATCCATGTTTTGATATAGTTTCACCAGAAGTATCTACATAAATAGACGCTCTATCTTCTCTCCAATGTAGATTTAAGACCGTTTTGTTTCTGTCAGGTCCTGAATTTGGTCTATAGCCTTTTTTAGAAGTCATTCTATCGGCTATAGCATCCTTGCATTTTAAATTTGGGAAGCGACTGTCTAATATTTCTGGGTTGTCAGAAAAAGAGGTGACACTAAAATATCCGTTTACATCAATATATTCTTCCCAAGGGATTTCAACCATTTCCTTATACAAATCTTCAGGAGTTTTTGCGTAAAATTCTTTTATCTGAAATAATATACTGTGTCCAGTACGTAAAAACAGGTTTAATTTCATGCAATCATGCATCGTACCTTGAAGACTCACACTCATGTGACCTTCTTCCGAGTTCAAATAACCAAGTGCTTCAACCTCGGTTTTGAGCCATCCGCTCATTCTTTTGGGGCAGGTAATTACTATTTTACCTGTAGAATTAAATAAATTGATATCCATCACCTGCAAAAGTAGGAATATTTATTAATTTTATGCCTGAAATACAACGATATTCGAAAATGGATCTAAAAGAACAATTTGAAGAGGCATCAGTAAAGTCAAAATTGCTGCCTGAACAAAGTAATGAAAACTTGCTTAAATTATATAGCCTTTTCAAACAAGGAACAGAAGGTGATTGTTCTATTGATAAACCTTCTAATATGTTTGATTTTAAAGGTATTGCAAAATATAATGCCTGGGAAGACTTAAGAGGGTTAAGCAAAGAAGAAGCCATGCAAAATTATATAGACCTTGTGAAACAACTTGGTTCATAACGATGTCCGAAAAGTCTACGATAGGGGCCATGTTAAAAATGAAATGCCCTAAGTGCCATCAAGGAAGTATGTTTACGAGCTCAAATCCATACAATCTTAAAAAGATGCATGAAATGCCTGCGCAGTGTACAGTATGTAGTGAGTCTTTTAATCCAGAACCTGGATTTTATACTGGAGCAATGTATGTAAACTATGCCTTTACCATCATATTGTCAGGTATATGCTATATTATAATGGAAATAGTATTAGGTTTGTCTGCATCAGTTTTCTTTGGAATATATATATGTCTCTT
>JANOTP010000249.1:0-11353 GCA_031416415.1 Cytophagales bacterium | reverse complement strand
TCGTTTAATAGTACAACTAAAGTTTCAAATCAACAGTGCTGCGTAGCAAACAGATTGCTTCGGACTGCCACCTACGGTGTCATTCCTCGCAATGACGTTTCATTTTCTTAAATTTTAATAATATTTAACTAAGTACATCTAAACAGGGTAATAGCCTTTTATTAAAAAATAAGCAGCAGCTATTTCAATATTTTTCTTCCCGCTATATTAGTTGCTACTACTACAAATACGACTATCGTAACAGAACTCAATGGCATTAAGATAGCGGCTATTAAAGGTGTGAGTCCGCCTTGAACAGCAAAAAACAAACCGATACTATTATATAATAAAGACAATACAAGACTTGCTTTTATTACAATTACTGATTTCTTGCTATAATTCAGAAATGAATCAATTTTAGCAATATGATTACCTTCTAAAATGCCATCACAGGAAGGAGAAAAATTATACACATCTTCAGAAACAGAAATCCCTACATCTGCTGCTTTTAATGCACCCGCATCGTTGAGCCCATCGCCCAACATCAACACTTTTTTGCCGTTTGTTTGCAGTGCCTGAATATAATGAAGTTTGTCTAATGGATTTTGACGAAAATGGAGATGTCCAGTTTTATGGAAATACTTTTTCAAAAAATCTTTTTCTTTGTCCTGATCTCCAGACAATAAATGTAACTCATATTTTCTGTCTAAAGCACTAAACATTTTATCTAGTCCCTCGCGATATTTATTTCTTATGATAAAATATCCTTTTACTGTTCCATTAAAAGAAAAATACACCTTTGATTCGTTCACCTCGTTTTCATTTTCAAGTCCTACCCAAAAAGCCGACCCCAACTCAATTTGATTTCCTGCGATAAGACAAAAGATTCCTTTTGAAGGTACTTCGGTAAAATGCTCCGTATCTAAAGACTCTGCGTTTATTTCGTTATAAATAATTCTGCTTAGAGGATGCATGGATTGACGTGTAGCAGATTTTATATAGGTAAGCAGATTCTGATTCAATGAAGCTCCTATGAATTCAACAGTAGAAGCGTCTGATTGAGTTAAAGTTCCTGTCTTGTCAAATACAATAGTATCTATTTCTGAAATTTTTTCTACGGTATCAGCATTTTTAAGATAAAGTCCTTTTTTGCCCAACTTACTTAGGCTATTCCCTAGCGCAAAAGGCAAAGAGAGTGCCAATGCACAAGGGCAAGCTACTAGTAATACAGAAATCACAGCAAATAATACTTTTGTTGGATCTATAATTGACCACCAAAGAAATGTTCCTATAGCAATAAATATTGTTCCATAAGTAAAATATTTACTGAATGTTAAAACAAAAGAAGAGAGATAGGCATTACTATCTTTTTTAAAAACATCTTTATTCCACAGTTGTAATAAATAACTTTGGGAAATATCCTTTTCTACTTTGAGCTTTATGCCTTCTCCTTCTTGTCTTCCTCCTGCATAAACGAGGTCTCCTTTTTTCTTTTGTACAACTTTGGATTCTCCTGTTACAAAACTATAATTAACAGAAGCATGCTCACTTTTTAAAATGGAATCTGCGGGAATTATTTCTTGATTTCTAACTAATATTTCATCGCCTACTCTTAATTCTCTCAAAGGAACAGGAGTTTCTATTTCATTCTGAATACGTATAGTAGATACGGGGAAATAAGATTTGTAATCTCTTTCAAAAGAGAAAGAGTTATAGGTTTTTCGCTGATACCATTTCCCTATCAGCATAAAAAAAATTAAGCCTGTAAGCGAATCAAAATAGCCCGGACCAATCTGCCAGATTACTTCGTAAACACTCCTGAGAAATATGGCTGTAACTCCTAAGGAAATAGGCACATCAAGATTTAATTGTTTATGTTTTAACCCAGCAAGAGCTGAGGTGAAAAAGTCTTGTGCTGCATAAAAAATAACCGGCAACGCTAATCCTAAATTTATATATCTAAAAAGACGTTGAAAAGAAGTATCTACTCCATTTATTCCAAAATAATCTGGAAAGCTAAGAAGCATTATATTTCCTGAACAAAATGCGGCTAATCCTATTTTATAATATATAGTCCTGTCTATTTTTTTTACTTTATGTTGTTCATAGTTTTCTAGATTTATTTCTGGTGTATGTCCAAAAGAGTCTAACAGTTCAACAATAGTACGAAGTGAAATTATTTTTTTATTATACGAAAGGCTTAATTCTCTTTTTATAAAATCAACTCTAGAACTAGTGATTCCGTCTCTTAGTTTGTGAAGATTTTCTAGCAACCAGATACAGGAGGCGCAATGTATCTTTGGTATATAAAAACTTATTCTGGCGTTATCGCCTTCATTGAAATCTAAAAGTTTACAAACAATTTCGTCGTTATCGAGATAGGAAAAACGGTCTTGGCTTTTGGCCTTTATTTTTATCCCTGGATTTTTTTCCAGGTCATAATAAGTACACATTCCATTTTCGCTGAGTAGTTCATATACTGTTTTACAACCTTCACAGCAAAACAATTTTTCTCTTAATGATAAATTATTTTTACAATCATCGCCGCAATGATAGCATTTTGCATTTTTCTGAACAATCGTCTCTGCCATACGAGCAAAGATCATGAATTACAAAAAGCAAAAAAATGATTAAAATCAGAAATGTATATGATTTAATTTCGAAGATTTTTTAGTTTTGTTTCATTAACTATTGTAATCGTACTTCCGCTAATATCAATTAGTCCTTCTTCTTTAAAATCTGAAAGCGTACGAATAACGGTTTCTTTAGAGGCTCCAGTTATAGAAGCAAGGTCTTCTCTTGAAACTGGCATACTAAATCTACCTTTATCATCTTCTTTTTGATAATTTTTTTGCAGTAATAAAAGTGATTCGGATACTCGTTTTCTAACAGAATTATAAGCAAGTTTTAATAAACGGTCTTCACTTTCTAATACATCAGAGGATAACATTTTAATAAATTTTTCAGCTATATCGCGGTTACTATATAATAAAGCAAAGAATTCTTGTCTTGGAATTACGCATATATCAACATCTTCCATAGCCATAGCGGAGTCTGAATAAACAGCATCTTCTAAAAGATTCAAATAACCAATAAAATCGCCATCCTTGTGTAAGCCTACAATGTACTCTCTCCCATCTTCATTAGTTTTATATGTTTTCACTTTCCCTTTCACAACAAAGAAAAGAGAGCTGGAATTATTTCCTTCAGAATAAAGCAGTTGTTTTTTTTTGAATTTATTTATTCTTCGTTGGTCGGATATCAATTCTTCCAATTCTTTAAATCCTCTTGCCTGTAGAGCAATTTCATTAATATTATCAAGTGTAGTACTGTTGTGTTTTCTTATCAGCTCATTTTTTTTAAGCCTAATTTCCACGGCATCGAGCAATTCAAGATCGTCAAAAGGCTTTGTAAGATAGTCGTCGGCGCCAAGATTCATTCCTTTACGTATATCCGATTTTTCTGTTTTTGCTGTTAAGAAAATAAATGGGATAGCAGCAGTTTCTTCATTTTTACTTAATACATGAAGCACTCCATAACCATCTAATTCGGGCATCATAATGTCGCAGATAATTAAATCAGGACGATTGTTTTTGGCAAGTTCAACACCCTCTTTTCCATTTTCAGCGGTAAGTACCGTATAGTTGGCAAGTTCTAATATTTCGGCGGTATTTTCTCGTATGTCCAGATTATCTTCTATTAAAAGAATAGTTTTCATAATTTATTTGGTTAAAAATGGGATTGTGATCGTAAAGGTTGTGCCTTTATTTAATTCGCTTATGAAATTTATTTTACCTTCGAGAAGATCTACATATTTTTTTACAATATTTAATCCCAGTCCTGTACCTTGAATATTTTGAGTATTATTTGCTCTATAAAATCTACTAAATAAATGAATTTTGTCTTCGTCTGGAATTCCGATACCCTCATCTTTTACCACAATATCAAAGTGGCTTTCGTAGATACTTGTTGTAAATATTATTTTCATACCTTCCGCAGAATACTTACTGGCATTGGAAAGTAAATTGATAAATATGGTCTTAATTATATTTTTATCGAGAACCAGAAACGATGTTTCACCAAAATGATTGTATTGAATAAATTGTTGCTCTTTTAATATTGGGCTTATTTCTTCAATGGTTTCATCCGAGAGCTCTTTTATATCAAACTTTTCTAGAGTGTTCATTTCTTTCCCTTCTTCTAAACGGCTAAGGGATAGAAAATCATTTAATATACCCGTTAGATTTGCTACCGAAGATTTAATTCTATTAATGTGTTTAGTTCTTTTCTCTTCGTCTTTCGGATCGTTGTATTTGGAAATAAGTGAAACAGAAGAAAGAATGGCACTCAGAGGGGTGCGGAACTCGTGCGAAGCCATTGTTACAAATCGAGATTTTAATTCATTCAGTTCCATCTCTTTTTTTAAGGCGTCTTTAACTTTCGCTAACTCTGAAATGTCATGAATTATACCTGTAAATATTTTTCTCCCGTAAAGCTGAACTTCACTGATGCTTAATAAAAAAGGAAAGGTAGTACCGTCTTTTTTTTTGCCTATTACATCTCGGCCTTTGCCGATGATTTTTCCGTCACCTGTATTATGATAATTTTTAATGTATTGGTCGTGTCCACTTCGATCAGGTTCGGGCATTAATATTTTAATGTTTTCGCCAATTAATTCCTCTTCATTATACCCAAATAACCTAGCTGCAGCAGGGTTCAATGTTTCTATTGTGCCTTTGCTATCTATGGTTATAATCCCATCAACTGCTGTATCTATTATTGCTTTCAATCTTGACTCGCTATCTTTAATATTGTTTTCTGGCATGTAGAAGTGATTTCAGAGGTTATTCTCTGTAAATCTACTTAGTAGCCATGAGATTACAATACAAAAATCAGTTAATCCTAGAAGATAAAGAATGACTATTCTCAAAAAAAAAGTTGATTTGTATCATATAAACGATAGATCATAGAAGACTCTTAACTCAGTAGCAGGGTTATGCGGGTGTAATTTTCTTTTCAGAATGAACATTCAGAACAAGATTTAACACTTATATGCGCAGCTAAAAAATTTATTTTAAAGATTTTTATTTCAACCCTTATAGCTGAAGTACTATTCGGCTGAAGATTTCTTCCCCAGAAATAAACTTAGCGAAGCTGCTATTCCTCCAAAAACAAAGAGTGAAATCATTTGTGAGGTATGAATAACAAAAGCATAGGCAACGCCATTTTCGCTTGTAAGTCCATAGAATAAAGTTAATGCACCAGCAACCATAAAATGGAAAGGACCAATTCCTCCAGAAGAAGGCGCTGACATTCCTAATCCACCTACAATTAAAATTACAAGACCTGCCATGCCATCTAAATGAGCGGTAAATGGTAAGGCAAGAAATACGAGATAGGTCATTAGATAATAGCCTGTCCAGATAATAATGGTATGAAGAATAAATTCTCTCTTTTTCTTTAACAATCGGAAAGTATTAAAGGCCTGAATAAAAAGAGAAATTACAAATTCATATATTTTTTTTATAAACGGAACTCTTAGAAAATATTTTTTTAGAGAAAAGAACACGATTGTACCAACTACCATTAATGCTAGTATAAGATACATCCAAGGAAAGCTAGTTTGTGCGGATTCTTTTTTCGCAAAAACGGTTTCTTGAAAAAATTTCATAAATCTTTCGTATTCTAATACAAATGCAAATCCTATCAAAATAAGTAAACAGAGAAAGTCTACAACTCTTTCTGCTACTACTGTGGCGATAGAAGAAGTAAAAGGAATATTATCAGATTTTTTTAGTACGGCACACCTAGCAACTTCTCCACCACGGGGTATGAAAATATTGACAAAATAAGCCGTCATCACTGCTACAAAAGAGTTCCAAAGTGAAGGATTATACCCAAGTGGTTGAAGTAATAATTTCCAACGATAAGCTCTGCTTAAATGAGCCAATATTGAAATTGAAATTGCCAATACGATAATAGCAAGATTTGCTTGTGATACTTTTTCCCAGATTGTTTTTGGGTCTACAAAAAGTAAAATTACCCATATCAATGCCGCAGCAATGATCATTGGAAGAATTATTTGTAAGTACTTTTTCAAAAACCGAAAATTAAACCTGTTTGTTTTTATCGTTCACAAAAACTCTTGTTGGCGTCCATTTGGCTGCCTCTTCCTGAGTCATTGAAATAAAGCTCATGATGATTAATATATCGCCAACAGCTACTTTACGAGCAGCTGCTCCATTCATACAAATTACACCTGATCCTTTTTCACCTTTTATTACGTACGTTTCAAGGCGTTCGCCATTGTTATTGTTTACTACCAATACTTTTTCCCATTCACCGATTTTAGAGGCGATCATAAGATCCTCGTCTATGGTGATACTTCCTTCATAATTCAATTCAGCCTGTGTTACATGGGCTTTGTGAATTTTCGATTTTAAAATCTGGATGTTCATGCTTTACTAATATTTGCGGGGACAAAGCTAGTATTATATTTTTAAAATATAACCTGCTATTTTATTTATTCAACTAATAGGTTGTCTATCAATCTTACTCCATCTAAAAATACAGCGATACATAAGGCTGTTTTATTTTTTGAACTAACATCTTGCAATGGTTCTAATGTAAACCCATTTGCAATTTCAAAATACTCCAATTTTAATTCCTTGTATTGGGCTAGAAAATTTGTTACCACTGCTTTGGTTTTTTCAACACCGTCTATTTTAACCATGCCTTCAGCAATTTTAAGCGATTCGTATATTTTTGCTGCGACAGGCCTGTTTTGGGCACTTAGGCGCACATTACGGGAAGACATTGCCAATCCATCCTGTTCTCTCCTTATTGGACAGCAATGTAGTAGAAGTGGGTAAGAAAGATCATTGACCATTTGTTGAATGACAAGAAACTGTTGAAGGTCTTTTTGTCCAAAATAAGCGTGATTGGGGCGAATGATATTAAACAATTTAGCAACTACTACTCCAACGCCTGAAAAATGACCTGGTCGGAAAGCACCTTCCATCACCTTTTCAAGATCTCCGAAATTCATAGTAATTAATGGTTTAGTACTATACATTTCACCTTCATTAGGAGTAAAAACGGCATCACAGCCTGAATTTTTCAATAATTCCAAATCTTTTTCTAACGTTCGAGGATACTTAGAAAGGTCGTTGACATTATTAAACTGAATCGGGTTTACGAAAATACTGGCTACAGTGGTATTTTTGTCTTTTTTTGAATATTCTATTAAAGATAGATGTCCTTCGTGTAAAGCTCCCATTGTTGGTACCAAGCCAATTGACAATCCCTCTTTTTGCTTTGAAAAACAATATTCATTAGCTTCTTTTATGCTTTTAAGTATTTTCATGCTTTAATTAGTAACTTCAAAATCGGTAAAATACGAGTTATTATTTAAAAACCTTGAATTTTACAAAAAAAAATTGTACTTTTGTGCTCCTAATAGAGGATATTTCTAACTTATACATTGCATTATGAGCAAACTCAAGATTTTGTATGTTGCCTCTGAAATGAATCCCTTCCTACAACAAAGCCAAGTAGCCGATTTCGTAAGAAAACTTCCCCAAGCTATGCAGGAAAAGGGTATGGAAATCAGAATTTTAGTTCCAAGATTTGGCACAATCAACGAAAGAAGAAATCGTTTACATGAAGTAGTAAGACTTTCCGGTATTAATATATCAGTTGGCGAAGAAGAGAAACCCTTGATTATCAAGGTTGCTTCGGTTCCAAATGCTAAACTTCAAGTTTATTTTATTGATAACGAAGACTATTTCCAAAGAAAGTTCGTTTTCGAAGACAAAGACAATAAATTTTATGCCGATAACGACGAAAGAGCAATTTTTTTCTGTAAAGGTGTAATGGAAACAGTAAAAAAATTAGGTTGGGCTCCTGACATTGTTCATTGTAACGATTGGATGACAAGTCTTATACCTTTATATATGAAGACTAGGTATAAAAAAGATCCTATCTTTAAAAATGCAAAATCTGTTCTTTCTATATATAATACGCCTTTTAGTTTTAAATTTGAGGCCGATATGTTATCGAAAGTAAAAATGCTAGATATTGATGACAGTATGTTGTCGATGCTAAAAACTTGCGATTATGAAGGTTTTGTTAGAACTGGAATTGAATACGCAGATGCAGTAATAAAAGCAGACGATGAATATTGCACAGCACTTACAAAATTATTTGACTCTATGAAAAAGAGTAAAAAAATAAATAGTTTTGAAGAATTAGATTACGAAGAAAATTACTATAATTTTTATAATGAGCTTGTTGACTAAACGTATTATTTTCACAAAAACAGGATTACTTTTGTTAGTAATCCTGTTTTTTTTGGGTTGTAAAAAGGAAAAAAATAAAATCGGATTGGATGACCCCAATCGATTACCCTCCAATACTTATTTTACAGATACTATTACCATAAAATCTGAGGTAATCCAAGTAAATGATGCTATTGCCACTACTAACGTATCAAATGGAGGAGCAACTTCATTTTTGATGGCGGGTGCATACACCGATCCAGACATTGGGAAGGTAGCAGTGGAAAGTTATACTCAATTACGTTTGTCGGAACAGTATGTAGAATTACCTTCTGTAACTGCTGACTCAGGTTATTTATTTTTAAACTACTCCTATTATTATGGAGACACACTTGTACCACAAACACTAAATGTATACAAGCTTACGGACAAAATTATCGCGGGCACTACATATTATAGTACTTCTAATGGTATAGCTTATGGCGCTTCAATTGGTAGCATTGTTGGATTTAAAGCAAGCTCTAATACTAGTTCAGTATTAAAAATAAAAATAGCTGATTCTTTTTTACAAGAGATTTTAGAGGCATCTAAAAACAATGCTTCTTTTATAGAAGAAATTCCAGGAATTGCTTTAATACCAGGAGACAATTCTTCTGGTGCCATCTTAAGAATTGATGGTGGTTCGGCAAGTTCCTATTTGAAAATATACTATGATTTGTATGACGATAATGTACAAAGAAGTTATACGTTGACGATGGATAATGCCGCTAGAAAATTCTACCGTGTTACAAGTGATCGATCAGGTACTGATTTGGCTCCCTTATCAAATACAGATACCTACGATTCTATTAGCACTTCTAGTATAAATAATAAGTGTTATATACAATCACTAACTTCTATACGTACTCGAATAAGTTTTCCATATTTAGCTAATCTTAAAAAGGCTTTCCCAAATATGGCTATAGTGGACGCTTACATCATGCTTGGTGCTAATTCTGCGAGCCAACCAGAAAAATATTCACCAAGTTCAGGATTGGTTTTACTTAGAACAGAATGGAATGGTGCTGAATGGGCAATAAAAAAAGATGCTTTATCAAATCCTTATTATGTGCAGCCCAATGATTATTCTCAAAGTGCTAACAGCGCTGTGAAAATCACTTATCCAGTGGAGCAAACCTATACTATTCCTGTGAGATCGTATTTTCAATCTCTTCTTTTAGGGCAAGTTCCAAATAATCCAGTTATTATTTCCCCTGCCTTGGTATATACAGAAGCAAATAGATTAGTATTTAATAACAACGATATTTCTCATACTGATCGTAGGCTAAGATTTAACGTGTATTTTACTGCATTAAAATAAATAAGCTTACTATCTTTGCATATAAAGTATATAGTATATAACTTTTTTGATTATTTATGTGTGGAATTGTAGCATATGTAGGATATAGACAAGCTTGTCCTATTATTATTAAAGGTCTGAAAAGATTAGAATATAGGGGATATGATAGTGCTGGTGTAGCATTAATCAATGGAGGCTTAAATGTTTACAAGAAAAAAGGCAAAGTAAGCGAGCTTGAAAAATTCCTAGAAGGGAAAGAACTCAACAGCACAATTGGTATGGGTCATACTAGATGGGCTACTCATGGTGAGCCCAATGACCGAAATGCACATCCTCACTTTTCAAATAGTAAAGGGATTGCCATTATTCATAATGGAATTATCGAAAACTATGATTCTTTGAAAAAAGATCTTCAGATGAGAGGACACACTTTTCTAAGTGATACCGATTCTGAAGTATTTATTCATTTAATAGAAGACGTTTACCAAAATAACAACTGTACTCTTGAAGAAGCAGTTCGTATAGCGCTTACAAAAGTAGTAGGAGCCTATGCAATTGTTATAATGTCTAAGGATCATCCTAATCAACTTATTGCGGCAAGAAAGGGAAGTCCATTGGTAATCGGAATTGGCAAAGACGAATATTTTCTTGCTTCAGATGCAACTCCCATCATTGAATATACTAATGAGGTAGTCTACCTAAATGATTTTGAAATTGCAGTAATAAAAGACAATCAACTTTCTATAAAAAACATAGAAGACATTACTACAACTCCCTACATTCAAAAGCTGGAGATGGAATTGGATTCAATAGAGAAAGGTGGCTATCCGCATTTTATGTTGAAGGAGATTTTCGAACAACCCCGCTCTATTACCGATTGTTTGCGTGGTCGTGTTATTTCAGCTCAAGGGCATCTAGCACTTGGTGGAATTCGTCAATATGCCAATAAGCTTGTCAATGCAGACCGCATTATTATTTTAGCCTGTGGTACTTCTTGGCATTCTGGGTTAGTAGCAGAATATATATTTGAAGAGTTTACACGTATACCAGTAGAGGTAGAATATGCTTCAGAGTTTCGTTATAGAAACCCTATTATTCGCGAAGGAGATGTCGTAATTGCAATTTCCCAATCTGGAGAGACTGCAGATACTCTTGCTGCAATTGAACTGGCAAAATCTAAAGGTGCTATTATCTTTGGCGTATGTAATGTAGTGGGTTCTTCTATCGCTAGAGCTTCTCATGAAGGTGCCTATCTTCATGCTGGACCAGAGATCGGAGTAGCTAGCACAAAAGCCTTTACAGGACAAGTAACCGTGCTTGCCATGATGGCAATTATTGTTGCCAATAAAAAAGGAATAATTACGGAAAGTAAGTACCAAGAATTATTAGTAGATCTTGAAAATATTCCAGCGAAGATTCAACGTGCGTTAGAATTAAATGATTCAATAAAGCTTGTTGCAGAAGAATTTAAAAATGCAAAAAACTTTCTATACTTAGGAAGAGGGTTTAATTTCCCTGTGGCCTTAGAAGGCGCATTAAAACTAAAAGAAATATCTTATATACATGCAGAAGGATATCCTGCTGCAGAAATGAAGCACGGACCTATCGCCCTTATTGATGAAGAAATGCCCGTTGTAGTTATAGCACTACACGATAGTTCGTACGAAAAAATCGTATCCAATATCCAAGAAGTAAGAGCTCGTAAAGGTCGTGTGATAGCGATAGTTACAGAAGGTGATACACAGATTCGTGAGAT
>JANOTP010000248.1:0-10291 GCA_031416415.1 Cytophagales bacterium | reverse complement strand
TCGTTTAATAGTACAACTAAAGTTTCAAATCAACAGTGCTGCGTAGCAAACAGATTGCTTCGGACTGCCACCTACGGTGTCATTCCTCGCAATGACGTTTCATTTTCTTAAATTTTAATAATATTTAACTAAGTACATCTATAATTTTTAATTAGTCCATTTTTTAAATAACGCAATCGCATTATGTCCACCAAAACCAAAGGTATTGCTCATGGCGATATTTATAGGTTTTTTAATTACTTTAAGCGCTATTTTCAATCCAGCTGGAATTTCAGGGTCAAGATTAACGGTGTTAATTGTTGCGGGTACAACTCCCTCATTGATTGCTTTTATTGAAATAATAGCTTCTATAGCCCCTGCCCCACCTAATAGGTGACCAGTCATAGACTTAGTAGAACTAATCGATGTGTTTTCAGTATCTTCTCCTAATATTCGTTTAATGGCTTTCAACTCACCTACATCACCTACTGGTGTTGAAGTGCCGTGAGTATTGATATAATCGATATCAGAGGGTTTTATTCCTGCATCTGAAATTGCATTTCTCATAGCAAGAAAAGCCCCATAACCGTCTGGGTGAATAGCAGTCATGTGGTAGGCATCTGCAGACATTGCGCCACCTATGATTTCGGCAAGAATCACGGCACCTCTTGCTTTTGCATGCTCTAGCTCTTCAAGTATTAACGCTCCTGCTCCTTCTCCAATCACAAAACCATCACGGTCAATATCGTAAGGTCTGGATGCAGCTTGACAATCGTCATTGCGTGTTGAAAGTGCCTTTAGTGCTCCAAAACCTCCTACACCAGATTCAACAATAGGAGCTTCTGCGCCGCCAGAAACAATTATATCTGCCTTGCCAAGTCTAATATTGTCGTACGCTTCAATGATAGCGGAAGTAGAGGTAGCACAGGCTGAAACTGGGCAAAAATTCACACCCATAAATCCATAACGAATTGCTATCAACCCAGACGCCATATCTACTATCATTTTTGGAACTAGAAAAGGATTAAATTTTGGCGTTCCATCTCCAAGAGCAAACTCTACTACCTGTTGATGGAATGTTGTAATACCTCCGTTTCCTGAACCCCAGATAACGCCAACTCTTTCTTTATTAATTTTATCTAAATCTAACCCTGCATGTTTAATCGCTTCATCAGCTGCGGCGATAGAATAATGACAAACAATATCCATTTTACGGGCTTCTTTTTTGTCAAAATATTTTTCAGTATCAAAATCTTTTACCTCACAGGCAAAACGAGTTTTAAATTTAGAAGCATCAAATTTAGTAATTGGACCAGCACCACTTTTCCCAGCTTTGATATTTTCCCAAAAAGTGTTTACATCATTACCTAGTGGCGTAATTGCCCCTATTCCTGTCACCACTACTCTCTTCAATTGTGTCATAGATTATTTATCAATTTGTTTAAGGTGACAATATTACATAAAATTAATTTACTTTAAGTAAAAAAATAATTTATACAGTATCACTACAGATCAAATTTGAGACACAAAAAATCAAGTTATATGCGGTAGAATTTTTACCTCTACCGCATCAAATTATTGTAAACCGATCTGAATCTCAGTTATATTATCAACTGAAAATTGGTCTGTATAATTATGATATACCTCTCTAACCTGATTTGTAGGTTTTTCACTAACATTCCAAATTTCTGAAAAAAGTTTTTCATATATGCGATATAGCATTGTCAACTCTCCTTTATGTATATGAGAAACACATTTAAACGCCTTATGTTTCTTAATAGAATAGCCTTGTGGGACTACCACATCGGTTTCTTTTACAGGCAACGCTATCTCTAATGTAAACTCCTTTTCAACATCATCGGTACAATCAAAATAAATAAATTCCATAGGACCAGTCACTTCTAACTTTAAGTCACTTATTTGCATCATTAGCTTTTCTGCTTCAGCGGGCGCTATCTCTTTTATTTTAGTAAGCGTTGTTTTAGTTTTAATTAAAAAATAGTTTTTTTCAGGTACTAGTTTTTTCTCCATGTTGTAAGGTTTTTAGTTTAATACAAATTTCTTTATGCAAACATAAAACAGAAGAATGACAACAGTATGTCAGTAGGTTTTTAAAAATTTATTTTAAAATAGCAGTATAAAAGAGCATCAATATAACAAGTAGCAAAAAATAATTTAACGAGAAAAATAGCGCTCACACTCCTACTAAAAGAATTGACACCTGACTTCTGTCAAAATCTAATCAACAATTTCCTGAACTTATAGTATTTTTTATTTTTTCACAATACGTGTTCTATAAGCCTCACCGGACACTAAATCTTTCACTTCTAAAACATATACCCCTTCGCTAAAACCCGAAAGAGAAAAATTAATTTCAGAACTAGTATTTTTAATCAGAGGCAGAACGCTAATTTCTTGTCCAATCATATTGGTTAACCTTACAGAAAATTCCTCTGAGCCAAATAGTCTTATTGTTAAATAATCATTTGTAGGGTTAGGATATACTTCTAAGATTGGACCTTCTTTTTCGAAAACAATTCTTTTAATTTCACTATACGAAAAGGCATTATTCTCTTCAACTATTTTTAATCTATAATAATTTAATCCTTTAAACGGATTATTATCTATAAATACATATGCATACGTTTCGTTATTTTTACCTTTCGAATCCTGTTCATTTATTTTTCTCCAATTCAATCCATCCGTGCTCACTTCTAATTCAAATCTATTGATAGATACTTCTGAGAAAGTTTTCCATTCTAACCCGACTGCACTTTGATCAACTATTTTTGCAGAAAAAGAAATCAATGTCAAAGGCAAAGGGTCAAAGCATACTTTATAAGTAATTACAGTATCGTCAGGAACATTAAACGATTGTCCATTTGTGAACGTAACTATTTTCGGTCCCTTTCCAGGAGGCATATAAATCATATAATGCTTGCAAATACCTTTCACGAAAACTTGATAGCCAGTTATATTTGCTCTTACTGTTGGGTCTATCACACCAACGCTGTCAAAGGTATGGTTCCATTGATAAGTAAAAGCATATTTATCTGCTCCCCAAGAACCAACGTTTGCATTAAAGGCTGCGATTGCACCAGTAGCATTCGACATTGCCTGTTGCGCATTGATCGATTGCCCCCAGCCACCCCAGCCCGCATAGTTCTGCCCTATTTGTGCAAAATCTGCTGCAGCACCCGCTACATTTGTTCCCAGCCAAGTAGAGGCACCCGTAAGGGGTACATACGTGATGCCATGAATATATTCAGGTTCTGTACCAAAAAAAGTTGCATAATTTCCTCCCCAATTATAAAGCATTGTTAAATGTTGGTGTCCGTAAGCATTTGCATACGGTGCACCGTTGACTACATTATCTACGTCAAACCAATATTGTCTAGCAGCTTCTGATTCGGTCACATACAAAAGAGCTCCAAGATCTCTCATTACATAACTACCAGTAGTAACGGCAGCAGCCTCTCCCCAAAGTAAAACACCCGTAGCAAAATGGATTGCTTCCGAAACTGATTCCTGATCATTTGCTTTTGCGTTTGCCCAAGAATGCCCTGCATAAGGATCAAAATATTTTAAATATGGAAACCATGGTCTTACTGTACCATTTGAACCCGGATCAACCATATCTTTCGTTTCATTTGCTATAGAACGTATCACTGTTTCTACCATAGGACCATAATTTGTTACAAAAGCAGCATCGTATCGAGCTACTATTGCTGCAGCATTTATAATATAGCCAACATGAAAATGTGCGTCTACAAAAGTACCAGAACTACCAAATCCATTTGGATAATGAGACATATGATTGAACAAAGGACTGTATGCAAAATACCGATTATAATTAGCATCGTTTGATACTAACCAGTCCTGTAATCTTGCTCTAAGCTGAGTTAATATAGTATTAAACGCTGCCGTGTTGCCTATTTGTTTTGCGATTTGAAGATTCGTGGTGAGTTCTGCAAATTGATCTTTGTTGTATCCGTCTGCAGCAGTTGCCATGACACCAACAGTTGCTGCATAATTAGTGATATAAGTGTTCAGAGTGGTTTTATTTGCTGTGTTTGCCCAACCCAAATTAGGTAATACTCCTAGGTGAGGCATTACCGTTTGAAAATTACTAGAACTAATAAGTTTCATTATTCCTCTTGGAGAATTATATTCTAATCCGGTGTTGGTTCCTCCTGAAGCCTCTGGTGAATAAAGCCACTGATGACGATAAAGCGCTTGAAGGGTTCCAGTATTAGCAGCACCGTATACATTAGTTGTAGTAGTCGCAAAATTTGTGGTCAACGTTGCTGTTGCCTCATTAAAATTATAGGTATGGGTAGTTTGTGTTATAAAATTAAAAGCTCTTTGAGCAAAGAGTGTTAAGGTAGCTTGACTTGCATCAGGCAATACTGCTACGGTAATAAATTTTGCAGCATCGGGAATATCAGCATTAAAATTTGCCCCAAAAGGAGACCCTCCTCCTACTGAACCTGCTATCCCTGGCACCGTGAACCCTCCGAGTGTAGTGCCAGGAGGAAAAAACAAACCTATAATACCTGTAGTTGGCCCGGGATTAGCAGAAATAGAAACCGCATGAACATTGGCATCCGTATAAATTGCATTTAAAGTTGACGTACCTTGATTGTAAAATGTCATGTCTGTTGTGCCCGTTCTGGACACAAACAAATAGGGCGAACCATGTGAGGCTGTAGCTTTTAATACATCACCAGCATAGGTTTGACGGAATATTGCATGATAGTCGCCATAACCATCTACAGAAGTATTAGGAGCATTTTGGCTAATAAATCCTACCCGCATGTGCGTGAGCGCTGGACCATTATTTACTTGATCTACACCACTTACTATATTTGCAGTTGGGTTATGTTGAATTACAAAACCCGCATTGGTAGCTGTTACAACCATGGGATATGGATACATGGTCTCAGAGTGATCATCGCCTCTATACCCAACCTCACCTGTTGTACCATCGCCAAGCGTAGTATGCCAAAGCGCCGAAGTCCACCATTGATGACTTTGAAAAGGGCCTGTATAGCCTGGGCCTTTTGATAGGTAAGTAGCTCCTGCTACTCCTCCTCCTATTTCATCAAAAGTATTCCCAGCAACATAATCATCAGGTGGGATCGTTAAGTTATAACTACCAGTTCCCCCTCCTGGAAAAACTTGTTGTGCAAGCAAAACTTCATATGGAAATAAACACACTAAGACAAGGGTAAAAACAAAGGAGTTCTTTAGTAGTATATATTTTGCTTTCATACAACCATGATAGTACATGTTTGAAATGATTTCAACGTTATATAATTATTAAATGAAAAACTTACACTCTGGCAACACTATAAGCTTGCCCTTTTTTCACAATAACCTCAATAAAAATCATTATTTACAGTAATTGGAGAAGGTTTTAAAAAAACCATACGCTTTAAGAAACAAATTTCTAGCGCCCTCCTATATTCATTCTTATCATTTCAGGATAACCATATCCTAAAGACAAGGCCATTATTGCTCTAGTAATTCTTTTTGCCTTAGTGGCATCAGTTTTAGCAGATTCAATCCAATTCGAAAAATATTTTTTGTGAGATTGGGTTAACCCTTCAAATGTATGTTGTGCTTTAAGCTCGTCTTTTAAACATTCTATAAAATCAAAGGACAAGGGTTTAATAAAAGTATCTATGGATAGTTGTACATTGATAGTGGAGCCAATCTTTTTCTTAATTCCCTTTCGCATTTTGGCATTGACCGCCAAAATAAAAGAACCTTTTCCCATAGGCAAAAGACTTACTCCATCAAATGCATAACTATCTAGCATGCCTTTTACCCTATAGGACTTCTTAACCTCTGGATTTAATTTTTGTGCTAGTTCAGCTTCCACTTCAATATAAGTCCACCCTGTCTTTTCGCCTTGGTTGACAAATTTTTGAAGAATGGCAGAAAATTTTATCATCAGTATAGTATCTTAATTAAGCGAAGATACAAAAATGTTTTGCTCTTGAACAGCAATATCTAATGAGGAATCGCCTAGTCTTCTAAAAGTTTTTTTAAATTTTCTAGTATTGCCTTCCAATTAGTTTCTGAATGCACCAACTGTTCTTTTGTTTTTATACCGTCTTGCGTAATAGTAAGTATGGTTTTACCAGATTCTTCTAAAAGAGCATAACTAACGTTCGCATAGTTTTGTGGCAGATCATCTGTCCCTGAAAAAGAACTCCAATACGAATACTTGAAAAACTTATCTTTTTCTAATTCTAAAATAAAGCCTTTGTCTTCATATTCCTTTCCTTCCCAAACGCCTTTGAAAATCAAGGGGCTTCCCACTTTCCAGTCAGAAACGGCATCGGTTCCAAAAAAATATTTTTTTATCTGATCTGGAGTTGTAAGTGCGTCCCAAACTTTTGCTTTGGTAGCAGAGAGACTGATCGAAGTTTTTAAAATAAGAGTATCGTTCATAGGAATGAGTAAGTTTACATTATTTGAAAACAAATATAAAATACGCGAGTGACAGCCCTATGTCAGTAGGCTTTAAAAATTATAAATTATTAGCAATCTCGTTCACCAAAGAACGAACTCTATCTTTCAACGCCTCAGGGCTTACCAGCTTAGCCTTATCGGCAAATTCCAAATACCATCGCGCAAAGGTTTCTATCGAATGCACAAGAAAGGTCATTTCTTTTTCGTCGTCTATGTCTCTCTCAGAAACAAAGCCATAATATAAACGAGGTTCTTCAATATATTTAGCAGCCTTTTTTTGAACCCTTACCACTACTTTTGTCAAATCTTGTTTTTCGGCAATTTCCTCCAAATATTTTTGCAACGTAGGATGTTCGGTTTTAAAGACCTCTTCCGTTATTTCCAGTTTTTCTATTCTATCAATTCTAAAATCTCTGTAATCCTTGCGTAAATTACAGTAGGCTATTAGATGCCAACGATTGCTGATGAAAGTTATACCAAGAGGCTCTATATTTCTTTCGGTATTTTCATCGCTGTATTTTGCATTGTATTTCAGTTTTAAGATATTTTTACCAGAAATACTTTTTAATATAGTTTGAAAAATATTATCAGGGATAATGGACAACGTTTGTCTTCTTACTACTTGAATATGTTGATCGGCATTTTCTAAAAATTCTTTCTCTGCCGACTTTAAAACTGCACGTACTTTATACATGGCAGATTTATAATTTTCTACCGTAGAAGTATCGGTTATTTTCTCTATCAATTTCTCAGCAGTAAGAAAAGCCGTAGCCTCTTGTATCGTAAACATTACGGGAGGCAATCGATACCCTTCCATAATAGAATAGCCAACTCCAGCTTCACCGATCAAAGGAACGCCCGCCTCTTCCAATGTGCGAATATCTCTATATACAGTGCGAAGGCTAATACCAAAGCGATCTGCAATATCCTGAGCCTTTACAATCTTTACCGATTGCAATTGAATTAATATTGCAGTAACTCTATCTAATCGATTCATTGAATTTCATAAAACACCAAGTACTAATCAATGTAACCAATAAAAATGAATCTCATCAATTAGCAACTAAAATGCATACTATAAACTAGTCTGTTTATTTTACTTTTTTACACCTAAACAAGGTGTGACTAATGCCAATATTGTCAATATCTTCTTCTACATATAACCCTGCTGCATGTACGCATTTGATCATATTTTTTGAATGGTACATCTGGCTATTTCCATTTGCAATGGCAGTGAAATAAAGAGAGGTTTGTTGAAGACTAAATGCCGCTGCTGCAAATTTTTGGCGATCCCAATATGTTTCCAAAATATAAATAGCTCCGTCTTGGCTAATGGCTTCTTTAGCTCTAGTAAGTATCGATATTATTTCATCTTCTGAGAAGCAGTCTAAAAACTGGCTCATCCAAACCGCATCTGCCCCTTTAGGAAAAGGGCTCTGAGGATCTAATAGATCAATAGGATGAAAAAATACGCGCTCTTCGAATCCATTTTCTTTAATATTTTTGTCAGCCATGGCCAATTGCCCTGGAAGATCCAAAATAGTTACTTTTACATCTGGATTATACCTTACACATTGCAAAGAAAATTTACCCGTATTTCCTCCTACATCATAAATCATTTTAGGTTTATGATTAAACAATAATGGCATTACTTTAGGAAATGAAATGTCTGAATAAAAGTGATCAAAATCCAACCAACTCTTTCTAATATCAGGAGGGAGCAACGATAAACCTTCATAAACAGTATCCCAATTACCAAATACTTTAAGGCCTTCAGGCTTTCCATTTAAAATAGACT
The DNA here is from genome assembly GCA_031416415.1 of Cytophagales bacterium. Classification (GTDB taxonomy): domain Bacteria; phylum Bacteroidota; class Bacteroidia; order Cytophagales; family Cytophagaceae; genus JANYCO01. The sequence continues at coordinate 2,031 of JANOTP010000248.1, read as the reverse complement.
CTTTCAAATTAAACATACCGAGATAGCAGACATCATGAACAAAATCCATATTTACTTTTGTCATTTCATCGTTCAAAATAAAAAAGCCTGTTTTTGTTAGCACATAACTATTCTCATTTGGCTGATAAACTAGTCCTATACCGAGACCTGCTTCGAGCAATACTCTTGCTCCATAAATGGATAAATTTAATTTAGAAGAAATTTCTTCTAATGAAATTCCTCCTTCCCCATGTTCTTGCACGAGCGCTAATATTCCTAAGTCTCTTAATGTTTTGGCAGATTGAAATATAACTGGTCCCCAAGATATTTCTTGAGCCTTATTCATAGCATCTATTGCCTTTTTACCGTCTTTTTTAAAGAAATCCATTTTGATTAGTTATTTTACATAAACTACATTTACCTATAAATCAATGTAATGAGCCACTGATTTTTCAACTATGGTACGTAATTCAACTATTTTGATTTTTGATTCTGCTGCTATTTACTAAAAAAAATGTGCTTTCGCCATTTTAAAAACGTTGTTTTTTCTCAACTACTAGAATTTGGACAAGAAAAAATAGAGCAATAACAACTCATTGACCTTAGTACAACAAGTATAGTTAATTAACCCAGCATACTTTTCCTTAAAAATGTTTAGATGTACTTAGTTAAATATTATTAAAATTTAAGAAAATGAAACGTCATTGCGAGGAATGACACCGTAGGTGACAGTCCGAAGCAATCTGTTTGCTACGCAGCAACTGTTGACTTGAAACTTTAGTTGTACTATTAAACGAACTCAGGCTTCGTAGCTGGCAGATTGCTTCAGAATCCTGCGCTACGCTTGTATTCTTTGCAATGACGTCATGATCTCTTTATATAATTATAATAGTTAACTAAGTACATCTAAAAATGTTTAATAAATCCTACTTTAAAACCTACAGAGCTATAGCTAGTACGATAGGCTGGGGAAGTGCGCGGCTGATCTGGATTAGGAGTAACATTTAAATAAGTCGTTGATTTATCTACAAAAATCAATTCTTTCTCATATACCGATGTCTCATCAAGTTTATTTTGATTATTTATAATTGACTTCACCAACGTTTGTTCTGTAAATTTTCTATGGAGGCTATTGCCACTTAATTCCATAAAAAAGGAAACATCTTCTGATGTTTTAAAACGCACTCCTAATGCTGTCGTAGATCCTGAGACAACCCCTCCAATTCTTTCCCATTCAAAACTACCTTTGGCTTGTTGTCCATTTTCAAAATAGACATCCTCTTCTGTAGATATTTTAGCCTTCCCTACCCCCAACATATACCCTATTTTACAATAGAAAGCATTTGTATTTTTAAAAGGTATTTCGATTACTATTTTTGGGTTAAAACGAAAAGTATTTGCCTTGTAGGTTGCGTCTTGTTTAACAATATAAGGAACAGCATACGAGGTAACATAATATTGATTTCCCTCTTTATTTTTCCCTCCAATTAAATAACCTAATTCTAGTTCGATTCCTAAATTTTTATTCATTTTTTTTCCTAGCGCAAATACTAAATCAAATCCTTTGCCCCAAGATCCATTGATATTTTGTGTAGTAGAACTACCGCTAGAGCTTTCTACATAATTTCTAAACGAACCTATTCCAGCACTAAAATTATACCCTATTCCCATTAGATAATAAACTTTTGAACTACCAATGTCTATAGGTTTTAAGCGCACCGAGTCTATATTTTGAGCTGTTGCACACAAAAATAAAAAGCATGAAAAAGTCAATGCCAAAACAATTTTTCTTAAACGCATAGTTGTTATTTTAAAGCTGAGAGTAATTAGTCAAGGGGCAAATGTAGAATTAAAAATTAAAAAAATGACTTATTCGCCTATTTATAGAGATATTTATTCCTATAAATAGTTTTATCAAAAAAAACATTTAGATTTGGGGGATAGATTTTTATGACTACAAGTGATCTCATATATCAGGAATTAAACGAAGCTGCTGAATTACTTCAGAAGGTTTTATCCAACAAAGATACAATTGCTAACATTGAGAAGGCA
>JANOTP010000247.1:0-6775 GCA_031416415.1 Cytophagales bacterium | reverse complement strand
ATATAAAAAGTGTAATGATAAGAAGTACAATTTCTATTTCTTTTAATGTCACTACTCTTTCTTTTGCTTCTAATGCATAGGTAGAAACAATTTTATCCATTCCCTTTAGAAATAACTTTTCATTTTTTAAAATTATATCTAAAGCTTTTGTACGAAATTCAGGAGTTGAAATACTTAATGTATTACTAAGTGAATGAGCGTTGTTGTAAATTGATAAAAAATGAGGATCAATTTCTTTAAATAATAAAAGAATAGATTCGCTATTATTTACTTTATTTTCTAAGGTATCAAGATTGCCAGATTGAAGACCAGTATGGTAGGTGTGCCAAATAACTAAAGCCTCGTCAAGTTCTGTTTTTTGAGTATTTCTATTTATTGTATCGATATTATACCCAAGCAGTACTGCATTTTTAGATATTTTCTGGCTTAACATTCTTTGTCGACCAGCAATATTTACAACTCTAGAGTCACTAGATTGTTCTTTAAGTGCAATTTGCACCAGTATCTGTCCCAGTATTGACAAAAGGGCTACAGCGCTAAGAGCTATAATGTATAGCCTAGTGAATTTTCCAGATACTTTTGTATCAATATTTGTACTCCTCTCGTCCCCCTTCATATTTATTTTTCATTCATAAAAGTAACACGATTTAGAATACTTTTTACAGTATTACTAAATCAAGATATACACATCTCCCCCTTCTACTTTTATGGGGTATACTTTTATTGAATAATCATCGCCACTCAAACATTCTCCTGATTTAAGTGAGAATGTTTTTTTATGAAATGGGCAAGCTACTTTCGGTTCTTCTTTTGATGTACCAATTATACCTCTTGATAAAATCATTTGCATTTTATGTGGGCAAAGATTTTGTGTAGCATACCATTCATTTTTTTGTGTAAAATTAAATACGGCTACTTGTTCGCCCTCAAGCAATACACATGCTCCTCCGTCTTCAGGTACATCGATGGTTTTACAAGCTTTTTTCCATTTTATATCTTTCGCTGTCTCAATCATATCGTAACTATTTTTCTTCTACTAACTACTATTTTTTTATGCCAACACTTTACTTCCCCATCCTTCAGGAAATTTCTGACCTCTTTCTTCCTTAAACACAACTTCGGGATCTGGCTCGTCGGTATTTACAAAATGTTTAAAGCGTTTTCTTAATTCAGGATTTTCAACTACTTCTTTCCATTCGCAATTGTAGGTATTTACCATAAACTCCATTTCTTTTTCTAGCTCTTCTGCTATACCTAAACAATCGTTGATCACAACATCTTTTAAGTAGTCTATACCACCCTCCATTTTATTTAACCACGGAGCAGTTCTAACCAAAGGGTCGGCTGTTCTGATGTAAAACATTAGGAACCTATCAATATATTTTAAACAGGTTTCTTTATCAATATCTGTTGCAAATAAAATAGCATGTTGAGGTTTTACACCACCGTTTCCGCAAACATATAAGTTCCAACCTTTTTCTGTAGCGATGATTCCAAAATCTTTTGATTGTGCTTCCGCACATTCTCTAGTACATCCTGACACTGCTGATTTTAATTTATGTGGTGATCTAAGACCTCTGTAACGTTCTTCTACTTCTATAGCAAACCCTACAGAATCCTGTACTCCAAATCTGCACCACGTTGATCCAACACAACTTTTAACTGTACGTAATGATTTAGCATAAGCATGACCACTTTCAAAACCAGCATTGATAAGCTCTTCCCATATATCTGGTAATTGGTGAACATGTGCACCAAATAAATCTATTCTTTGTCCTCCAGTGATTTTACAATAGAGATTATATTTTTTCGCTACCTCTCCTATTACAATAAGTTTATCAGGAGTTATTTCTCCGCCGGGTATTCTAGGTACTACAGAATAGGTTCCTCCTCTTTGAATATTTGCTAGAAAACGATCGTTGGTATCTTGAATAGTAGAATGTTTCTTTTCAAGTATCATTTCATTCCATGTACTGGCAAATATAGAGGCTACAGCAGGCTTACACGTTTCACATCCACTTCCTTTACCAAATTTAGTAATAAGGTCATCAAAAGATTTTATTTTATGAAACTTTACTAAGTCAAGAATTTCTTGTCTAGAATAATGAAAATGTTCACATAATTCTGTTTTTACAAGTTTACCTTGCGACTTCATTGTTTCTTTTACAAGATCTACAAGCATTGGTTTGCAGCCACCACAGCCTGTTCCCGCCTTGGTACATTTCATTACTTGAGCAACATCGGTAAAGTCATTTTCAATAATAGCGCCACATATATCTCCTTTTGATACATTTTCGCAAGAACATATCAACGCTTCGTCAGGTAAAGACATCACACCACTTCCTGAATTTGATTCTGAACCACCACGAGAACCAAGAATTAAATCTTCTGGGTTGGGAGGTAGCACAAGAGAATTTTTTACAGTTTGCAAAAGCATGTTGTAACTTTCTGCATCTCCTACCAGTATTCCTCCAAGAAGAGATTTCCCGTCTTCTGAAATATTTATTCTTTTATAAATTCCTTTTACTTTGTCTTGAAGTACAATTGATCGACTTCCATTAGTAGTACCAAAACAATCTCCGAAACTTGCAACATCTACTCCGATTAGTTTTAATTTGGTAGACATATCAAAAGCAGAAAATTCTTTTTCACCACCAGCAAGATTAGTAGCTACAATATCGGCCATCTCATAGCCAGGAGCTACTAAGCCATATATCATTCCTTCGTGTAAAGCACATTCGCCAATAGCATATATATCGGGATCGGAAGTTTGTAGATGATTGTTTACTTTAATACCACCTCTTTGTCCAATCTCTAAGCCAGATTTAATTGCTAATTCATCACGAGGTTTAATACCTGCAGAGATTACAACCATATCTGTTTCAATATTGGAATCGTCGTTAAACATTAAACCAGTAACTTCTTCTTCTCCTTCAAAATGAGCAGTATTTTTATTCAAATGAATATGCACTTTTAAAGCTTCCATTTTTGATTTTAAAATAGAAGAACCATCCTCATCCAATTGTCTTGGCATAAGTTTGGACGCAAATTCTATAACATGTGTTTCAAGATTTAAATCTAATAATGCTTTGGCAGCTTCAAGTCCAAGAAGACCACCGCCTATCACTACACCTTTTTTGCATTTTTTAGAATAATTAATAATCATATCCAAATCCTCAATGGTTCTGTATACAAAAATCCCTTCTTTTTCTACGCCTTTAATTTGTGGTACAAAAGCAGAGGAACCTGTAGCCATTATTAATTTATCATAAGACTTCTCTACTCCTTTCGATGAACGAACCGTTTTATTAACTCTATCAATAGATATAATTGGATCTCCTAAATATATTGATATGTTTTTTTCAAGGTACCATTCAAACGGCGCCATACTTAATTTATCAGCATTGCTATCAATAAAATATTCGCTTAAGTGAACACGATCGTAAGCAGGTCTTGTTTCTTCTCCAAAAACAGAGATTATAAACTTTTCTGAACCCTGCTTTGAAAGGAATTTTTCGCAGAATTTATACCCTACCATACCATTTCCAATCACTATTATATTCTGAATCAGATCCTTCATAAGATTTTTATTTTAGTCCTATATTAGTATTTTATCTATTTTAGTATATAAATACTATATATTAAGACTTACTTATTATAATATATAGCATTTTATTGAAATAATGGTCACTTTTTTAACCTATATTTTAATATTTATAAAAATACATCTTTTTTTATCTAATGTCAATATTATTATTGAGTATTTTTACTCAATAATAATATCCGTTGATAACGAATAGCTTAGATAAATAATTAAAAAAGAGTTATATAACTATATTTATATATTTTGGTATTTATGCTTATTATTAAAAATATAGGTAACCGTATAATAGATAAGAAATTGAGTAGCAAGGGTGCCTATTAAAAAATTACCACAGACGTTAACCGAAACGCCTGTGGATTTTTGTACATAACAACAAACCAAAGTATGAACAAAATGCTGTTACTTATAATCGTCAATAGATACCTTATCCATTAGAAGACCAATTAATTTATCTCGAGTGGTTTTGTATTCTTCTTGATGTATAATTTCTTTTTTATTTCTTGGTCTAGGAATTTTGACTTCTACAATTTCTCTAATAGTAGCTGCCGGTCCATCGTTCATAACTACAATACGGTCAGAAAGGAAGATAGCTTCTTCAATATCATGCGTTACCATTACAATTGTTTTACTTCTGTTATCCATATTCCAAAGTTTCAAAAGTTCAATATGCATTGTACCTTTAGTAAGTGCGTCTAGTGCACCAAATGGTTCGTCTAACAATAAAAATTTTGGATTAATAGCAAACGCACGCGCTATTGCTACTCTTTGTTTCATTCCTCCTGAAATTTGTGAAGGAAATTTATCTTTATGAATAGTCAATCCTACGGCATTTATAAAACGATCTACCGTTTCTTTTTTTTCAGCTACCGATTTATCTTTTAAAACGGAATCAACGGCTTCATAAATATTTTTATAAACGGTCATCCAGGGTAAAAGAGAATAATTTTGAAATACAAAACCTCTATCTGGCCCAGGACCTTTTACCGTTTTACCATTCAATATTACTTCTCCTTTGGCTGGTTTTACAAATCCTCCTATTGCATTTAATATGGTTGACTTACCACAGCCAGAGTGACCAATGATAGAAATAATCTCTCCTTGTCTAACATTTAAATTTATATTTTTAACAGCTATATACTCACCTTTAGGTGTATCAAATGAAATTTTGAGATTACGAATTTGCATACTGAAACTTGCATCCTGCACTTCAGTTATTTCTATTTCCTCTTCGGAAACTAATATGTTATTTTCCATAAGTAACAAGTTTTTCTATAAAGGTGAATAATCTATCAAACAACAATCCTACTATACCAATGATTAGAATGGCAGAAATTACTTTTTCTAAACTTAAAGCATTCCAACTGTCCCATACAAAAAATCCTATTCCGGTGCCTCCTGAAAGCATTTCTCCTGCTACAATAACTAACCACGCTACTCCAATACTTAAGCGTAATCCAGTAATAATATGAGGAAGAGAATAAGGTAATAAAATTTTAAATAAATATTTAGTATAAGAAAACCCAAAAGCCTTCGCCACATTTTTGTGATCAATAGGAATCGATCCTACACCAAATGCTGTATTAATTAAGGTTGGCCAAAGGGAAGTAATGAAAATAATAAAGATGGTAGCAGTAGATGCTGATTTAAATGCTACAAGCCCTATTGGGAACCATGCTAAGGGAGATACAGGTTTTAAAATCTGAATTATTGGATATAATATTTTTTTAAGTATATCGCTTGTTCCTATTAATATACCAACTGGTATTGCTAATAGAGAACCTAATCCAAACCCAAGCAATACTCTTTGGATAGACGCCCAAAGCTGTATAGCTATTCCTTTATCGTTGGGGCCATTGTCATAAAATGGATTTGATATCATTTCCCACAAAACAGTTAGAGCCGCTACTGGCCCAGGTAATTCATATTTTGTAAGTATGCTACACACACTCCATATACCTAAGAGTAATCCAAAACCAAGACAAGTATAAAACAATGATTTTATAATGTTGAAAATGGTATTCAAGGTATATTTAGATACAGCGACTACTTTTGGGCTAGTGCTGGAAGCAACTTTTCTTTCGGTAAGAATTCCGGAGAGAATAAGTTTTCTGATCAGAGGGTTTTCTCTGAGCGAAAATGATTTTAGTTCTAGTGTCTTCATTGTTGTTATGTTTTAAATTAAATTATTATTTTAAATAAAGGTGTGCCACATTTTTAATTGTATGGTTCTATTTGTTTCGGTTTACGTTTAAAACCAATGTGGCACACCAAGTAGTAGTTAACTTTATTTCTTAACTGCTTTCAAATATTCTGCTGGATTAGCAGGATCAAAAGGGGTTTTTTCAATTGTTATAGAGAATGGTTTCATATCGTCTGTAGGGATAGGAATATTCATTTCTTTTGCTACTTCTTCATATAGATCTTGCATGATTAGTTTATCCGCAATAGCCTTGTAATCTGGTGCCGTCTTTACCATGTCAAAACGAACGTACTGTGCCATAAACCAAATGCCATAAGCTTTTCTTGGGTAGTTCACGGTACCATTTTTATAGAAGTTCATATAATCTTTGTAAACTTCGGTACCTACACCACAACCAATGTCATAAATCCCTTTTAGTCTATTTTCAATTACAGCAGCAGGAGCATTTACATATTTTGCTTGTCCAATTATCTGAGCAGATTGAGCACGATTAGCTGGCTTGTCTAAAAGTTTACAAGCATCTAAAATTGCTTTCATAACTTTTTTCAAATCCTCTCTTCTTGTTTCAGCAAACACTTTATTTACAACTAGTGCTTTTTCTGGGTGATCTTTCCAGATGTCTTGAGTTGTAATTTGAGTAAACCCTACGTCTTGTGCTACTGCAACCCCGTTCCATGGCTCACCTACACAATAGGCATCCATATTCGAAACCTTCATGTTAGCAACCATTTGTGGTGGTGGAATTGTTATTTGTTTTACACTATTTTGAGGAACACCAGCAGAAGCCAACCAGTTTCTCATCCAAATATCATGCGTTCCACCTGGAAATGTAGCGGCTACTGTTACTGTTTTACCAGTTTTAGTTTTTGCATCAAAAGCACCAGCTACTTTAGTTAATTGTTTAAAATTAACCTTTCCACAAAATTCTTTAGAGAGTGTTATTGCTTGACCATTTGTGTTAAGAATCATAG
>JANOTP010000246.1:0-5347 GCA_031416415.1 Cytophagales bacterium | reverse complement strand
TGGCCAGCGCTTCGGCAACCTCAATACCACCGTTATTGGCGACCAACTTGCTGACAACATCACTAAAATAAAAAACCAAGACGGGAAAAATATTTTAATTTTTGGAAGTCCGAGAGCGTCTCATTCATTATTAGGTCTAGGTCTAATTGACGAGTTCTGGTTATTTGTTAACCCAGTGTTACTTGGCCAGGGCATGCCGCTTTTTAAAGGAGTGACAGAAACGACTAAACTGAAACTGGTAGAAACGAAAACATTTTCTTGTGGAGTAATTGCGCTTCACTACGAAAAAAAACTGGAGTAAAGGGACAAATAATTTCGGACTACGAAATCCTAACGCGGCAAGAGTTTGAGCCCCGATAAGGATCGGGACAAGAGGGCTTAGAACAACAGCGTCAACGGACTACGAAGTATTTCTATACACTAAAAAAACCTCAAAACAAAGTATAAAATACTGATTATAAACACATAAGCTTTTAATCTCTGTAGTATATGTATGTTTATGGATTAATTATAGCCAGTGAAGAACTTATTCTCTACTAAATATGTCATATTAGTGTAATAACGAGAAGTATAACCATGATAGTAATCTTTTTCTTTATACTCCACTGGTATTTGTCTCTCTTCACGCAGACATTTTTCGACCACCGTTATGGTGCACACAAAATGTTTACGATGAATAAATTCTGGGAAAAATTCTTTTACATTGTCACATATCTTTTCCAGGGATCGTCTTATCTGACACCAAAAGTTTATGGCATTATGCACCGTATGCACCACGCCTACAGTGATACGGAGAAAGATCCACATTCGCCGCACAATCATGGAAATGCACTTACGATGATGCTGAGTGCACGGAATGTCTATAATAACCTTATAGATAATAACATTACGGCAGAAGAACGGTTTACCAACGATTTGCCGGAATGGAAGTTGATTGATAAGATTGGTGAGTCCAGGTATTCACGAATTGGTTGGGCTCTACTGTACACTACATTCTACCTGATCTTTGCTACACAGTGGTGGATGTTTCTGCTTCTCCCGATACACTTCGCAATGGGTGCTGTACATGGAGCTATTGTAAACTGGTTTGGACATAAAGTAGGATATTCAAATTTCAACAACAACGACGCTTCCAAAAACACGTTGCTGGTTGACTTCTTGATGCTGGGTGAATTATTTCAGAACAACCACCACAAAAACTTTTCGAAAGCAAACTTTTCAGCAAGATGGTTTGAAATTGATCCGGTATATCCGGTTATAAAGTTGCTGGATTGGCTCAGAGTTATTAAACTCGCTCCTAAACAAAGTGCTCTGGCAGTGTAAATAAAGGGTCACTGTTGTGGCAGTATGAAGTGCTGGATAGGCTTGAGTGCGAGTGAGAGAATCGAGTAGCGTGTGCGTATGCACAAGCAGCGTGCTATGCTACGAAGACACAACTCGGCACTCACACTCAAGACTCATAAACGACAAAAGACAGCTTTATGGCTGTCTTTTGTCGTTTTTATCGTGGGTCAAATTATCGAACCTTTTCATACCAAATTTACTAACTATGAAGTAGTTGATTTTCTGATTTAAAAAGCTTTCTAAATAAAAAAACTATTTGCTATTTGTTCTTATTTATAATTAACTGCATTGTATAATCCATTACTACATCCTTACCTTCAATAATATCTTTAAGACTAGGTTTTACTTCAACGTCAGGCATTATACCTCGTTCTTTGGGGAACTCTTCCGTATCTACGGTATAAGTTACTTGAGCAACATCTATGGTAAGATTAGTATGTTTCAGTAATATTTCTTTTACAGAAGCATTGCATGAATACGTAGCACCTGTTTCTTCCCCAATAAATACGCCCAACTTATGATACTTTAATAAAGCATTAAGATGTCCATGAGTAGAAAATCCTCCTTTATTAATAAGAATATACGGAACTCCTGTATAATGTTTTGCTGCAGGAAAAAGAGGAGTTGTAAGATTATCATAAAATGGAGTTCCCTTTCTATAATAAGTAATTGGCTTATTCATAATATAGGTTAAAAAATAGGATGAGCAGTACGGGTCTCCTCCTTCTCCATCACGAAGATCAATAATAAGGTTGGGTATTTGTTTATCACTGATTTCAGCAAAACACTTATCAATAAATTTTCTAAAATATTCATTGTTGTTATAATAAGCAAAAGACTTAATGGTAATAATAGCGGTATTTTCTTTTTTAAGAATTTTAAAACAAAGTTTAGGATCAATACAATTAGCATCGTCTTGTATCTCATTTTCGTTCCCCATTAACAGACCTGCACATAGGTTACGCACAATTTCTTTATCAGTACCGGGTATCCTATAGGCTATGGTATACATATTCTCATACCCATAAAAACGATAATAATACATACTGAAAAATCTACTTATAAAATATTGCTTTCCGGATTTATTATTACCATCCATGGATATATTTTTGAAAATATTCCAATAAAATTCTGAAACCGGTTTGTTATTAATTTTAGTAATCTCCGATCCTGCTGTAAGTTCAGGGAAAAAATCTGGTTGTTTGATTACAAACATTCTATCGTTTTCAATATATATATAAGGAGAAAAGAAAACCGGAAACGGGAAAATATCGGCGCCCTTCCTAGTTAATTGAGTATGTAGACATCCAACTCTAGCTACAATAGGACTACAAATTGAATAAAATTCGTACAGCTTCATTGAATCATTGATTTTATTATATTGAGAATCAACTAAAGCTTCGAATTCAGATTTGGAAATAAATTCGTATAGTGCAGGATGGGTTCTCAAACTTTCCACCATCTGATTAAAATCTTCTCTTAATTTCCATTGAGGGTAAATCATATTTACCGGTTTTATGTCAGATATAGGTTTAGATTCAGCCATTAATGTTCTACCCTTTTTATCATAAAACTTTATCTCCAAATCATCGAACCATGCCGTTCCAACACAATTATTGAGAAAAGCAACGAACCTAACTTGTTTTCCTCCTTCAGGAACCTCATAAGATTTTTTAAAGAAGATCCAATCCGAATTTCCCGTTTGTTGACCAACACCAGGAACATCTCCAATACCATTTCCTAAACTATCCTCTATTGCGATAGCAATATTTGCTTTCATATAAGAACTATCCCCTTGTATTACGTCTTCTGTTTTCATCCATCCCGACACTTCCAGCTTCTTTACATTTTTAGGGAAAACAATTGTTTGCGTTGCACCGCTAAACCTTGCCTTTTTTTGAGTAACTTTTAGTGCGTATTTTCCTGATTTCACAACATCAGACTGCCATTGACCAGTATTCCAAATTGTCCAATCTTTCCCTAAGTTCTCAAATCCTGGGTTTTTTAAAATATTTTGAGAATGGCATGAAAAAGAAATAACCACTAGCATTAAAGCTGAAAAATAACGTGACTTTTTATTTTTAAAAAATAATCTTTGAAATGCTGTTTTCATAACTTGATTTTATTTACTGTGAAAAGATGTATAATACACAACTTGCCTTAAAATGCAATATCCTTTATATAAATGTAAATCACTGATGTAACAGTTGTTCCTAGTCATAAAGTGAATACTTGTGAGTATATACTTTGGAATTCAATAAATGTGTAGAATATTGATTAGCTGATTTCTATAATAAACGAAAAAGGTCTCACTTTTTCAAGTATAACCTTTTTTGTTTTATTCACTTAGCCTACTTAAAGCCGAAATACGAACATGACCAAGTAGGATTAGACTCCTACATTATGACAATGTTCACGATATAGTCTTTTGACTATGAATCGTGAACATTGGTAATGCCGCACATTAAGATGTTTAGATCAAGTTCAATCGGTATTAATTATCGCGTGCAGACACAGCAGTCGTTGTAAAATCAGAGAAAACCCCATCTATTCCCAAGTTATAATATTCTTTATACTCAGCCTTAGGATCTCCGTTATAGTCTTTCAAAAGTCTTCTGCTTTCATCCCTAAATGTGTAGGCATGAACGACAAGTCCTTTTTTATGTGCTCTGTCGATAAGATCTGTTGCAGGAAGCCTGGTGTAGTCCGTATTATTTACAAGCCCATCCGAATTTATATCATCTGCGTTTCCATCATTGTTGACATCTGTGAAAGTATAAGGAATTATATACGGCTTCCAGGGTCCAATGCCATCGGCATAGGTCTTAACAAAGGTAAGCCCAACATCAGAAATCAGATCATTGTAAGTTCTGGAATCGTGGCTAACTACGAAATCATAAGGTTGCCCGTTTGGAGCAGTCATCACCATGTGGCCGTTTTTATCAACGTCATAGGCGTCATACAACTGAACAATTTTCACGGTTGATTTTGTACGCAAATATTGCAGGTTAGATACTTCAAATGATTGGACATATACGGGTGAAGTTTTGCTGTTCCAGCCAGCTGCTACTAGTGCATCAAATAATTTATCTGTGATTGGTAAGTCCAGCGACTCGTGTAAAGTCGGGTGTTTTGTCTCCGGGTAAACACCGAAGGTACGGCCTTTCTCAGTCGATTTGGTTTTAACAAGCTGAATTACTTCTTCGAAAGTCGGAATTCTGTACATGCCATTATACTGTTGAGGGCGCTCGGCTGATGGTTGTTTTGCATATAGTGTTTTAATTTCTTCCAGTGTAAAATCAAATGCAAACCAATCGTTGTATTCTTCACCATCAACTTCTACAACTCTTTTTCTACTGGCAAAAGAAGAAATGTCAGCTACATTTGTAGTACCCGACAACATAGGCTCATGGCGGCAAATTAGTACACTATCTTTTGTTAGCACGAGATCTGGCTCGATATAGTCCGCCCCATTATCCATAGCAAGGGCATAACCTTCCAGCGTATGGTCTGGTCTTAGTCCTGGAAATCCACGGTGGCCAATAACGAGTGGAGCTTTTCCATCTAAGGTTTTGTACGTTGTTCCAGGATCAGTATCAGGATCTTTATCCTTCTTCTTGCAGTAAGTTAGCATGAGCATCGCCGATGCTAACATCAAAAAAATATGTGTCTTCATAAACATGTTTAGGTTTGCCCAAATGTCGTTTACGAAAATGAAGAAGAAACTATTCCAACATTATATAATCATTAAGCTATCCCGTACAAATCAATACTTTTAATCTATAGATCATTAAAGCTAACGGTACAATTATCCAACTTGATTTACTTCTATCACGATACACAAACTTAGTTTACGTAGTTCTTCCAGTGTTAAATGACTCTTACCAAATGAAATGTGTGCGATGGTCTTATTGAGTTTTCTGACGGGGTTTAACTGAAACATTCCTTAAAGATAGGGTAAATAATTTCGAGCTGCTTATTCCCAACTCAGCAAGAGTTTGAG
>JANOTP010000245.1:0-10217 GCA_031416415.1 Cytophagales bacterium | reverse complement strand
ACCAATACGGTGTACATAATATTCAACATCCAATGGAACGTCGTAGTTAAATACAGCATCCACATTGTCAACGTCAATACCACGAGCAGCAACGTCTGTAGCCACAAGTATATTTACAAGACCTTTTCTGAACTTGGTCATTACGTTGTTACGTTGAGCCTGTTTCAGGTCGCCGTGAAGCGCTTCAGCTTTGTATCCTTGAAGATTTAACTCTTCTACTACTTCGTCAACGCCTCTTTTTGTATTACAAAACACCAGCATCAATTGTAAGTTGTGAGCTTCGATCAAGTTAGCCATCATGGTAACTTTAAGATCGTTTTTCACATCGTAGTATTCTTGCTCAATAGAAGTATTGGTAAGTTCTGTAGAAGTTACTTTTACAATTATTGGATCTCTTTGATAACGTTTCGTCATATCCAAGATCGGTTTTGGCATTGTAGCGGAAAAGAAAATTGTTTGTTTTTCTTTAGGCATGTCTGATAAAATAGATTCGATGTCATCACGGAAACCCATGTTGAGCATTTCATCAGCTTCGTCTAGAACGACCATTTTAACATTTTCGAAAGAAATTGTTTTGCGGTCCATGTGGTCAAGGATACGACCTGGCGTTCCTATAATTACTTGTACCCCTCTTCTAAGTGCAGTGATTTGTCTGTCAATAGACTCTCCTCCGTACACAGCAAGGCAGTTAATTCCTCTTTTGAATTTGATCAGTTTTTTGATTTCGTTGGCCACCTGTACGGCCAATTCTCTGGTAGGGCACATAATAAGTGCTTGTATACCTTTGTCACGTGGATCTAAACGGTCTATCAAAGGCACTCCGAAAGCGGCTGTTTTGCCAGTTCCTGTTTGTGCCTGCCCAATTATGTCACGTCCCTCAAGTATGTGTGGAATCGCTTGCGACTGTATCGGCGTCGCGTTCTCAAATCCCATCTCGGCAATGGCTTCCTGTAGCTCGTCGGACAGAGCTAGCTCACTAAATTTAATTGTATTCATTAATGGATTTTTTAATTTGGTCTGTATGTATCGACCTGATTTTTAATATATAATAAGATACAAAGGTACTGAAAATATATGAATTTTCTAATTAAACCTTAAAATTAGGTAGTTTTTTAATTATTGTTAGAAATTAATATGTAATATTCAGGACGAATTGTAATGAAATCAAGATATGTTAGACAGCTTAAATAATAGTAAGACGAAAATAGAAGAAAAGGAGAAAATGCCTCAAGGTATACCTTATATCATCGGTAATGAGTTGGCAGAGCGTTTTAGTTATTATGGAATGAGAACGATTTTAACCGTTTTTATGACTACTTATCTCTTAGATTCCCAAGGTAATAAAGCTTTAATGACTGATGATGAAAGTAAGGTTTGGTACCACCTTTTTTCCTCTGCAAATTATTTATTACCCATTTTAGGTGCCGTCTTTGCAGATGCTTTATGGGGAAAATATAAAACTATAATTGCATTATCAATTGTTTATTGTCTAGGTCATTTGGCTTTAACATTAGATGAGACAAGACTTGGTCTTTCTCTAGGCTTAACTATGATTGCTATAGGTGCAGGAGGTATAAAGCCTTGTGTATCGGCTTTGCTTGGTGATCAGTTTAAAAATGGTTCAAAAAGCTTAATGGAAAAAGTATTTAATCTTTTTTATCTTTCTATAAACCTAGGGTCTGCTGTTTCAACCGTGCTCACTCCTTATTTGTTGAGACATTATGGAGCATCGGTAGCTTTTGGTGTTCCCGGAGCGTTAATGATAATTGCTACTATTATTTTTTGGTTGGGTAGACATCAATATACTTCTCCTCCTCCTACAGGAGTGAAAAAGTACTTGGAAAATTTCAAGGATAAAGAAGTGCTTAAAACGTTGTCCTCTTTATTGGTGATTTATTTTTTCATGGCTATTTTTTGGTCGTTGTATGAGCAAACACCTTCCTCGTGGGTAATACAAGCAAAATCAAATTTTGTAGATAAATATGTTGATTTGAATTTAGGGATTTTTAATTTTCAATGGCTAAGATTTGAAATATACCCCGAACAATTACAAGCGCTAAATCCTGTTTTTGTATTAATTCTTGTTCCAATATTTTCTTTTGTTGTTTATCCTTTAATTAGTAAAATATTCCCATTAACAGCCTTAAGGAAAATATCGATAGGGATGTTTGTTACAGCGATTTCATTTATTATAATAGCATTTGTAGAACAGAAGATAAAAAGTGGTGTAACGGTATCTATACTATGGCAGGCTATTGCTTATTTTGTTCTTACAGCCGCTGAAGTATTAGTTTATGGTACTGGCTTAGAATTTTCCTACAGTCAAGCACCTAATAGTATGAAGTCGTTTATCATGGGTTTATTTTTATTGTCTATTTCAGCTGGGAATTTAATAACAGCTGGTATAAATTATTTTATACAAAATGCCGATGGCACTAGCAAGTTAGAAGGAGCATCGTATTATTGGTTTTTCGTAATTATGATGATCATAACTGCGTTCGTATTTATTTTTGTTGCAAAAAATTATAAAGAAAAGACGTATATTCAGGAAGGTTAATGAAAAAGTAAGAAAGGAATTATGAAGTGGGTGGTAATTTTGTTGATGTTAAGTGTTATGGTTTTATTGTTGATATTAATTATAAGAATTGTGAGGTATGCTAAAGTGAAACAATTGAGTCCAATCAAATGGGGAATTTTATTATTTCTGAATTGGGTTATGTTTGAATTGTCTGGTGTTTCATTGGTTACTTCTATGTTGAATATTAAATTAGATTTTGAATTTATGATGGCTAATCCTGGGTATGCTTTTTTAGTGCAGTTATTTGGGATAGGTTGTGGGTTTTTAGGTTATTTTATCACTCGCATGATGATGGATAAGTCTATCGTGTAGATGAAAATTAAATAGGATTTATATGAAAAAAATATGCGTTTATTTTCTGCTACTTTTTTTTCCGTTAGTTGTTTTTGCACAGGCTCCTGAAGTAGCAAAATCAGCAGATACCAAATTGGTTTCTATTAGTGCGGCAATCAATTCTCTTGAGTTTTCAGAGTTTTCGCCCACGGTAAGTGCTGATGGAAATACTATGATTTTTGGATCAGATCGAGAAGGGAAGGGGATTTGGCGATTGTTTATTACTTTTCAAAATAAATACGGTGTATGGTCGGCTCCGAAATCTTTTGATATTGTAAATAAATTTGTATCACCTGGAGATTTTCTTGGTGGTGCCTTTTTAAGTTATGATGGAAAAACATTGTTTTTTACTTCTGATAAAAAAGGTTCAATGGGAGGGATTGACATTTGGTTTACTCAAAAAACAGGTGAGATATGGTCGCAACCAAAAAATATGGGCAAAGGCGTTAACTCTGGAGGGTACGATGGTTTTCCTTCATTGTCTGCCGATGGTAGATTTTTGTATTTTATGAGAGAAGGTAAACGAAATACCCCCACAAGTCAGCGTTGCTGTGTTATTTATGTGGCGGAAAAAAGAGGTGGTTATTATATGAATGCGAAACCACTTCCATACCCTGTAAATACTGGCTGTGAGGGCTACCCTAGAATAATGGCAGATAATAAAACATTGATTTTTTCATCGTACAGAAACGAAGGGAAAGGTGGATACGATCTTTACGAATCAAAGTTTCGTTCTGGGAAATGGACGAAACCAATTTCACTTGAATTTATTAATACTTATAAAGACGACGAACTGATCGCTGTTCCCGCTTCAGGAGATGTTATTTATCTTTCTAATACGAGTAGTAATGGGAAGGACGATATTTATAAAGTGGGCTTGCCTAAAGAATTTCAACCCGATAAATCCGTGACTCTTGAAGGTGTTATTCGAGATGAAACAACAAATAAAATAATTCCAGCAGTAGTTAAAGTGAATAATATTAATACCAAGGAAAGAGTAGTTGAAATAAAAAATAATGAAGTCACAGGGAAATATAGTGTTGTACTTCAAGAAGGAGAGAAATATGATATTTCAATTTCCTCAAAAGGTAGAACGTTTCATTCAGAAGTAATTGATCTTCAAGAAATGAAAAATGTAGAGGCCATTAAAAATGATATAAAATTAAAAACATTGGTCAAGAATACGAGTTTTGTTTTAAATAATATATTCTTTGGTTTTGATTCTGCGAATGTAAAAAAAGATTCTGAGCTTGAATTAGAAAGAGTGATAGAACTATTGAAAGCTACTCCAACAATGGTGGTAGAGATTTCTGCTCATACGGATGATAAAGGTTCTGATGCTTATAATAATAGGCTTTCTCAGGCACGTGCAGAGTCTGTTGTAAATTTCCTAGTAGTAAAAGGGATTGTTAAAGAAAGACTTGTTGCAAAAGGATATGGTAAGACTCAGCCCTCCGTTTCCAATGATTCAGATGAAAATAGAGCTAAGAATAGAAGAGTAGAATTTAAGGTCGTTAAGATGTAACGGCTTACCGTATAGTTGATTAAATATAAAAATAAATTCCTCCTGAATAATTCTAGCAACAGCTGTCATTCAGGAGGAATTTTATTGATAAAGAAGAATACTATTTGTTTCCTTAACGTTTTTTCAAATTTATATTTTTGTAAAAGTGATTATTTTTTAATCATTTCAATCATAGAACTATTTCCGCCTGAATTAATTCTAATTAAATACAGTCCAGGATTAAGAGCGGAAACAGGAATGGAAAGTTCATTGTTAGAAATAGTTGGATTGTGAATTTCTGAAATTAATTTTCCAGTACTTTCCATAATCTGAATGTCTATAGCTCCACTATTTATTGAACTATTTAATTTTATAATCACATTGTCTCCTGCAGGGTTTGGGTATATTGAAGCGTTATAAAGGGTCTCGTCTGCAATGGCGGTAGGAGGACAAAAATTATTGGTAATTGTTTTTGAGCTCAGTGTTCCTATACAATTATTAGAATTTGTTTGTTGTGTTTTCACCGTGCCTGAATTGATACCAAAGGTTACATTAATAGAATTTGTTCCTTGACCAGACAGGATGGTTGCGTCTGTGGGCACTGTCCATGCATATGTTGCACCAGTCGTAGTCGTTACATTATAAGTTACAGGTGTCTGGTTATTACAAACAGTTGAACTTCCTGAGATGGTAGGTGTTGTAAAGGCTGTTGTAGTAGTAATGGTTTTAGTAGCGATAGGACCGACACATCCTGCAGCATTGGTTGGTGTTACTGTAACGTTGCCAGGAGTTACAAAATTAACTGCTATGGCATTAGTTGTTTGTCCTGACACAATTGTAGCACCTCCTGGTACGGTCCAATTGTAGGTATATCCAGACACGTTATTCGCACTGAAGTTTACTCCTGTCTGATTAGAACAAACCGAACTGCTGCCTGTAATCGTAGATGCTGCTGGGTTTTCGCTTAACATAATATTATCATAATAAAATGTAGGACCAGTATACGTATCAGGCGAAAATAAAATTGTTAGTTGATTGATATTTGTCCCAGCAAGTGCAGCATCTGGTGTGGCTACTAATATAAATGTTAAGGTTTCCCATTGGTTTACTAAGGTAGTGGTAGCTCTGTAAGTACTATGGCGCCCTGTAGGGTAGTTGGCAGGGGTTGCAATGGTATTGTTTTCTAAGGTGAATTCAATATTTCTTCCTGCAGCATTAGAATAAACATCAAACATAAAACGTTTTTGATTTGTTTTAATTAAGTCAGCATCACCCACCGCTGGGTTATTGACAATTAAAACATCGTATTGTTCAGATGCATTTCGTATGTATTGAGCACAAAAAGGAGAGGTGTTTTGAGTGGAGGAAGAAGGATTCACAACTTTTGGTGTAAGCTGACCATTTATGAACCCATAACTTGGGAAGCGAATATTTTCAAAGTCCTCTAACATGGTTCCACAAGTTGAAGGCATAATTGTTACGGGTAACGTGTACGTTGCATTTCCACAAGTTACTGTTTTAAGAACGCTTACAGAGCCAGAAGCTGTACCCCATGTAACCGTTATAATATCTGTACCTTGTCCTGCTGTTATAGTTCCAGAAGTTACCGTCCAAGCATAAGTAGCTCCAGCAGTAGCAGGTATAGAATATACAAGACCTACTTTGGATGGAGTTGCCGATGAGTTACCCGCTATATTTCCAGTAAGAGATCCACCAGAAAGATCAGTGTACACTTTTACATAATCAACTTCTACATTAGCCGTCCAAGTAGTGCTGCCCCCTGATATAGCATTATCTGAAGGGTTTCCTGAATACCAACCACCTAATGCTAAATTTAAGATCATATAAAAATCTTGATCCCATGGCCACACAACAGCATTATTAGAAGCTGGATTCAATGTGTTTGGAGTTTTTGTTTCGGTTTTAAATAAAATACCATCCACATACCATCTGATTTCGTTTGGTTCCCATTCAACGGCAAAAAGATGGAAACCAGTTGTAAAGTTACCAGAAGATAGTGTATAAGGGCTGCCATCATATCTGTTATTAGGGGACGCATTTCCATAATGAAGAGTACCGTCTATTTTTGTTGTTAAATCTCCTCTATATTCCATAATATCTATTTCCCCACTTGTAGGCCATCCGCCATAAGGACTACTTTCTGCAAGCATCCAAAATGCAGGCCAAATGCCTGTTCCACCAGGAAGTTTCATGCTTGCTTCCATTCTACCATATTTCCAAGAATGTTTGTTTCTGGTGTGAATTCTTCCAGAAGTGAAATTTTTGCCTGATCCTAAATAATTAGCATTGTATCGTGCAGTGAGGTTTAGATAACCTCCAGAAACACTAACATTTTGAGTAGTGTTGGTATAATATTCTTTTTCATTATTACCCCAACCTCCATCAAAACCAGCTCCAGTATCGTATGACCAATCTGTAGTATTTAATGCTGTACCTGTAAAGTCATCTTTCCATACTTCGCTCCAACAGGTCTGAGCTTTTAAATTAAAATTACTAACTGTTAGAATAAATAGAAGGAACAATAGTTTTGATCTCATAATGTTATAATAAATGGATAATCTATATTTATTTATAGAAGTATATACGAGAGAAATAAACTTTATCATAAATATTATAGGAATAAAACAAAAAATAGGAGATAAAAATGAACTATTTAAAGAGTATAATTGCACATTAAAGACAAAACAAATTACTAAGTTATTTCGTAATTATTTGTTTTATAATTGTTTAAGTAGATGTGGTAAAAAATTCCCTACAGGTCAAAAACAATTTATAAGAGATAGTTTTTCTGTAAGAATTAAGAAAAGGCCAGTAGTATTTACTGGCCTTTTCTTAATTCTTAAATTATAGAGTAGGTTAAACGATAGTTTTTTCCATACGAATCACATCAGCAAGAGATTTTAAAGCACGATCGTGTTTTTTAACAAAAGGATTATCTAAGTCCCAAACATATCCAGCGAGTACTGAACATATTTGTTTTTTGTAAAGGGGGTCAGGGTTAGGAGCAAAAAATATTTCTTGCAAATGACCATCGTACCAAGCCGCAACATAGGATCTAAATGTATTTATACCCTGCATCATGTGTTCTACAAAGTCTTTATCCCAATTTACTTCTTCACCTTTGAGTAATTTACTGACTAGTTTGCCAGCTTTGGAACCTGATTCCATTGCAAATGTAACACCTGAAGAAAATATTGGATCTAGAAATTCGGTACTATTTCCTGTAAGAACAAAACCATCTCCATATAATTTTTTTGAGGAAATAGCATACCCTTCAATTGTACGAGGTTCAAACATAAATTCGCTATCCTTAAACCTTTCGGCAATGGAAGGTTCTGTACTAATTATTGCGCGAAGTTTTTCTTCAGGAGTTCCTGTGAAGCTTTCAAAAAAGGTTGGGTCACCAACAAAGCCTACAGAGGTAATGCCAGTAGAAAAAGGTATTACCCATATCCAGGTCCGTGGTTTATGGATAACAACAGTAATGCGATTTCCATCAACATCTGTTGGCCTATTTAAATCTTTAATATGCGTGAAGAGTGTTTTTCGTGGATCAAAATTAGAGGGTTTGTCTAGATCAAACATTCTTGGTATTACCCTACCGTAGCCACTGGCGTCTATTATGAATTTCGCTTCAATTTCTTTTTTATTCCCTAGAGCATCTTCTACAGTTGTAATAGAGTCTGTACCATGAAACTTAATATCGGTAACACCCGTTTCAAATTCTACTGGTACTCCTTGACTAGCAACTGTATCAGCAAGAATTTTATCAAAATCACCTCTAGTTACTTGCCATGTCCAGTTCCAACCTTTAGAAAATTGGTCAGAAAAATTAAAATCACAGATCTGTCCATCTTTTACAAATTTAGCTCCGAATTTTTGTTGAAAACCATGCGCTTTTACTGCCTCTAAAAAACCTGCTTCTTCAAGGTGTTCCATGCAACGAGGTAAAAGGCTTTCTCCAATTACAAAACGCGGAAACTTCTGTTTTTCAACTATTCTGCAGGAAAATCCACTTTTATTAACCATTGCTGCAGCCACTGTTCCAGCTGGACCTGCGCCGATGACTAAAACATCAACTTTTTCTCTTAACATTTTGATTGGGAATAAATTACTTAACAAAAATAGCAAGAAATTATGAAATAGTAAACTACTAGCAGATTTAATTGTTTTAGCTATCCCTAATAGGATTCTAGCAATTCATAATCTTTACCTTTTCCATAACGAAGTAAATCGTCTAGCTCATATAATTCTAATGTATGTGCATCCTTTACTTTGAAATTTTTATTGGTAATTTTTTCCATAACGAAAAAATCATGGCGCTCTCCATGGTTTATGAGATAATATTTTTTACCTACTCTGATAGTATCAAGTGATATGGACATTTAATTATTTTAATTATAAAATAAATATAATACGAAAAAATGGTTTGAGGAAATGTAGCTATTGAGATTAGCTTTTATTTTTTAACGGTTTTAATAAATACTCTAATCCGTTAAGTTTTATTTCATAAATAGTAGCCAGTTGCATACCAAGCTTTCCTTCAGGGAAACCTTCGCGTTGAAACCATTCAAGATAAAATATAGGCAAATCGCATAGTAAAATTCCTTTGTATTTTCCAAAAGGCATTCTAGTAGTAACTAGTTGTGTAAGTATATCGGTATTTAGTGGGTCAGACATGTATCTTTTTTACTCTTATTGGTTATTTATAAAGAAAGGTACTGTATTTTTTTGTAAACCAATTACAGCTATTATTTCTTCTCTTTGTACTATTATTCTAAATATAATCGATGTTTTAGGTATGTATATAGTAAAATAACAACCAAGATCTTAAGTAGTTTTAATCTGGACAAAGCTTTTTGATATTGTATTAGTGGTTGAAATCCGTAGTTAACGTTTTTGAAATATGATATATCTCATAAAAAATAAAGATTCCTGTGTTTCTTCTATTGTTACTATCTAGTAGTTATACTTAGCTTTTTATGTCTTTGTACGCACCAAATAAATAGCAAATTATTCACTAGCTGATTTTTAATGGAAAATAGAACAAGGGCGTATATAGTCTTAGATAAAATAATAATTATTATGACAACGCTTATCAAAATATTCTTATTGTTTCTTTTTTTACCACTGGCTACTTTCGCACAAATTTCTGGAAGAGGTAAAATAATATCTGTTCAAGGTGATACAATTGATTGTTATGTAGAAATTCAAAAACAACAATTCAACGATATTGTAAAGTATAAAAAAAATAAAGAAGACCGTTATAAAAGATTTCCTTTGTCTTATCTACATAAAATTATCATTAAAGATAAAACATACGAAAATTTATTTTTTGAAAAAAATGATGTACATGGAGGAAAGATATATACTTGTAGAATATGTGTGTGTATGGTAGATGGTTTTGTGAAGTTATACAAAGAAAGCATAACGATGTTTTATCATGGCGCTGATGGAATTGTAGATGCTCATAAAAAAGTAAGATATGCTAATAGAGATGTTTTCTACCTTATTAAAGGGCAAGGTAACACTGAAGAAGTATATTCTAATTCTAAATTTTTTGTAAAACAATCTCAGAAAACATTTAAAGAATGCGAAGCAATTGTTAATTCTATTAAAGAAAATAAATATGAATACGAAGATATTGTAAAAATAGTAGAAGGATATAATGACTTTTATTATAGCCAATTACTCAAATTGCCAGGCTGGAGGTGTGGGACAGCGGGGTGGGCATTTCGCTGGAGCACCAGACCGATATTTTTAGGGAGTTTTACCAGGTTG
>JANOTP010000244.1:0-10949 GCA_031416415.1 Cytophagales bacterium | reverse complement strand
GACCAACTTCATGATACAATGCTTCACTAAACCCCTCAAGGGCAAATTTACTCGCATTATATACTCCAAGTCCTGGACTACTATTAATACCGGCCTGTGAAGAGATTTGAATGATATGTCCAGATCGCTGCTTTCGTAATAAGGGTAAAACTGCTTGAGTAACAGCATATGCACCAAAAAAATTAGTTTCCATTTGGTCTCGAACATCTTGTTCTGATGCTTCTTCTATAGCACCACAAAACCCGTATCCTGCATTATTTACTAAAATATCAATACGCCCAAAACGCATTTTTATTTCTGTTATTAGTTTATTGATTTGATCGTGGTTATTTACATCAAGCAGATAACCAAAGGTTTTTCCTACCACTAAGTTGTCTACTGCTTCCAATTGAGTAGTTTTCCTTACCGTACCAATTACAGTAGCTCCCTTTTTAGCGGCCAATTCTGCTAGGTGTCTTCCAAAACCAGAAGATACTCCTGTGATAAGCCATATTTTATTTTCCATAAGTAAAGTCATATTTAATGTTTCTTTAAAACAAGAATTATACTAATTGGTTTCAAGTTTAGAAAAATAATAATAAAAAATCTATTTTATGAGTAGCAAACAAGAAGGGAAAATGGGGTTGATTTGTTTTCTAGTCATAATCAACTTAAATTTAATACAAGAGATTTAAAATAATAATACGTCAATATTTTATTATTAACTATTTGAAACTAAAAAATTTATATAGAACACTTTTTTTTCTTCCTCTGTTATTTCTTACCAGTTGTTTTGATATTATAGAAGAAGTAAATCTTCATGACGATGGTTCAGGTATTTTTAACCTTACTGTTAATATGAGTCAGAGTAGGGCAAAGCTTTTTTCTATGCTTTTATTAGATAGTGTTCAAGGCCATAAGGTACCAAAGCGAGAAGAAATAAAAGCAAGATTAAATGAACTGGCTGCCGCTGCGCGAAAAACAGAAGGAATAAAAGAGGTGAAAATAGTACAAGATTTCGACAATTTTGTATTCAGCTTTCACTGTTTATTTTCTGACCTTAACTCGTTAAACCATTTAATAGAAGAAATAAAAAAAACGCACAATGCGGATGAATTTTTAAATTCAGAGACAATACATTTTGAATACAATAAAAGAACAGCTACCTACACTCGTAATGGCAACTATTCTATTGGTGATGCCTATTACAAAGTTAAAAACATAGACAAAAGTATATTGAGTAATGCAAATTTTGTTTCCATTGTACGCTTCAATAAAGAAGTAGCCATAATTTCAAATCTAAATGCTAAGGTTGCCCCTACTAAAAAGGCAGTGATGCTTCGCGTAAATGTGGCTCATATCATAAAGGGAACAGAAAATTTTTCTAATAAAATTACACTATCAAAATAAAAGTAAAAAATGAAACAAGCTTTAAAAAAAATAATGATGGTGTTATGCTGTTATTTATTTCTTCAAACATCTTATGGGATTGATCTGCAAAGTAAAATTCCTAAAACAGCACAATATGTTTTTACTATTCATGGACAAAATATTTTAAACAAAATGTCTTTGGAAGAAATGGGAAAACTCTCTATAATGAACGCCCCTTTCATGGGAGATTCAATAAAAATGAGAATTGGAGAGTTTGGTTTAAATCTCAATGCTACCTTTTATTTCTATGTCGAAATGACGGACAGTATTTTATACTTTACTTATTTATTTCCTATTTCAGATGTTAAACAGTTCGAATCGGTAATTGCTAGGAAAGGAGAGATAAAGAAAGACGCCAAAGGTAATAACTATGTAGAAACGAGTAGTACAAATTTAACGACATGGACAAAGGATTATGGGGCATTTATAATTGAAATGGTGGTTTCTGAATATTTTACTAAAGTACCCGATACTTATAAAAGGTATGGTTATAAAGTGGAAGAAGTGATTGATTACAGTAATAATGTAATGGAAGATGCGGCAGTAGATACTTTAGCAACAGAATCGTTGGAAGATTCATTAGGAAACGATGCGGTGGATTATAATTACACTAACACGTATGATGATTGGTCCATAAAGCAAAAGTATAGAGATACGATTGGAATGATTTGGGCAAAACAAAAAGCAATACAATTATTTTCTCTACCGTTTTCAGAATCTATTTCGACAAATGTCAAGTTTGTGGAAAGTCAAGACAAAACAGCCGAAGGTATATTCTGGTTTGGGTCAAGTAACAGTGTGTTGTCAAGTTTGATGTACAGTATGAATACACCTTCTAGTTTAATGCTAAAATCGATGGTAGGTTCAGCATTGTTTAGCGATAAAAATTATTTTGTGGCTTCAATTCATTGCAACGAAAAGGATATTAAAGTTGACGTTACCTCTACTATGGATCCCCGTCTTACTAAGAACTACGAAAAAATGGTGAATGCAAAGCTTAACAAAAATTTTAGTAAGTACATCCCAAGTGAAAATCTTTTGGGTTATTATAGTTTTGCTTACAATACGCAAGCAGTAATGGAAGAAACGCCAAAACTAATGATGCCTTACTTAGATATGATACCTTATGCTAAAAATATTTCATCTGATATTATTGATTTGTATGCGCTTATGATTGATGAAGAAGCAATAGGTAAACTATTTAAAGGAGACGGTATTTTTGCTGTTACGAATTTGGTAACTACAGAAGTTCCCTATTCTACTTACGAGTACGATTCATTGTACAATTATACTGAGATTAAAAAAATGAAGAATGAGACATTTCCAGAATTTGTTTTTATGTATTCTACCGAAGATGTTATCATGACAGAAAAAATATTAGGTATGTTTTATAAAACAGGTTTATGTGTTAAAAAGGAAGAAGGTTATTATGAATCTTCTTTGTATTCCGGAAGTCCATTCAAATTATATTTATTGCAAAAAGAAGGAATTGTTTTTATTTGTAATACACAACAACAGCTAGAGATAATACTAAAAGGCAAAGTAGAAAAAGGATTGTCGAAAGAACATTTAAAAAGGCTGAAAGTTAATACCGCAAATGTTTTTGTAGATATAAAAAAAATACTTGAACGCTTTCCAAATATGACAGAAGAAAATAGAAAGATGGATATGTTAACCTATGGTCGTAAAAATGTAGAGATATTGAATTTTACACAGTCAAAACCAAAAGGGAATACAATAAAATCTGAAATGGTTTTAAACATTCCTAAAGGGAATGACAACTCCGTAAAATATCTTTTTAATATGATAAATGATCTATATTTACTTTCAAAATAATAAGGTGAGCTATGAAAAAAAGAGCATTCACATTGTTGCCATTCTTTTGTTTGTTATTTTCTGTTTGTAGCGCACAGGAGGAATCACGTTATCATTACAACAAAGTATATGATTATGAAAATGACACTACTCCTAAGAAAAATTTTCATTTGGATAGTCTTCTTCAGTTTGCTGATAAATTAATCGGCAAGCCTTATTTATCTCCAGGAAGATCACCAGAGGGTTTTGATTGTTCTGGTTTTACCTTTTATTGTTTTAGAGAGCATGGCATATATCTTCCTTATTCTGCGCATGAGCAAGCTGAGATTGGCAATGAAGTTTCTATCTCAGAAGCTAAAGCAGGGGACTTGATTTTTTTTCAAGGATATGATCTTAACGATAAAAAAGTACACCATGTAGCAATTTTGGTAAATAAAAAGGGAGAGAAACTTAGGTTTGTACATTCTGCTTCTCATGGCGTACACTATGATACATTCGACAGCCCCTATTATCACCCAAGATTTATTAAGATAAGACAGGTTTATTAAATAGGTTTAAAAGCAACCAATGAAAAAGTTTGTAGTAGTTATTTTGATGGTAGTTCTTACCACGCCTATTTATTCGCAGCTTGCAGAGCAGTGCCAAACAATTAAACTAGGTTCAAAACAAGAAATCAATGATGCAGAAATCTGTATAGATCAATTGGCGGATTATGTTTTGTCAAAACAACTTCGTGAAGTAGAAGTTCAAAAATCTAGAGCAGTTATTTTAGCTTGGATGGAGAAAACACCTAATTATACATTTGTCATAAATGCCAATTTAATGAAAATTTGCAAAGGAGAAAATGTATTATTGTTTGGAATTTACATGACCAGTTTGGCTAAAGCCTCGCTTACAGGAAAAGAGGAATTTAATGAGTATGCTTTGAAGTTATTAGTAGACTATATTAAAACTCCTGAAAATAATGTTGTGAAAACAAAAGAAGTGGAGAAGCTTCTTTTGGCTTGGGAGAATAAAGAATACGATAAGTATGTGCGGTAAATAAAAAAAACTTTTTAATAGTGGTTTGAAGTATTACGCTAAATTAATATGAGCCAAAAGAAACTAACCCAACAGCAACTAGATTACGTTGTGAGTCTTTTTGATTCTTGTGAAATCGAGGATTTAAAGAAATTAACATTAGCAGAAGAAATTCAATTGTTTGCATTTTATCACAATCGATCAGGGGGAGAAAAAGCATTTAGATGGATTATAGAAAACCCTAAGTGTGATAAGGGCACTGCGTTAATGGTTTATTGGAGAGCCGAACCGCTTTATTTGTATAAAGAATATGCCTCTACAGAGGAGGTTGAAAGCAACGATCTAGATGTATATGAAACAAGTAAAGAGATAGAAAAACGCATACAGTCAGATTTTTATAAAAAGCATGATTTTAAGTACGATCCAAAAGAAGAAGAATATTTGTTGGAAGGGTTTATTTTACAAGAGCTCAAGCAAACAATACCAAGTAAAATGTTTGATTTTAACCATGGTAAAATCTGGGAAAACCCATTAGATATGGGAGATTTTTAGAATAGGGAATCTAACGGGTGCATCACTCTACTGAGGCTTTTTGAAAAAAAATGATGCTGTAAAGAGGGTGCTTTAGAGCATTGTAATGTTCTCTAGAACCATTTAAAATAACTACTTCTCAACGATTTATTATTTGTAAAGGAATCTAAGTTGAAATAGGTAGATTGATACTTCGTTGCAACATTCGTATTGTGAAAGATACTATCACGGACTAGCGATCAAAAATATTTATTAAAAGAAATGATGAAACCGCTATTCGTTTATTTTAGTCTTGCTTACCTAATCTCATGGATTGTTTGGTTGCCTTTATATGGTCCTGTTTTTGGAATAAACAATTTACCAACTTTACCCTTTCAACACGCTATCGGTGGACTAGGACCTTTAATCGCCTCTTTGTTGACTACTTGGATCTTCGTAAAAAAGGAAGGTGTTAAAATACTTTTAGTAAAATGTGTTCAAGTCAAACCAGTTTTATATTTGGCAATCGCATTGTTCAGTCCATTTGTACTTGCACTTCTTGCATCACTTATGAGTTATGTTATTAGTACTAAAACGGAATTGAATCTTTCTGGATTATTACAATCAAAAGAATTTCCTCAATTTACGTTATTAACTTTTTTCATATATAATTTAATTTTTTTTGGTTTTGGAGAGGAGATCGGTTGGCGTGGTTTTGCATTGCCTCGATTACAAAATAAATTGACGGCCTTGATGGCAAGTATTGTCCTTACATTATTTTGGGCATTATGGCATTTACCTTTGTTTTTTTATAGAGAAGGCTATACTTCAATGGATTTTGCAGGGATTTGTGGTTGGGTTTTTAGTTTATTGACGGGTAGTATTTTATTGACGTGGTTATATAATTCATCTAGAGCTAGTATTTTAATTTGTGCAGTTTTTCATTCCACTATCGACATTGCATTTACAGCAGATATGGCAGATAAAAACAGCGTAAATTATATGGGATTTCTAATAACGGTTTGGGGAATCTTGACAATTATTATTTTTAAGCCAAAGAATTTGGCAACTACTAAAGAGGTATAAAAGTGTTTGCTAATAAATAAAAAATCGAATCAAATTTATTAGATTAGTATTTATGAATAAAGTCAGCGGAATTGATGAGTATATCGCAGGTTTTCCAAAAGAGACACAAGCTCTTTTAGAAAACCTGCGTACAGCAATAAAAAAAGCAGCACCAGATGCGAAAGAAACCATTAATTATGGAATGCCAACTTTTACATTAATGGGTAATCTTGTGCACTTTGCAGCTTACCAAAAACATATTGGATTTTATCCTGCTCCTTCAGGAATAGAAACGTTTAAAAAAGAATTATCCGTTTATAAAGGCGCAAAAGGATCTGTTCAATTTCCTCTTGATAAACCACTCCCTCTTGCACTTGTAGCTAAAATTGTAACGTTCAGAGTAAAAGAAAATATAGAAAAAGCAGCAGCCAAAAATTTGCGAAAGTGTAAGAATGGACACAGTTATTATAAAACTAGTGATTGTCCTACTTGTCCTATTTGCGAACAAGAACGCAAACCGAAAGAAGGTTTTCTTTCCGTGTTGTCAGCGCCGGCCAGAAGGGCACTTGAAAATGTAGGAATAACCAATTTGAAACAATTGTCTAACTATACTGAAGCGGAACTTTTAGAATTACATGGAATGGGAAAAAGTTCTATACCGAAACTACTCATCGTACTAGAAGCAAAAGGTTTAATGTTTAGAAAAAATAAAAAATAGTATGGGAAAACAGGAAGACATAAACGATTCAAAAGGAGTAACGGAGCATATTAAAAAGCTTGATATAGCTTTAAGTAAAATTATTGAAACAATTAGGCAGACTATACTAAGTACGGACAAAGAAATTGGTGAAAGAATAAAATGGAATAACCCAAGTTTTTTTTACACCGGAAAAATGAAACCGTTCAATCCTAAAGAATATAAAAGAGAGATAGCTGTTTTCAATCTCTTTAAAGGTAGGATTATGCTTGTTTTTCCAACAGGCGCAAAGGTAAACGACACATCAGGATTATTAGAGGGAGAGTATAAAGATGGTAGAAGAACAATCATTTTTAAAGATATGGAAGATGTTAAAACTAAAGAAAAAGCGTTAAAAAATATTATTAAAGAATGGCTTAGTCTAGTTGAAAAAGAAGAGTAAGAAATTAGAGTAACCATTATTTTCCATTGTTTATATTTAAAAAAACAGATTATGAAAACAGCCTTAATTACAGGAGCATCATCAGGCATTGGACTTGAGTTTGCTAAAATATTTGCAGCCGAGAAAAACAATTTAGTTTTAGTAGCTAGAAGCGAGGGTAAGCTCAACACATTAGCTGAAGAGCTGAAAAAAATGTACGGCAT
Source organism: Cytophagales bacterium (assembly GCA_031416415.1). Classification (GTDB taxonomy): domain Bacteria; phylum Bacteroidota; class Bacteroidia; order Cytophagales; family Cytophagaceae; genus JANYCO01. The sequence continues at coordinate 3,787 of JANOTP010000244.1, read as the reverse complement.
TGTAGTAAAAGTAATTATTGCAGACCTGAGTAAAATGGAGGATGTCCAAAGGGTTTACGATGTATGTAAAGCGGAAAACATTCAAATAGATTATTTAATAAATAATGCAGGGTTTGGTGATTTCGGTTTTTTTGTAGAAAGCGATTGGAATAAAACAGAACAAATGCTGGATTTGAATATAAAATCTCTAACTAAAATGTGCCATTTGTTTCTTCCTGATATGGTAAAACGGAAATCTGGAAAAGTAGTAAATGTAGCGTCCACAGCAGCTTTTCAGCCAGGACCTTTGATGGCAGCATATTTTGCTACTAAAAGTTATGTGTTGTTTTTAAGTGAAGCGATGTATAATGAACTTCAAGGTACAGGAGTAACTATAACATGTCTTTGTCCTGGTGCTACAGAAAGTGGATTTCAAGCCGCCGCCGCTATGGGTGAAAGTAGTTTGGTAAAAGGAAAAAAATTACCTACCTCAAAAGAGGTTGCGGAGTTTGGATACAAAGCGATGATGAAAAATAAAATGACAGTTATTCATGGAGTATTGAATTATATAATGGCAAATTTTAATCGAATTTTACCAAGGAAATTGGTGGTAAATGTTGTTAGAAAGATTCAAGAGATTAATAAGTAGTTCTATAAAGACTCATCTCTATTATTATTTACTATTGAGCACATGTTCGGTTCCCCAGTTGCACATAGCTTTCATAACAGGTTTCAAAGATTTACCTTTAGCACTTAGTTCATAAACTACCTTTGGAGGAGTTTCTTTAAAGACCGTTCTTGTTATTAAACCGTGAGCCTCCAATTCTTTTAATTGTTCGGTTAATACTTTTCTGCTTATTCCTTCAATTATAGCATCTAATTGTCCAAAACGTTTTCCTCCATTGAAGAGCGCCCAAATGACAATTGGCTTCCACCTTCCTCCAATTATGCTTAAGGTAGCTGTAACAGGGCATTGATATTCTTCCTTTTTCATATTGGTTACATTAACGTTACTACTTTATTTTTTACAATAGTTACTATTTGTAACAATTATTAGTTTCTTTACAAAACTAATAAAATAAAACAGAAACTCAAAACTAAAAAATATGATTGTACTAACTGGAGCAACCGGAAATATCGGTTCAAAAACAGCCGCTAATTTATTAGCACAAGGCAAAAAAGTAAAAGTAATAGCACGCAACGTGGAAAAACTTGAAGCGCTTAAAAAACTCGGAGCCATAGTGGAGGTAGGAGATTTACACGATGCTGCTTTTTTAAGCAATGCTTTTAAAGGTGCAGAAGCAGTATTTTTAATCATCCCAACAAATCTTCAAGCTAAAGACATTGTTGAGTACCAAGACGAAATGGGAGAGGCACAAATAACCGCAATTAAAAGTTCTGGAGTAAAAAACATAGTTTTTATTTCTTCTCAAGGAGCACAGGATATTGAAAATACAGGAGTTATTGCTGGAGTAGGAAGACAAGAACGCCGTTTAAATAAATTGCCAGAGGACGTAAATGTTATCAGTATTAGGGCATCGTATTTTATGGAAAATCTATTTAATCAAATTGGACTTATAAAAAACATGGGCATTATAGGTACGCCAATAAAGAGTGATTTAAAAATGGGCGTAATAGCTACTCAAGATATTTCTGATTTCGCAGCCAGTAAACTCGCCGCTTTAGATTTTAAGGGTAAGTCGTTTGTTGATCTTTTGGGAGATAGACATTATAACCATTCTGAAATAGCAGCCATTATCGGTAACATAATCGGAAAACCAGAATTGCCTTATGTTGAGTTTTCGTATGAGGACAATAAAAAAGCATTGTTAGAGTATGGTATTTCTGAAAGTGTAGCGGATGGTTTTAACAATATGTACAAAGGAATTAATGCTGGTTTATTAAACGTTTCAGAAAGAACACCTGTTTCAACAACAAAAACTAGTTTGGAAGATTTTGTTGGTACTGTTTTTAAATATGCGTTATAATTATTAATCTCGTTAGTAAAACTTTACTTAATTTTTGTTCTGAGTAATATTAAAATCAAACTACTATGTACATCGCTATTATAGGCACTGGTAATGTAGGTGGAGCATTGGCAAAACGTTTTGCCGATGCTCACCATCAAATTTATTTGGGAGTGAGAAATCCTTCTGAATTTAAAGGGAAAGAGTTGTTGAACTATTCAAAAAATATTTCAGCCCATTTGATTGATGAAGCAGTAAAAAAGGCAGAGGTCATAATCATTTCCGTTCCTGCCCAATTTGCTGGAGAAACAGCAAAATTATTGGGAGATGTTTCAGGAAAGATTATCGTTGATACTATGAATGCTGTATTTATAAAGCCTGATGGCTTTTCAAATACGACGGAGGCTATTTTGGCGAATTGTAATACGACGGAGGTTATTAAATGTTTTAACACTACTGGGTATGAAAATATAGAAAACCCAGTATACAAGGGAATAGGCATTGATATGTATACCGCAGGTAGTAGTGAAAAAGGAAAAAAAGTTGTAACAGCATTGGCAAAAGAAATTGGGTTTGAAAATGTTTACCACTTTGGCGGAAACGATAAAATTACGTTGCTAGAACAATTTGCATTGTGTTGGATAAACTTAGCGATAATACAAAAAGAAGGAAGAGACCTTGCGTTTAAAATTATTAAAAGATAAAGAACAATTGTTGTAATGAATGCGGCATTATTTATTCGCTATACTAAAATCTTAATTACTACTTCTTATGAAATTTTTTCATAAGTACTTTGATCGATTAAAGCAAAACGAATGTTTTCTGGAAAGTTAGAATTGCCTTTCTGGCAAAAAACAATTGTTCTTTGGCCGTTGCTAAATGCCACTTCCATAAGACTTAATCCAAATTGAGCCATTAACGATTCGTCCTCAAGAGTATATTCAGAACGTTGAGGTTTAGAGGCAATAATTTTTTTCATTATGTCCGCAAAGGTTTTTGAATTTGGGATTAATAATGCTTCGAGTACATCCGACCCTTCACCAATAACTAGTTTATTAATATTAGATTCGTCTAAAGCAGCTTTTTGTAAGGATAATTTTAATGCTTCAGAAAATTCTTTTCCTGGATTTCTAGAGAGTAAAATGGTGTTCATAATTGTATACTTTAAGAATGAGCGTTTAACTATGTATTCATCAAGGCCACTGTTTTTGCTAAAAACTCATTTGAAAGTCGATCGTTTGGATCTATTTGTAAGGCTCTTTCAAATTGTGCTTTAGCAGATTCGTATTCTTTCATATTTAAAAAACATTCTCCAATAGAAAATTCAGCCAGTACACTTCTTGGATTTATATAGAGAGAAAGTCTAAAATCGTTGAGAGCACTTTGCCAGTGACCTAAATCCATTTTTGTAAAAGCACGATTGTCTATCGCTTCAAAAAAAAGAGGGAATGTTTCGAATGCCTGCGTATAAAGTTCAATAGCTTCTTCGTATTTTTTTTCATCGGAAAGATAGTAGGCTTTAGTATACAGCTCGTTTGCAAGCGCTATAACTTTTGCGGAATCTTGTTTCGTTAGTTGTAGATAACCAGCGAAATCGGTCATGGTTAGATAATGTAGATAACCGTCTAGTTCATCGTGGTGCACCGCTTGATTGGAAAGCAATATACCATCAGGGAATCCTGCTAAAGGAAAATGTCCAATGGAGATTTTAAGATTAGCAATATCATTTATTTCTGGTTTCTGGTCCAACGGTTGATAGGCGCAGCAATGGTAGGTTTGTAAAAATTTATCGATCCTTAGTATTTTTGATACGTGAAATTGATTGTCGATTTGCGTATAAA
>JANOTP010000243.1:0-5247 GCA_031416415.1 Cytophagales bacterium | reverse complement strand
AGAAGCTAATTGTGCTGCCCCTTGAAAAATAGTTGTTCCAGAATTTCTTTGAATAGTTATTTTAAAACTATTAACTGGGATCATAGTAAAGCTTGTATTTTGATGAAAAAGCTCTGACTCATTTAATGCAAATAAAATATTTCTCGCAGGAGCAGTGCCATTATTAGTATATGTAATGGTTCTAGAATGTGCAATATTATCAAAACAAATATCAAAAGGGCTATTATTATCCGTAATATTCAAAAGTGCTTCTCCAGATACTCTCAATACAGTTGAAAAATCTAAACTAGGAAGAGACTGATCAAACAAAACAGTACATTCTTCTCCAAAAAAACAGCCCGAAGATAATTTTAATCTTGATTCACCTGCACCATCAAGACAATTTATAACCTCTAACGTTTCTGTTACAATTATATCATTACCTACTGCGAGATTATTGATTTTTATAGAATTAGAAAAATTTCCTAATGCAGCAGATGTTGGACCAAAACTTACTGTTACTGATGAACCATTATTATAAGTAACACTTACATCAACTAATTGAAGAGCACTTTGAAAATTTGTGCTATAGTTTATATATCCATTGTATACACTCGCACTATTATTAATTAATCTATAGCTTCGTGTAAACGTTTGACCTGTCTGAGCTTGATGTGACCACAATGGAGAATCTAAACCATTAACTTTCGCGAAACTAAGATCGCGAATTAATTCTCCGTTGTTCCCAGTTACTACATTAAATGAAGTATTTGTTACTATATTATCTCCAGCTTGATTAGCAATGGCTATTTGTTGTGAATTAATAGGATTTAATGCACTGCAGCCTGCTTCTATAGAATAGCTTATCTGTATAGGCTGAGCATCTACTAAATTGCTAACATCTACCAATAGAATATTACTTGTAGATTTAGAAAGTACAACTCCAACAGGCAAACTAGCCCAAGTAAAATTAAAACCTAAAGGTAAAGAAAGCTGTCTTGAGAAATTCGAAATATCTACTCCCGAATTATTAACTATCTCCAATGTAAATTGTAATGGTGCAGCACAAGTAGTGATAGAAGTGTTTGTTGAAACATTTGAGATGTTGACTTGAGCATAAGACGTACTAAATAGCAAAAGACCAAACAGAACTAAAAATATTATTTTCTTCATAGAAGTAAAGTTAAAGTATAATTTCCTACAAGACTCACTTCCCATCCAAAACGCTTCCCTAATCATAAAAAATTATACATTATTTTAATTTTAGAAATATTAAAAGAATAAATAAAACTATTCAACTCATACCGTTATACAAGCTACTAAATAATGACCAAATTTCTAACCTATCGATTCTCTTATTTTAGAAACTACTAATTCCAGCTTTTTTCGTATATTCGTCTTTACTTATTATCATTTTGCCTTTTACCAACCTCATACAAAAATGCCTTGCAGACGATCCTGCTGCACAAAAGGAGCTATACAAGCTGCTTGCAGGAAAACTGTTTGCCATTTGTTTGCGCTATACCAAAAACAGGCAAGAAGCAGAAGATTGGCTACAAGACTCTTTTGTTAAAATTTTTCAAAACCTTGACAAATTTAAAGCAGATGGCTCTTTTGAAGGCTGGGCTAAAAGAATAACAGTCAACTACCTAATAAGTGAGTATAGAAAAAGTAAGCGCTTCGGAAGCGTTTTGGACTTGGACAGCGTCTTGGAACTAAGCGAGACTCAGGAATCCGCTCACAGTGCTATTCTATACGAGGAGTTGATAAAATTCATTAATCTATTACCAGAAGGGAAAAAACTTGTTTTCAATCTTTCCGTACTAGAAGGCTATTCTCATAAAGAAATAGCCGAATTATTGAATATAACAGAGGGGGCATCAAGAGGGCAACTGGCAAAAGCCAGAGAAATGCTAATCGAAATACACAAAAAGAATAACACTGTTCATGCAGGAAAAATATACTGAAAATATAGACCAACTGGACTCATTCTACCAGGACGCTTTTCAGGAAGCCTCCATAGAACCACCCACAGAAATGTGGGATAAGATCCGTACGTCTTATTCAGAACAAAAAAAACCTACACGTTTTTTTACAAAAAAAACTACCACTCTTTTATTGTTACTACTTCTTTTAATTTCTGCTATGGGCCTTTTTCTTTATTTCAAAAACACTAAACAACAAGAGAAAACAGGAACAGTTAACAAGGAACAGGACGGAAGAAATAAGGGAACACAAGACGGGGAACTGAACGATAATAAGGAAACCGAAGCAGAGAAAAGAGAAGATACAAATAAGGAAACAGGAAATAGGAACAAGCAACAAGTAGAAGAAAATAATACTAAGGAAACAGGAACAGGAAACGATAAACTAGAGCATAACAATAGTACGGAAAACCCTACTTCTACTGTTGGCGATGTGGTTAAAAACCCAACTCCAGTAACTTTAGGAGAAGAACCCAAAATAAAACCCGACACTGCTTCTCTACCCAAAGAAACGCCAAAGAAAAAAATGAGCTTCCGTGAAAAACATACACAAAATATTAAATCGGATAGTTTAAGACCTTTGTTTGTACCCGTGAAATAAGAGCTTTTAACTAGATAATTTTAGATTTAAAAGTATTTTTCTTGGGCTAGACTTTTAACTAAATATTTCTTTTTTGTCTTTCAAAAAATACAAATTTGTAAGGATGCTTCCGTGAAAAAAATATCTCTTTGATAAAAGGAAGTTATAAATATCATTTCCTTTGGGATTAGAAGGATCAAAATCATCTGCTTCTACAATAATTAATTTTGGCTGATACTTTTCAAAATCCAATGACAACAAGACTTTCATATCATTTCCTTCTGCATCTACAGAAAGAAAATCAAAAAACGCTGGGGCTTTTAGTTGATCTAAAATAGTAGTAAGTCGTAGGGATTTAAGTTTTCTTTTTGCCCTGACATTTTGTCCTGATTCTAATGCATTTTGCAAATGCCCGAGATCAGCAGTTGATAAACCTTCGTTGTCAAGCTCAACATACTCCACCTCTTCTTCTTTATCAGAAACTAAACCACAAAATGCTTGATCATGGGGTCGTATTCTTTTATGTTTTTTTATCAATCGCTCGTTTGGATCTATGCATATACCTCTCCATCCCCGTCTGTAAAAAAGAAAAGTATTGGACGCAAACAAAGGTTCGTTACAACCAACCTCTACATAAAAACCTTTTTCTGTAATAATAGGCTTTAACAACGATTCAATCAAACGGTCTTCAGCCTTGTATCCATAGCTCACTCGGATACTTCTACCTGTTAACAATCTTAATACACCATGTAGTAAATATTTTACAGCTCTACAAAAAGAGAGTATTGGATTTCGCCAAGTAAAAAACTGAGAAAAACAAACCCTACATTCTTGTACTGCCAAACCAACCACTGAAAAAAGTGCACGCGTATAAGCTCTCTTATATAAATAAGGTGCAAGACTTTGTTGAGCTTGTTTTTTTAGCTTGTCTGAAAACGAATCTTTACTCATTTAATAATTATAAAAAATCCCGATCTGAATCAGAACGGGATTTTTATTAGTTATATTATTTTACAACCCACTAGTTAAACTTAGCCAATACATCTTCTGTCATTCCAGTAGTAGAGAAACCACCGTCGTGCATTAAGTTTTGCATGGTTACTTTGCGAGTAAGATCTGAGAACATTGATATGCAATAATTCGCACATTCTTCTGCGTTAGCATTTCCAAGTGGAGACATTTTATCTGCAAACTCCATAAACCCACCGAAACCAGCAATTCCTTTACCAGCAGTAGTAGCAGTAGGAGATTGAGAAATTGTATTTACTCTTACTTTTTTCAATTTACCATAACGGTAACCATAACTTCTAGCGATAGATTCTAAAGCAGCTTTAGCTTGAGCCATATCAGAATAATCTGGAAGTGTTCTTTGCGCAGCAATATAAGTAAGGGCAAGAATAGAACCCCATTCGTTCATGGCGTCTTTTTTCTCTGTTACCTGCATTACTTTATGAAAAGAAAGTGCAGAGATATCTAAGGTTTTCAAAAACCACTCGTAGTTTAGATCGCCATACTCTTTGTTTTTTCTAACGTTAGGACTCATTCCTATTGAGTGTAGAATAAAATCTAATTTACCACCTAGTATTTCAACTGATTTAGTTACAAGATTATCTAAATCTTCTAGAGAAGTAGCATCTGCTGGTACTATCTGAGAATTGGTTTTCTCAGCCAATTTATTTATTTCACCCATACGCATAGCAATGGGAGCGTTTGTCAATACAAACTGAGCACCTTCTTCGTGTGCTTTCAATGCTACTTTCCATGCGATAGAATTTTCGTCTAATGCGCCGAATATGATTCCTCTTTTACCTTTTAATAAGTTATAAGCCATTTTTTTAAACTTGTTAGTTTTAATAGAATACGCAAAGTTAAGATTATTCGCGGGAGTTCAAAAATATATATTTACAAGTACAATTACATGATAACCAATTATTTAAAAATATCAATTCTTAAAATAAATTGTTTTAGCAGTTGTATTATAAAAATAACATTCTTAATGTAATTGTATTCCTTCTGTAGGCTTTGTCAGTGACCCGATGCCTCAGCAGTCGCGTCGCGTCTCCCGAGTGACGGCTATCTCTAAGTCCTCTGGACGTGTGACGAAGCATAAATGGTATTTTCGCTTGGACCCTAAGTTGAAATCCCTACAGCAGCGCTAATCAATTATCACTTTTAGAAATTGATGAATATTATTAAAGTTATTACATTTGTTGTTTATATTTACTGTAGGTTTTATTAAACGTCCAGAGGACTGACAAAATAGCCGTCACTCGCGAGACGCGAAGCGACTGCGGTAGTGTTTCGATACACCATCCTATCAAATCGATACAACAGTCTATGCAAACGAGACACTTGTCTATCAAATCGATACATCGTTGTATCGCTGATACAGAAAGGTCTATTAATTTGATAGAACGATGGATCAAAAAGAGTGACGTTTGAGTCGATTTGATACAACGGTGTATCGAAACGAGTCAAACGTGTATCGATTTGATACAATGGTGACTCGTTTCGATAGGATTGAGCATAAAAAAAAGGCGTTGCCGCCTACTCCGTGCTGTATCCCCTAATGCTATGAAACACCTACATTTGTATCACTTCTACTATAATAATTGGAATTAAAAAAAAACACTACTTTTGGAAATATCTTTTTTTATTTTTCATAACCCTTATTCTTCCGCCGATTTTTATTTGACAGGTAAA
>JANOTP010000242.1:0-6030 GCA_031416415.1 Cytophagales bacterium | reverse complement strand
CCACCAAGACCATAGAGGCGTTGTTTTAATATTGGATCTTTTACATTACAAAATGCCCAAGCGAAACAAAGAAATGATTTATTGTCTGTGAATACGCCAATTACATATTCTCCCCAACGATAGGCTTTACTACGAGCCATATCGTGTGTTACGAAATCCCAAGAAGATCCATAGGGGCTATAATCTTCCCTGACAGTTCCCCATTGGCGTTCTGTTAGATAAGGTCCCCATCTTTTCCAAGGATTATTTTCATTTTTAATGTTTACGCGTTGTTTTTCAGTAGTGCTATCAGACATAAATACTTTAAAAGAGTGTAGTCTATTACGTACAATCAAAGATTGGGTTTTCAAATATAGAGAATGCCGGACAAATCGCCTAAAGTAGCTTAAAACGACATAAAATAAATCTTTTAAACTGGAAATCAAATAATTAGTGATTGAATGTATAGATATCGTTTTTTATTTGAATAAATCAGCTACAAATTTTGTAACTTTACCCCCGCAAAAAACTGAAATTCAAACTATAAAGATGTCAACTGTATTAGTAAAAAATCCCGTATCGGACAGACTGAACGCATTGTCTGAATCTGAAACTTTGGCCATGACAAAAAAAGCAAGAGAACTTGCTGCACTTGGTCACAAAGTAATTAGCCTCAGTGTAGGCGAACCAGATTTTCAAACACCTCAACACATTAAGGATGCTGCTAAGAAGGCAATCGATGATGGGTTTTCTTTCTATTCTCCAGTACCTGGTTATCCAGAACTAAGAAATGGTATTGCTGAAAAACTAAAACGTGAAAACGGATTAGATGTAACCGCAGAAAACGTTGTTGTATCTACAGGTGCTAAACAATCTCTTGTAAATGCATTACTTTGTTTAGTAAATAAAGGCGATGAAGTAATTATCTTCGCTCCTTACTGGGTGAGTTATGTAGAGATGGTGAAATTGGCAGAAGGTACTCCAGTTATTATCACTGGTACTATTGAAAACGACTTCAAAGTAACGGCTGAGCAGTTAGCAGCGGCTATTACTCCAAAAACAAAAGCAATAATGTATTCTAGCCCATGCAATCCTACAGGATCTGTATTCAGCGAAAAAGAACTTACTGCGATTGCCGATGTAGTGGCAAAACATGAAAATGTATTCATCATAGCTGATGAGATATATGAGTACATAAATTTTGAGGGTAAAAATTTCTCTATTGGAAGTCTTCCTCAAGCAAAAGACAGAACAGTAACGGTAAATGGCTTCTCGAAAGGGTATGCTATGACAGGATGGAGAGTTGGTTATATTGCCGCTCCAAAATGGATTGCTGCTGCGTGTGATAAAGTACAAGGACAAGTTACGTCTGGTACTTGTTCTATTGCTCAGAAGGCTGCGTTTGCTGCTATTACTGGAGATAACACTGCTGCTGTTGAAATGGCAGTTGCATACAAAAGAAGAAGAGATCTTGTATTAGGTCTTATGAAAGATATTCCAGGAGTAAAATATAATATTCCACAAGGTGCATTTTATGCTTTCCCTGATATCAGTTATTATTTAGGAAAATCATTTAATGGAGTTAAAATAGAAAAGGCAAGTGACTTGTCTATGTTCCTTCTAAACGAAGCATTTGTAGCTACTGTAGGCGGAGACGCTTTTGGTGCTCCGCAATGTATTCGTATTTCTTTTGCTGCATCAGATGAAAATCTTGTTGAAGCAATGAGAAGAATAAAAGAAACATTAGCAAAACTGCAATAATCATTATTTGTTGGGGCGCAGGATAATGCGTCCCAACACTATTTTTGGATTGAAAAAAATACCATGCAAAAACAATCTTACACTTCCCTTGATGAAATTTTTAATGCCTTTAATAACCTGAAAGTATTGGTGATTGGAGACGTGATGATTGATTCTTATTTATGGGGAAAAGTAGAACGTATTTCTCCTGAGGCGCCAGTCCCAATTTTGAATGTACAAAAAAGAGAATCGAGACTTGGTGGAGCGGCAAACGTTGCATTGAATGTACAAGCGCTTGGGGCTAAGCCCGTGCTTTGTTCTGTTATTGGTAACGATTTGGATGGTAATAGTTTCCTTAAATTATTAGAAGAAAATAAATTAAGTAAGGAAGGGATTGTATTAAGTGAAGAAAGAATTACTACTATTAAACACCGTGTTATTTCTGGCTCTCATCATATGTTGAGAGTAGACCAAGAAACAGATAAGGAAATAACAAATAATGAAAAGAAGAAATTACTAGAACAAATAGAACTTTTATTGTCTACTGCTGACGTAGTAATTTTCGAAGATTACGACAAAGGGGTTTTAAATGCGGAGGTAATTGCTGCAGTTATTAAAAAGGCGAAAGAAAAAAATATTCCTACCATTGTAGATCCAAAGAAAAGAAATTTTTTACATTATGCTGGAGCATCTTTGTTTAAGCCTAATAAAAAAGAAATGAAGGAGGGATTGAAAATAGATTCAGACCTTAATGAATTGAAAGATATTGAAAATGCAGTTCAGCAATTGAAAGATCAAATGCAATTGGATGCAGTATTGATAACTCTTTCAGAAAATGGAGTATATATTCAACGAGAGCAAGAAAAGATTCATCTTCCTGCACATATTCGTAAGATTTCAGATGTTTCAGGTGCCGGCGATACAGTAGTGAGTACAGCGGCTTTGTGTTTGGCACTTGGCCTGCCTGCAAAAACTATTGCAGCGCTTTCTAACTTAGCTGGTGGCTTAGTATGCGAGCAAGTAGGGGTTGTGCCTATAGAAAAAAACAAATTATTAGAAGAAGCTAAAAAAGAAAAAATAGTATAGTTAAGCTGTCTTCAATTTTTTTATCATGTGCTAATGTCATAGTTGTTTTTTTCTGCTTAAATTTGATGCAGTTAGTTATCTTGAAAATTATATTATTAATAAATAGTCGTCCAATTAATTATAGTTGCTTATAACCATCTATTTCAATGAATTGGAATAGTGCATTATAAAAATTTTATTTTTAAGGCAGTAATATAATAGTTGAATTACTGTTCCCGTCCTTTTTCGTTACTTTTCCTATTCTCTTTTGTATTGGTTATGATGATTCTATAATTATGACTTACTCCTACTTATTTATGAAAACTTTCCTTGTACACCCTATAGTAAACTATACTATTCGAACAATAGCATTATTTATTTTTGTTATTTTTGTGTTGTCGGCACAAGCACAAGATCAATGTATGCCTGTTGGTTGGGCGGCTGAGAACGGAGGTACTACTGGGGGTGGAGCTATAGCTTCCATAACCGTTAATACGCTTTCTGCGTTACAGACCCAAGCAAATTCTACAGGGGCAAAAGTAATTTATGTATCAGGTGTTCTGGGTGCTGGGGTTGGTACGCGGGTAGTTGTTTCATCTGACAAGACTATTTTTGGTTTACCAGGAGCTACTCTAAACGGGGGTTTTGATGTAAAGAATGCTGATAATGTAATTATACGAAATATGATTATAAAAGGTCCAGGAGCAGTGGACGTAGATGGTGTAGACTGTATGACGATACAAAACTCTACTAATGTATGGATAGACCATTGTGATATAAGTGACGGACAAGATGGAAATCTTGATATTGTCAACGGTTCAAATTATATATCGGTTACTTGGACTAAATTTCATTATTCAAATGCTTCCGTTGAACATCAATTTTGTAATCTTATCGGTAATTCCGATTCGAAAACAACTGATAGAGGATTGCTTAAAGTGACGATGATGTTTAATTATTGGACTGATGGTTGTGTAGAGCGAATGCCCAGGGTTCGTTTTGGTCAGGTACATGTAGTGAATAATTTATTTGACAGTCCCGATGGTCAATATGGTGTACGTGCGGGTATAGAAGCGGATATATTGGTGGAAGGAAATGCTTTTGTAGGCGTTGATACTCCAATAGATTTATACCAAAATAATTTCACAGCAGTTACAGAAAGGAATAATTTATTTAGTGCTACTACTGGTCCAAAAGTCGGTAGTGGAACTTCATTTATCCCACCTTACTCATTAAGTATGATTACAGCAGCTACTGTTTCTTCAAAAGTTAAACCCTGCGTTGGAGCAACATTGAGTAGCCCTTCTGTATGTCCATGTGGTATTGTCTTGCCGGTTGAGTTGATTTCATTTGATGTTAAGTCCTTCGAGGAAAATTATTTTGTAAGTTGGAAATTAGTTGACACTAAAAATTTAAATAAAATAATTCTAGAATATTCTTATGATGGGAAATTTTTTGATCAAATAAACGAATTTGATAAGGATGCGATAAGTTATACTTTGTCGAGCAAAGATTCTAAATTGTCGAACGCAGGAATAGTGTACTTACGAATGAAATTTATAGAAAATGACGGTACTACAACTTATTCTCAAATAAAAAAGTTAGATAAAAATTTCAATGTTGCTATCTACCCAAACCCTTTCATAAATGAAGTTTACATTACAGGAACGAATAATCAACGGTTAGTTATAGTTTCTTTGGAGGGTATTATTCTGTATCAAAAATCTATTTTGGAAGGAGTTCTTGATCTTAGTCATCTGCCAAAGGGAACATATATTTTTATGTTTATAGATGATTCAAAAAATGAAATAAAGAGAACTGTCCTAACAAAATTATAATTTAATTAAACGATATAAAGGTATAAAATAATAGGTCGTTAATATTTTTAAGATTAACGACCTATTGACTAATTATTATTATCTTAATTTTACAATTTTTATTATTTCTTTTTTGCCAGAAGAATAATTTATGTGAAGCATATAAGTGCCTGCTTTTAGTTCTTTTCCGAAATCACTTGTATGACTGGCAAGTTTCAATATCTCTTCTCCCATCAGATTATACACTTTGGCAGTTTCAACTCCTTCATAAGAAGATATAGTAAACGATTCTTCAGATGGGTTTGGGTATATTTGTATAGGTGAAGCGGTTGTTACTTCAGCCCAGTCAGAAGCTTTTTTTCCATTACATAAATTAATTGTTTTACAATATTGTTTCCAATAAGGTGCGGCATTATAATTCACGCCAACACAAACATCTCCACCTCCAAAGTTGTTGCCTGTAGTTAGCGTTGCCTTATTTACCGTTCCTGCTACTGCAGCAATACTTCCAGCAGGCCCTGTAAACCACCACGAAGAAAGTGTTGCATTAATAATTATATCGTTACTTAATTGTAAGGCAATAACCTGACCCGAAGTGCCACAATTTACGCTATTGATTCCTGAAGTAGTAACTGTTCCTGTCGAAATTGTAACTGAAGCCGAAGTGGTGCTTGCTCCTGCATTATCTGTGGCCTTCGCTGTAATTGTATAAGTTCCCGTGGCTACATTTGTCCAGCTAAAACTGTATGGTGCAGTAGCGTCTGTAGCTAATAAAGTGGAGCCGTTATAAAATTGAACATTACTTACTGTACCATTTGCGTCTGAGGCATTGGCTGCAATAGAAATGCTAGCCGGTGCTGTAAACGTAGCATTGTTTGCGGGTGAAGTAAGACTCACTATAGGTGGAGTATTAGTCGTAAGGCTATTTACTAGTATACTAACTATTGAAGAGGTAGTAATTGCTCCAGCATTATCAGTAGCTTTTGCTGTTATCGAATAGTTTCCTGTGGGTACGTTTGTCCAGCTAAAACTATAGGGTGCAGTAGCATCTGTTGCTAATAATGTTGTGCCGTTATAAAACTGGACATTGCTTACCGTACCATTTGCGTCGGCTGCATTAGCTGAAAGTACTATTGTTGCGGGAGCTATAAAAGTGCTATTGTTGGTAGGTCCAGTTAGGGTTACAGTAGGAGGTGTGTTTGTGGGTACAGTTCCTCCACATAAAGAACAAGAGGTAGGGTTGGCTAAGGTAGCGCCAGCACAACTTTTGATAGGAGCTTCAATACTATTAACATTGGCGATTAATAAAGTGTATGGAGGAGTAAAGGAAATACCGCTGCCTGCTTTGTTTCCAGTAGTTGCTAAAAAAGAATTGTTACGCTCTGTTACCGCTTTGAAATTATTTTCATATAAATCGATTGGTTTTTTT
>JANOTP010000241.1:0-2818 GCA_031416415.1 Cytophagales bacterium | reverse complement strand
CATTGATATAGTCAATATCGCTAGGTTTCAGATCGCAATCTGAAAGTGCATTGAGCATTACATTTTTAGCGCCTAGTCCTTCAGGATGAGGAGCCGTCAAATGGTAAGCGTCAGAAGATAATCCACCACCGATTACTTCGGCATAAATAGTGGCACCTCTTTTCTTTGCATGCTCGTATTCTTCAAGAATCATTGCTCCAGCTCCTTCACCCATTACAAAACCGTCACGATTTTTATCGAATGGTCTAGAAGCGGTAGCTGGGTCGTCGTTTCTTTCTGATAGAGCTCTACAAGCATTAAATCCACCTATTCCTGACTCAACGATAGCTGCTTCTGAGCCACCTGCAACGATTATATCGGCTTTTCCAAGTCGGATATACATGAAGGCGTCTATTAAAGCATTACTTGAGGAGGCACAAGCAGAGACAGTAGAAAAATTAGGTCCTCTGTATCCATTTCTTATGGAAATCCAGCCAGCGCTAATATCTACAATCATTTTAGGGATAAAGAATGGATTGAATCTTGGAGTACCATCACCTTTGGCGTACGCAGAGATTTCATCGTGAAATGTTCTTAGTCCACCAATACCAGCACCCCAGATTACCCCAATTCTATCAGGATTCTGAATGTTTGTATCGATTTTGGCATCTTGGATAGCTTGCTCTGCACACACTACAGCGTATTGTGTGAAAGGATCCATTTTTCTAGCTTCTTTTCTATCGCCTAGGAAATCTTCGGCGTTGAAATTTTTAAGCTCACATGCAAAACGAGTTTTGTGTTTTGATGCATCAAATTTGGTAATAAGACCAGCTCCACTAACGCCTGTAGATAATCCTGTCCAGTATTCTTGGATGGTATTACCTATAGGTGTAAGTGCGCCTAGTCCCGTTACAACAACTCTTTTTAAATTCATAAAAGAATTTTGGGGAAGTAAAAAGTAAATTATTTTACGTTTTGCTCCAGGTAAGCAATAGCCTGGCCAACAGTTTGAATGTTTTCTGCTTGCTCATCAGGAATTGAAATGTTAAACTCCTTTTCGAATTCCATTATCAACTCAACTGTATCCAAAGAGTCTGCACCCAGATCATTTGTAAAACTAGCTTCTGCAGTGACTTCTGACTCTTCTACTCCGAGTTTGTCAACAATAATACTCTTAACTTTTTGTGCTATTTCTGACATTTTATTTGATTTTTAGTAAAACACGGATGCAAAGGAATGTATATTATTTATTATTGTCAACTATTTTTTTTAATAAATTTCCCCAATTGCTAATATATATTTCCAAATGTATTGTATTAATTCTATATTTGGGTACTTAAAATATAACAATCATCATATATTAGGTACTTAATTCCTGTATGAAACCCATTAAACTGGTAGTAGAGTATGACTTTGATTTCGAGATAATCGGCCTGATTACCTCATTGAAGGGGCATAAACTCGCTTGGGCCATCAATAATGAGTTGAAGATAGAACTTAGGAAGCAAGAAGATATCAACATCGACTTCTTACACGAAGGTCAATTAGTCATAATAAATTATATTTATCAAACAGAGTATAGTAATTTTAGACTTATTAGGAATAAATCATGCGAATTTGTTAATATTGCCAGTCCGTTTTTGATCCCGGAATTGAAAGAATATGATTATTTCATTCAGTTAGAGGACGAAAGCAGTAGTTTTAGTGTTTCTGAAATAAAGGAAAAGCTAAAAAATATAAGTGGTATTGAATATATAAAAGTAATAGAAACCGAAAATTTGAAATCAAAAGACAATTTAATTTTTTAAAAATGGAGCAAACGAAGAAAACAAAGATTATTGCCACGGTAGGGCCGGCATCCAATACGAAAGAAAAATTGTGGCAGTTGGCGCAGGCTGGTGCTAATGTATTTAGACTTAATTTCTCTCATGGTACTCACGAAGGCCATGCACAAGTTATAAAATTTGTAAGAGAACTAAATGCTGAAAAAGGAGCTAATATTTCTCTTCTACAGGATTTACAAGGACCTAAAATCAGAACAGACGAAGTAGAAAATAACGGTGTAGAGCTAGTATCTGGTGCGAAAATCGTAATTCAAAAAGAAAAAATGATCGGTACTAAAGACCGTATCAGTAGTTCATATGCTTCTCTTACAACAGATCTTAACGTTGGCGACTGTGTACTTATTGACGATGGTAAAATCGAATTAAAAGTAGTTGGCAAAGGAAAAGATGAAGTGACTTGCGAAATTAAATACGGCGGTATTCTTAAATCTAAAAAAGGTATTAATCTCCCCGATACAAATGTATCAGAGCCTTCTCTTACAGTAAAAGATAGAGAAGATTTGATTTTTGGTATCGCAAATGATCTTGATTGGATTGCACTTTCTTTTGTTCGTAGAGCAGAAGATATGAGAGATATCAAGAAAATTATAGCCGATTCAGGAAAAGACATAAAAGTAATTGCTAAGATTGAAAAACCAGAGGCAATTGACAATATCGATTCTATTATAGCTGAAACAGATGCTATAATGGTTGCGCGTGGTGATCTTGGTGTAGAAATGCTTATGGAAGATGTTCCTATGCTACAAAAGATGATTGTGAATAAATGTAACAAATCAGGAGTTCCTGTTATCGTTGCTACACAAATGTTGGAGAGTATGATTTCTAATCCTCGTCCTACTAGAGCAGAAACGAATGACGTTGCTAACGCTATTATTGATGGAGCAGATGCTGTAATGCTAAGTGCAGAGTCAGCTTCAGGTGACTATCCTATACTTTCTGTAGAGAGCATGACTAAAATCTGTCTTTCTGTTGAGAAAAAAGCTACTTCTATCTAT
>JANOTP010000240.1:0-22712 GCA_031416415.1 Cytophagales bacterium | reverse complement strand
TCATATTCCATTTTTTAGAATAGGATGGTTTTGTTTTGTTACTCTTCGAATAATTTTTCATAAGTATTTTTTTTATAAAAAAAGCCCGAACTAGAATGAAGTCGGGCTTTTTTGAATATCGATAGTTTAGTATATTCAGCTTATAACCCTTTCCCAATAGCTCTTACAGCTAGAAGTATATTTTTTTGTATAGGAGTTAACTTGATGCATTTTTTCTTATTTATTTTACAAATGTAGCGTAATATTTTTGATAGATACAAATCTAAAATGTAAAAAAGAAAAACTCAGAGGATTTTTGTTTTCCTATGCAAATAATATTTACATTATTACTCATTATTTTTTGTTATAATTTCAATAAAACACGAGTTGATGCTATTATTTTTTAATAAAGTAGTGAATTAATTAAAATTCAATACTTTATTATTTTTTTTACTATTCTTAATTATTTGGTTAAATTATTTGATATTGTAACATAGTAGTAATTCTTGAAAATAGTATAATAAGTTAATTTTAATCATTAATCCATCTCATTTAAAAAATAGGATATGCTTTATGAAATAATCTAATTTGAATTAAACTATTGATTTGGAATTTGCGTAAGGATAAATAAAAGTAAATTAACCACTTGCTTTACTTTTATTTATTAGATTTATATATTATTCACTTTATCTTAAAGACGCCATGAAAAAAGTAGGAAAAATGTCAGAACGTGAGCTACTGGAATTTATATTTGCCAGTCAAACACTTTTAATGAGAAAAATTAACCGAATTGAGAAATATATTGAAAAACAACCTGATGCTGCTACTGCGCTTCCTGTAAAAATGACTTTAGAAGATGGGTATGAAAAAATGGATTATGATACCAGCGAATTAATAAGGTTGATTGATACAATCTCAGACGACAAGAAAAAATCTTTATTTTAAGGTTATTATTATAAAATCAAATAGTCGTACTTTTTAATGTCAGTACGGCTATTTTTTACTTTTATAGTTTTTGTATTTTGCAAGTTGCTTAATTACAGTTATTTAACCTATTATAAATATTTCTTTGTGAATTCTATCTGATTTCTTATTTTTACCCTTTAATTACTGCAGATATCATATAGAGATAATCAATTATTAATAATTTACAATGAGAGAGATACAATACAGAGAAGCCCTTCGAGAAGCTATGAACGAAGAAATGCGTAGGGATAAATCTATTTTCCTTATGGGTGAAGAGGTGGCTGAATATAATGGTGCCTACAAGGTTAGCCAAGGAATGTTGGATGAATTTGGACCAGACCGTATTATAGATACTCCAATTGCTGAATTGGGTTTTGCAGGCATAGGTATTGGTGCGGCAATGAATGGTTGTAGACCAATTATAGAGTTTATGACTTTCAATTTTTCGTTGGTTGCTATCGATCAAATTATAAATAGTGCTGCCAAAATGATGACCATGTCTGGTGGACAATATTCAGTTCCTATTGTATTTAGAGGTCCTACAGGTAATGCTGGACAGCTAGGAGCGCAACACTCTCAGAATTTTGAAAATTGGTATGCCAATGTACCAGGCTTAAAAGTAGTTGTACCATGCGATCCTCAAGACGCTAAAGGTCTTTTGAAAAGTGCTATTCGTGACAATGACCCTGTTATATTTATGGAGTCTGAAGTTATGTACGGCGACAAAGGTCCTGTGCCAGAAGGTGAATACTTGATTCCAATTGGCATAGCTGCTGTTAAAAAAGTTGGAACTGATGTTACACTTGTTTCTTTTGGTAAAATGATGAAAGTAGCTTTTGCTGCTGCTGCTGAAATGGAAAAAGAAGGTGTGTCGGTTGAAGTTATAGATTTAAGAAGTGTACGTCCCATAGATTATCATACAATTGTTGAATCAGTGAAAAAAACCAATCGCCTTATAGTTCTAGAAGAAACATGGCCATTGGCTTCGATCTCTTCAGAGATTGCTTACCATATTCAACGTCATGCGTTCGATTATTTGGATGCGCCAGTATATAGAGTGACGAACAAAGATCTCCCTCTTCCATACGCACCAACACTTATAGAGGTGATTTTGCCAAACGTACAAAGAACGGTAGAAGCAATCAAAGCTTCTTTAAAATAAAAATTAACTAACAAGATGAAGGAAAATCCCACTGGTTTCTGGTGGGATTTTTTATTATAAAATAAAAGAATGACGAAAGGAAGATTAATTGAAGTTTTTGTTGAGTTGGGAAATCGTATTCAAAATCTTACGGAAGATGAAAGGACGCGTTGGAAAAAAGAGGCAGAAGTATACAATAAATGGTTTACTGAAGATAATGTAGAAAAAGCATTGGAGGGAATTGTTTTTATGTTGCGTAAGGATAATTTAGAAAAATGGTTAGAACGCTACCCATTACCTGTAAGTGAAAATAAAAGAATAGGTGTTGTGATGGCTGGCAATATCCCTATGGTGGGTTTTCATGATTTACTATGTGTAATGCTTACCGGTCATACTATCAAGGCCAAGCTCAGTACTGATGATTCTGTTTTGATAAAAAAAATAGTAGCTCTCTTAATTTCAATTGAATCGGAGTTTGAACAAAAAATACAATTTGTAGAGCGGATGTCGGATATTGATGCTATTATCGCTACAGGTAGTGATAATACAGCTAAGCATTTTGATTATTATTTTTCAAAAATACCAAGAATTATTCGTCGTAATAGAGTTTCAGTCGCTGTACTAACTGGAAATGAAACACAAGAAGAATTGGCTCTTTTGGGTAAAGATATGTTACAGTATTTTGGCTTGGGTTGTAGAAATGTTTCCAAAGTATACATTCCCAAAAGCATGACTATTAATCGTATTTATGAAGCATTAGAGCCATGGAAACATGTAGCAGACTCTGTAAAATATGGTAATAATTATGATTACAACCGCTCTGTGTTTTTGCTAAAATCTATTTTACATTTAGATAATGGATTTTTACTTGCTATTGAAAGTGAAGAATTGGTATCTGCAATTGCTGTGTTTTATTATGAAAAATATACTTCATTAGATGACGTGAAGTTGAAATTAAAAGAACAGGAAGATAAAATTCAATGTGTGGTTGCTACTGACGGTGTGATAGAAAATTCATTCCCTTTTGGCTCAGCTCAATCACCATATCCTTGGAACTATGCAGATGGTGTAGATACTATTGATTTTTTGTTAACTATTTAATTAGGATAGAGCGTAATAGAAATTAATAAAATATATAAATTGATTTTCACTTAAATTAATTTTATATTAATTCAATACCCAACCTTTATTTTTCAAAAATGATTTACATGAGGTGCAAAAATCATTTTCTTCATTTAAAGGGTTTTCTCCCTCTGCATCTCTCATGAAACATGTTTTAGTAACACAATGTGGTAGTCCTTGTGTATGTCCTAATTCATGAATGCTAACTTTGTATAATTGTTCTAATCGATTTTTTTCAGACAGTCTATAAGTAGAAACAACGCATGCATTTCCTGGGCAATATCCCAAACCCATTACACCCCAGTCAATTTTATCCCCTTTTGTAGTACTAATATCCTTGCTTGTCAATCCTATTACAACGGTGTCTGAGTTGCCAAATACTTTCAAATACTTAATTAATGAATCGGCTCTATATCGGTTTCTAGGTTTATAATATGCTTGAGTTGGTAAGGGTAAAGAACTTCGTAAAATAGTAGCTTGATTAATTAATTTAAGTTTTTTAAAAATATATTCTGTTTCAATAGTTGATAAATCATTGAAGGGTTGTACAATTATTACTCTATTCGATGTAGCTGTTTTTTTGCCACACCAAAAATATATTAATAAAAGAAGTATACTAATTATGGTAGTAGTTTTATATGATTTTTTAAAACTATTCATTTTTTAATTAATTAACTTTTAAGATAAATCTTAAAAGTTGTTCCTTTGTTAATTTCACTTTCTACTTCTACTCTCCCTCCAAGTGTTTCTACTTGGTTTTTTAGAAGATAAAGTCCAAGTCCTTTCCCTTCTACATGAGTATGAAATCTTTTGTAAAACCCGAATAATTTGTCTTTGTTTTTTTCTATGTCAAATCCTAGCCCATTGTCAGCAAAAGAAATACAGATTGTTTCAGCGTCAATTTTTTTAGTGCCAATGGTTATAATTGCAGGCAATTCTTTGATTTTATATTTTAAAGAATTTGTTGTTAGATTTAATAAAATACTCTGAATGTAGCTTTTTACACTGAAGATCGAATTGATCTCTGAAAAATCAGTATGGAAAATAGCATTCGCATTCTCAATCTGACCCTTTAGTAAGTCTTTTATTATTGATACCTCTTCTTCAAAATAGACTGTTACTTTTAAAAGGTCGATCTCTTCAGAATTAGTGAGCATTTGATTCAGGTCCTTAATTATATTATCAAGATGTACCGTCGATTTTTTTATATGACCTATAACTTCTTTTTGAAGAGTAGTATCTGTACTGAATCTGTCAAAAAGATCTGTAAGTCCTAATAACGTTACGATTGGGCCTCTTAAATTGTGTGAGATAATATAAGAATATTGATTTAGTTGCATATTTTGCTGAACTAATTCTTTATTTATTTTTTTTAAATTTTCTTCATGGTAATGTCTTTCTGTTATGTCGATACCTATCATGGATACCCCAATTATATTATTTTCAGAAGAATATACAGGTTGAAGGGTTAACTCAAGGTGGTTTTTATCACCACTTTTTAAAATATATTCTCTTTCATAAGTAACAGTTTCACCCTTGATGCATTTTTGAAAAAACTGTTTAAATGAAGGTAATATTTCTTCAGGTATATAATCTTCATCGAATTTTCCAATTTCGAGTTGTTTTCCAAATAATATTTGAGTTGCTATATTAGCTTTTTTATTGAACCATAAACAACAAGAATCAATTCCAAGAAGTAGATGTAAGTGTTTAGAACTATCAAATAATGCTTTTAATTTTTTTTCACTTTCAATTATTATTTGCTCTGATTGCTTTTGTAATGTCGATTCTCTACTGATGAAATAAATACTGGTTATTTCACCTTTCTGATTGTAAATAGGAGAGAGGTGATTACTGTAATATCGATAGGATCCCATAACATCTCCTTCGGATTCATAGTCTAATTTTTTTCCAGTTAAAATAATTTTATCAAGTGAATTTTTCATTGGGCCATGAAAAATTGGAGGAGTGATATCAAAAATATTTTGCCCTTTAAGTCCTTCTAATCGCTCCTTAGGATAATTTGGTATGTGGCATATGATGACCGAAAGATTTATATCCACTTCAATGATAATATCAGGAGAAGCATCAAATAATCGCATGTATCGTTCTTTGCTTTTTTGGATCAGGGAGATGTCCTCTTTTAATTTTTCATTTTCAAGCTGTAGCTTTTTTAATAGGTCATCTGTAGTCATAGAAGTCTAAAATAACAATTATATAACGATCTCTAAAATTAAAGTATTGACTAAGATACTTTAATTTTAGTTTGATTACAATTATAAGCAGTATTGTGTTGGGAAAAGCAAAAAAAGTAAAATAATAGTTTTATTTTTTATAATATTCTTCTTTAAAATACCATTTTTGTACCTCTTCCTAAGAGACAAAGAGCCAGATTGCTACTAAAGATAAAAATAAGAAAGCTGTATTTTTAATAAGATAACTTAGATATGTGGCTATTACAATAAGCAAAACCCATTTAAATGATTTTAGTTGAATTATGCTGGTGATAAAATTAATTTCAATGATTTAGTATTTTCTAATGCCTTATACTTTTCGTCGATTCTATACCCTGTTACCCAAATAATTTTCTTATCAGATAGAATAACAGTTATGTTTTCTTTTATATTTAGAGGCACTTTAAGATCATTTAGTAAATCACTTATGTTTTTTTTTCCTTTCATTCCTAACGGATAAAAACTATCTCCAGCTTGCCATGGTCGAGCGGTGAGAGGAAAATTTAATTTTTTATAGTCTAAATAGGCAACAGTTGTTTCATTTGTTTTTTCAAATCCAATTACAGTTTCCATTGAGAGTGTTACATTAGTCCAAGGAAGTAGTATCTTCTCAGAATCTTCTTTAATAACTAACTCTTTTGTATAATCTTCAAAACTGTTCTTAGTAGTAATAATTAGATGAGAACGATCTTTGACTAAAATATGTGTAGGAGATATGAACTTTGTACCCGCCTCTCCATCCAATGAATAAAGTATATCTGAACACTGAGCGTAATTAAAATTATAGGCACGCAGCAACTCGAATAAAATAATTAAGGGTTCTGATTCTTCTTTTAAAAAATTGAATTCAATACTAATATGATTCTCTTTTTGAGAAATGAAATCTATTCTGCATCCTTCAATATAATTATTAAAAATATTTTCTGCAGCAGATATTTTTTCAATACTTTGTTTTAGTGTGTTTTCAAGATTAGGATTTATCTTTTTAAGTAGTGGAATTACTTCCAATCTTATTAAATTTCGTTTGTATTTATTCGATTGGTTGGAACTGTCTTCTCTCCATTGAAGTTTATTTTCTAATGCATACTCTAGTATCTCTTCTTTTGTTGCAAATAAAAGAGGGCGAAGTAAATTATTAGATTTAGGAAGTATCCCATGCAGTCCTGCTATTCCAGTTCCTCTTACTAAATTGAGTAATACTGTTTCAATAAGGTCATTTTGATGATGTGCTGTAAGGATATATTTGTACTCTTTTTTGGTAGCAAGATCATTAAACCATTTATATCTCAATTCTCTCGCTGCCATTTGAGTAGACACTCCAGAATTTTCGACAATGCTTTTAGTGTCAAATTTTTTTATGTGAATTGTTACTTCTAAATCTTCGGCTAGTTCTTCAACAAAAAACTCGTCTTTATCAGATTCTTCACCACGTAAGCCAAAGTTACAATGAGCAATTGCAAATGATAGTTTAGATTTGCTAAGTAAATCACATAAGACAACCGAATCCAATCCGCCACTAACGGCAACCAATAATTTGTCTTCTAGGTGGAATAATTCGTTTTCGGTATTATATTTGTAAAAGCGGTCTAGCATCTTTTGTAAAGGTACATAGATATTTGGAATGAACAAGTGGTTTAATGTTAGATTGTTAAGGTAATTATTCTTGCAAGATTTTAGTTGGCTTGGAAAGTATTGATTTTAAATTCTTCTTGTAATAGATTATAATTAAGTAAAAAATAATGAAAAAAATTCTCTTTATATTTTTGTTTGTCCCATTCCTTATAAACGCTCAGTCTTCAGAGAAAGTAGAATTGATACAAGCGGGGTCTTTGAAGGGAATTAAAATCAAGGGAGAAGAGTTGCGAAAATTAATTGGCGATGTCGTATTTAGGCATGCTGGTTCTTACCTTTATTGTGATTCTGCTTACCAATATGAAAAGAAAAATGAAATAGAATGTTTTGGTAACGTTCGAATGGTACAAGGAGATTCAATTACACTTACGGGTAAAAAATTAAAATATTTTGGAGCTACAAAAAAGGCAATTGTTACAAGTGATGTAGTGCTGCAGGATCGTAAAATGACTTTAAATACTGACTATTTAGAATACGATACAAAAATAAAATTGGCTACCTATTTGGAAGGTGGAAAAATTGTCGATGAAGCTAATGTATTAACTAGTAAAAGAGGATATTATAATACTTCGAGTAAAGTTTTTTGGTTTAAAAAAGAGGTTAAACTTGTGAATGCAAAAGAAAAGTATACGCTCGAATCCGACACGTTGCAATACAATTCAACCACTAAAATAGCAACCTTTAGAGGTCCTTCTACTGTCACAAAGGAAAATGATGTTTTAATTGCGGACAACGGGACTTATGATACAGAGAAAGGACGGTATCTTTTTATTGGTAGAGCAAAAGTTGTTTCGGGAAATTATATATTAGAAGGTGATCGATTGCGTTACGATGAACTCAATGGTAATGGTATTGCAGAAGGTAATGTAAAGGTTACTTCTTCCGAAAATAATATAATTGTATATGGAGATTTGGCACATTATTGGGGAAAAGATGGCATTGTTAGAGTAACCGGAAAGCCTTTAGTGAAAAATATGATGGAAAAGGATACTCTTTTTTTAGTAGCTGATACTCTTATTTCTATTGATAGAAAGAATCCTAAGGACACAACCTTAAAAGAGAAATTTTTAAAAGCTTTTCACAATGTGAAAATTTACAAAACAGATATTCAAGCTAAATGTGATTCGTTAATTTATAATTTTGTTGACTCAACTATTTATTTATATAAAGACCCAGTAATGTGGAATGGAGGTAATCAAATTGCCGCTGATTCAATTAATATCTTAATGAAAAATAAAAAAATTTACAGATTGAATACAAATATAAATTCATTTATAGTTTCGCAAGATACAATCCAACATTTTAATCAAGTAAAAGGAAGGAAAATGACAGCCTATTTTAGTAATGATAAATTGAGTCGTGTTAATGTTTCGGGAAATGGCCAAAGTATTTATTATGCAATGGAAGAAGGAAAAACGAAATTAATAGGGTTAAACAAAGCGGACTGTAGTAATATAGTTATTAAGTTCAGTGATGGCGATGTAAAAAATATTACCTATATCACAAAACCTGATGCTAAGTTTATTCCTCCTAATCAGATTCTTGAACCAGAAACTAGGCTCAGTGGTTTCAAATGGCGTATTGAAGAGAAGCCTTTGAGAGAAGATGTTGTTAATAGTAGGGACTTAAAAAGTGCACCTATTCAAATTCCTATGAATCCAGACAGAAAAGAGTTAAAAGTGATTAAGAAAATAGAGAAATAATCTCTTTCTTAATTGTTTGTAATTTATTGATTACTATAATTATCTGATTTTTAATAAAGTAATACTTTTAGCGATATATAAATAATACTTATCAAGGTAAATCAACTCTTTTAAAAGGAAATCTGTATTAAATCAAAGTAGGATTTTTACCCAATAGTAATGAAAATTAGTATTGTGGATTTCTAGTATTTTTTCAATAAATATTATCTTCCTATTCTCACATTTTAGGCTTAATTTAGCGGCTTCCAAAAGATAAAATGCTCGCATTTCTAATCATATTACCGCTTATACTTACCTACGCAGTTTTTATACTCTGGGCAGAACGCAAAGTAGCGGCTTTTGTACAAGACAGAATGGGACCGATGGAAGTGGGTTATTACGGTCTTGGTCAAAGCTTTGCAGATCTATTTAAGTTACTTCAAAAAGAAGATATTGTCCCTATAAATGCCGACCGTAAACTCTTTAAAATGGCTCCCATAGTTATTTTTACAGCCATTTTTGCAGGATTCGCTACACTCCCTATTTCCACTGATATAATTGGCTCTAAGTTGAATATTGGAGTATTCTATATTCTTACTATAATTTCACTGGATGTTGTGGGTTTAATTATGGCAGGTTGGGGATCTGGAAGTAAATACCCTTTGTTTGGTGCGCTGAGAGCTGTTGCGCAAATCGTTTCCTATGAAATCCCACTTACCATGTCCGTGTTATGTGTAGTAATGATTTGCCAGTCAATGGACTTGCAACAAATCGGTTTGCAACAAGGAATTTGGATTAATGATCAGGTGGGTTTTTTTACTGAAAAAAATTATCTTTTTGGAATTAAATCTCTTGGTATTGACGTAACTGAGGTAGGAGGATTTCTTACATGGAATGTTTTCCGTTCACCAGTTTTGTTTTTTGCTTTTGTAATTTTCTTTATATCTTCTCTAGCAGAAGCTAACAGAGCACCATTTGATATACCTGAAGCAGAATCTGAACTAGTTTCTGGTTTTCATACAGAGTATTCTGGATTTAGATTCGCCATTTTATTTCTTGGCGAATATGCAATGATGCTACTACTTTGCTTTCTAGCATCTATTTTATTTTTGGGAAGTTGGAATACGCCTTTCCCAAATATGGGAATTATAAAATTATCCGATTGGACAAGTGGTGCACCTGGAACAATACTTGGAAATGTCTGGGGTTTTTTCTGGTTGTTTTTAAAAGCATTAGTATTAATATTTCTTCAAATCTTAGCTCGATGGACTTATCCAAGATTAAGGGTTGATCAATTAATGTATCTTTGTTGGAAAGTGTTAATTCCAATTTCAATAGTTCTTATTTTTGCATGCGCCGTTTGGCGTTTGTGGATGATTTAATAGGTTAGTTTAATGCGAGAAAAAGAACAAACATATTTTCAAATAATTTTCACAGGGTTTTCCTCTCTGTTTGAAGGGCTTGGACTTACGTTTAAACATTTAAGACAAGCGACACAAAAAAGAAGTCCTATAGGTGTTGAAAATAAAGAGTATTTCCAACAAGATACAGGTATCGTTACTACGGAATATCCATACGAAGCTATACCAGTACCTGACAATGGTCGATATCGTCTGAATAATGAGATTGACGATTGTATTGTATGTGATCTTTGTGCTAAAATATGTCCTGTAAATTGTATAGATATTGTACCGATTAAATCACCAGAAGAAATTGGAAAAACTTCTGATGGGACTACTAAAAGAATTTATGCCGCAACGTTTGATATAGACATGGCAAAATGTTGCTACTGTGGATTATGTACTACAGTATGTCCTACCGAGTGTTTAACTATGACTAAAACATTCGACTTCAGTGAATACGATGTGCGAAATATGAACTATCATTTTACTGATCTAAATCCTGAACAAGCTCAAGAAAGAAAATTAATTTACGAAGAGTTTGATAAAGAAAAACAACGTTTGAAAACTGAGGCTGCTAATAAGAAAGTTGAAGAGAATAAAATATCTGATAGTTCGTTAGTCGAAAATGTTGTTGTGAAAAAGCCCGCGTTTAAGCCTGTAATGAAAACTCCTCCTAAAACAGAAGAAAAAAAGGAAGAGCTAAATAATCCTTCGGAATCTACAGAAGACAAAAAAGAATTGCCAAAAGCTAAACCTGTTTTTAAACCAATAATAAAACCCACTCCTAAAAAGGACGATCAGGATTAATGATAGCTGCACAAATTATATTTTATTTCTTTGCCGGGCTTACTCTATTAGCTGCTTTGTTTATACTTTTTACAAAAAATGTATTACATGCGGTATTGTCTTTATTAGCAGTGTTTCTAGGTGTTTCAGCTATGTATGTGTTTGCGGGTGCAGAATTTCTTGCTATTACACAACTTGTAATTTATGTAGGAGGGGTATTGGTTTTGATGTTGTTTGGTGTAATGCTTACCAACCGTGAGAAGGGAGCGGTGTATCCTCTTTCTAAAAACAACTATTTTATTGCTGGTATTCTATCTGGAGCTTCTATAGCAGGAATACTTTCTTATATATTGATTAGAAATCAATCTGTATTTATTTCAGCTTCGCATAATTCTGCTTCATCAAAAACAAGTTCTTTGAATTTAATAGGAATTAGTTTGATGAGTGAATATGTACTAGTATTTGAAGTAGTTGGAATTTTGCTTCTGATGGCATTAATAGGAGCGGCTTTTGTAGCGGGAAAAAAAGCTTGATGGATAGGTTTTAATAAGGAAATAAATAAAAAATTGATACCACTAATACATTATATAGTAATAAGTTCAATTCTCTTTAGTATTGGAGTAGCAATTGTTATTACCAAACGTAATATCATTGTTGTCTTAGCCGGAATAGAATTGATTCTCAATGCGGCTAATATAAATCTTGTTGCGTTTAGTACTCAAGATGGAATGATAAAAGGACAAATGTTTGCTTTATTTGTAATGGTAGTGGCAGCAGCAGAAGCCACAATCGCTTTAGCAATTGTGGTGCAGGTATACAGACAGTTCAAAACCAGTAATCTGGACGAAATAAATAAATTGAAAGATTAAATAACAGTTGATAAATTTAATTACCATATTATCCCTTCTTGTTTTATTGTTACCATTAGGAACTTTTGGCATATTGTATTTTTTTGGAAATAAACTTCCTCGCAAAGGCGATTGGCTTGCGGCGGGTGTAATGGGTAGTTGTTTGATGCTTTCTATTTATATTTTTTCTAATACTTGGAACGGTATAGAAACACTTACAAAATTCAATTGGTTTATACTTCCTGGATTAGAAAAAAATACTTCGTTTACGATTTCGATTCTAGTAAATCCATTATCCTCATTGATGTTGGTGATGGTAACACTTATTTCATTTCTCGTACATCTGTATTCAATTGAATATATGTACGATAAGAAAAATTACACACGCTATTTTCCATACCTAGGATTATTTACCTCTTCCATGATCGGAATTGTGTTGTCGGATAATCTATTGATTACGTTTATGTGTTGGGAAATGGTTGGTTTTGCTTCCTATCTCCTCATCGGTTTTTGGATGGAGAAAATGTCTGCCGCTAGAGCAAGCAAAAAAGCATTTCTTGTCAATCGTATAGGCGATATTGGTTTTCTGGTAGGTTTATTTATTGTATATGTTAAATTTGGAACGTTTGACCTTAGCTTGATTAATGCATCTCTCATAGGAACTGGAGTCTCTTCAGAAGGTATTTATACGTTAGCAGGTATCGGACTATTTTTAGGGTGCGTTGGAAAGTCCGCTCAATTTCCTCTTCAACTGTGGTTGCCAGATGCAATGGAAGGACCTACACCTGCGTCTGCATTGATTCATGCTGCTACGATGGTTGCTGCTGGGATTTATTTACTCGCTAAAACATATTTATTGCTAAATCCAGATGCGTTAACTGTTATAGCGTTCACAGGTGCTATTACCACATTAGTTGGTGCTATTCCTGCCATTGCCCAAACGGATATAAAAAAGGTATTAGCTTATTCTACTATTTCTCAACTTGGTTTCATGGTAATGGCTATGGGAGTAAAAGCTTATGATGCCGCGTTGTTTCATTTAATTACTCATGCCTTTTTCAAAGCCTGTCTTTTTCTTACAGCAGGTGCCGTAATTCATGAAATGCATCATGTAAAACGAGCAATGTTTATCCGTGGCTATTTCAATAATTTTGATACACTTAATATGAAACTTATGGGAGGGTTAAGGAAAAAAATGCCCGTAACATTTATTACTTATTTCATATCCTGTATGGCGTTGATAGGGGTTCCTTTGTTTTCAGGATTTCTTTCTAAAGATGCAATTTTAGAAGGTACAATCAATTGGGCTTTTTCTATGTACGCAAATACGGGGAATGGTGTTTATTTCATCATTCCTATTATTGGTATTATGTCTGTTGTTATTACTGCTTATTATATGATAAGACAAATGTTACTAGTATTTTTTGGACCCTTTAAATTGAAAACATTTTATTTACAAGTAGAACCAGCTTTTGAAAAAATTCATGATCCTGGTTGGTTAATGAAATTGCCTATGATTATTTTGGCAATCTTGTCAATTGGGTTTTTCTATTCTATAAATCCTTTGAATGTACATACTAGTTGGTTGGTTGAAAAACTGAGTAGATCTAGTATTTCTTCTACAGTACCTACTTGGATAATTATGTTAATTTCTGTCGTAGCAATTTTGGTAGGAGTTTTAATGGCTTGGTTTCGTTTTCGTCCTTCTACTTATTCGATTCAGAAAGATTCAGAAATTTCCATAGTCAAAAGGATACTTAAAAATAATTGGTATATGGATAAGGCGTATCACTATATACTGGTGAGGCCAGGCTTTTATTTGGCACATAAGGCTGCTTCCTTTGATGTGAAAGCAATAGATGGTGCTATTCACACCTTTGCTTATATAGGAGTAATAGCATCTTATTGTGTTGCGTTTATGGACAAGTATATTCTTGATGGAGTTGTTAATTTTGGTGCTTGGATTTCTATGAAAATGGGTAGGTTTATACGCTCTTTTCAACAAGGAACTGTTCAAGGATATTTTGCTTACACTATTATTGCATTGGTGTTAGTAGTTGTTTGGTTGTTATTAGTTTAATCCTAAGAAGTATAAAAATATAAAATGTTATCATTACTCATATTTTTACCGTTTATCTCGATCTTCATAATCATGGCTTTGCCAATGAGAAGATATTATATGCACAAAGTGATCACATTAATCACTACCTCAATTCAATTGATTGTTTCCATAGTATTATTTATGGTCTATAAACCTGGTCAAGGTGTACAGTTTGTAGAACAATACAATTGGATAGAAATGAATCTTGGCAGTGCAGGCAAGCTCACAGCCCAATATTTTGTAGGTATAGATGGTATAAATATTTCTATGTTATTACTTACAGCTATTGTAATGTTCGTAGGTGCCATTGCCTCTTGGAAGATAGTGGAAAATAGAAAAGGTTATTTTTCTTTGTATCTTTTATTATGTTCTACTATTTATGGTTGTTTTTTATCACTCGACTTCCTTTTGTTTTTTATATTCTTTGAATTTATGCTTCTGCCAATGTATTTTTTGATTGGTATTTGGGGTGGACCTAGAAGAGAATATGCTTCAATTAAATTTTTCTTGTACACTTTATTAGGATCTATTTTCATTCTTATTACAATGATTGGATTATATGTATCTGTTGTAGATCCTATGGCTTCAGCAGTAGAAGCAGGAATAACAGATATAAGTATTTTCAAAACTCAACTTGCCGCAGGAAATATAAATAAAGCTGATCTAGTGCATACGTTTAATATGTTACTAATGAAAGATTCGACCAATTACATTCCTGGATCAGTTTTTCATTCCTTATCTACCTTTACTTTGTGGGGTTTTTCAGCCCGTTCTTTAGCGTTTTTGGCTTTAATAATTGGTTTTATTATAAAATTACCCGCAGTACCCTTTCATACTTGGTTGCCCGATGCACACGTCGAAGCACCAACTCCTATATCGGTGGTACTTGCAGGCGTTTTATTAAAGATAGGTGCGTATGGTATTATAAGAATTGCCTATCCTATATTTCCCGAAGCAGCTATTCATTTTGCTTATCTCATTGCCTTTGTAGGAATTATTTCTATTGTGTATGCGGGTTTAAATGCATTGGCAATGAAAGATTTGAAAAAAATGATAGCTTATTCTTCTGTTTCACACATGGGCTTTGTTTTGTTAGGTATTGCTTCCTTAACCGTAGAAGGTATGAATGGTGCCATGTATCAGATGTTTAGTCATGGTATTCTGGCCTCACTTCTATTTCTAATAGCAGGAGTTTTATACGATCGTACACACGACCGTATGATTGAGAATTATAGAGGACTTGCTGTTAGGATGCCTGTTTATACGGCAATTGTAATGGTTGCTTTTTTCGCTTCTTTCGGCCTCCCCGGTTTCTCAGGATTTATAGCAGAACTATTTATTTTACTTGGAGCATTCAATGCAGAATTTGTGAACGGACTTATACCAAAATGGATGGCTATAGTCGCCACGCTTGGTATTTTGCTCGGTGCGGTCTATTATTTATGGACACTCCAAAGAATGTTTTTTGGAAAATTCTGGATTCGAACTGGAATAACTTGGAAAGAAGGTTTATACGATCTTACCACGAGAGAAAAAAGCATTATGATTCCATTAGCATTACTAGCTGTGCTTTTTGGATTGTTTCCTCATTTACTATTAAATGTATTTTCATTAGATTTCAAGGAATTAGTAGGGTTTATATTGTTAGCTAAATAAATGATTATCTATTCACTTCAACATAGTATTCTAATAAAATATAACTTCCATAGATTTCTCATTCATTAGAATAGGTAGAGGTTACGTTGCGAGTTCATTTACTATTTTTATTCGCATACTAGTAAAACCAAACTTTAATCTATTTTTGGGCTAATTTTGCATTTTAAACAAGAATTTTTAACTTGTGTATAGAATGGCAAATGAAATACCTAAAAAACCAATACGAAGAGTTCCAGTTCCTTCTGTTTCTAAAGATGCGCCTACTAAGCAAGCAACATTAGATTCTGAAAGTAAAGCGGGGCAAAACTTCTTACTATTTTTGATTTTTCTTTTTGTAAGTGGGTTAGTTTATTTGGCTATTTTCCAAAAGGAACTAATTTTAAAATATTCTGCTCCCCAATCATTAGCCAAAATAGATAGTACTATTAGTCAAGATTCTTTGTCTGATGAAAGTAAGGATTCTTTAGCATTAGAGGAAGTGGATACTTTTATAGGACAAAATAAAAAACCGAATAATAATAGTTCTACAGTTTATCCTGCAGGTACAAAGTATTATTTAGTTGCAGGTACTTTTATTTTTTATCCGTATGCTGAAAAATGCAAAAACAAGATGGTTGCAGCAGGTTATGATGCTGAAATTATTTCTACTGGCGACGAAAGAAAATTTCATAGAATTTATATTGGATCATCAGAAGACCCAGTTGAAATGCGTACAAAGAGAGATGAACTCCGAAATTCAAAAGGTATGGATGTTTGGGTTTATGCAGAGTGATTTTTGTAAAACAGCTAGTCGTTAGTAAGTTTATCCAACATTGTTTTTAAAAAATCTCTTTCAGCTTTTTGTAATTCACTTATTTGTCGGGCACTTAAAATTAATAGAAAACGACCTAAGTATTCTTTTTCAAGATCAAGTTCTTTTTGTTTTAATTGTAATGAAGTAAATAAATTAGATTTTATGATTTCTTCACTTGTACTTATTTCCTGAGACGAAAGTTGTATTTTCTTTAATGCACGTTTTAGTTCTTGTCGTTTGTTTGAATATTCGTTAAACAACGGCCAAAATTTCTCTGCTAAACTTGAGCTAAGATTTAATCGCTGACTTATAAAAGCAATTCTTGCACTTTCTATTTGCTCTCGTTTGTCCTGTGAATGACCATAGAGACCTGTAAATACAATGACTATTATAATTATTATTTTTTTCATTTTTCGTTCTTTGCTTACAATTCTAGATCTAATTCTTGTTCTAGTTCATCAGAATCAAGTAATTCAAGTTCTTCTTTTATTATTTCCTTGTCTAGATTATCGAGAGGTATATCTTTAGTGATCTCTTTATAAATATTTTTCTTAGAAATTAGTGCAGCATCCATTAAAAGCTCATCATGATAACTTAGGTACTCTCGAATATCTTCTTTGTTTATTTCTGTTATTAGAGTGTTAACTTCTAATTCAGTTACTTTAGGATAAGCAGAGCTAGTGTAACTGTCTTTATTGTTTACATTCTGATATAACCAATAGGTTGATAATATCAATAGTGATGCTGTAGATGCTGCAACAGCATATTTAATAAGTGGTTTTATATCCCAAAGTGGAATACTATCTGGGCTATTATTTTCAGTTGTTTTCTCTTTTATTTCAGAATGTAACTGAATGAAATAATTTTCTGGAGTGGAGAAAATCGTATCCTTTAAAGTGTCGTGTAATAAAGTTTTTTTTATGAAAATTTTCTTTTCTATTTTTTCCGGTAGTTCATTGAAATATTTTTCTGGTGTTTTTAAAGGAGATACTTTTAATTTTTTATTGTTTATAAGTATGGTTTTTTCTATCCTAGAAATAATATCAGAATTGAGTTTATGAAAATAATTATCAGGTATAGAAAAAGTGGTCTTTTTTTCTATATCTGATAATTTAATTTTGTTACGTTCTCTTTTCATTAGTTATCTTATTATTACTTAGATTGTATTTTAGTAGTATAGTTTAACTCTTGCTTAAGTAATCTTCAATTTTTTTGACGGCTATGTGATAGGAAGCCTTTAAAGCTCCTACAGAGGTGCCTACTATTTCTGAAATTTCTTCGTATTTTAGTTCATCAAAGTACTTCATATTAAATACAAGTCTTTGTTTTTCAGGAAGTTTAAGAAGCGCTTTTTGCAATTTAAGTTGTATTTCATCTCCTCCAATACAATCTGAACTTTCTAGTTTAGCTTCTAGTTCATGTTCTACATTGTGCAAGGGTAAAAAGAACCTTTTTCTCTTTTTACTTAAAAAATTAAGACATTCGTTTGTTGCTATCCTATAGATCCAAGTGTATAGCTGAGCATCTTGCCGAAATTCAAAGAGGTTTTTCCAGATTTTAACAAATACATCCTGAGTTAAATCATTTGCATCGTCATGATCAATAACCATTTTACGGATATGCCAATATATTTTTTGCTGATATTTTCGTACTAGCAAATTGAAGGCGTAATTTTGAGTTTCCTCCTGCCGAAATTTTTCTAAAATCTCCGAATCTTCCATTATTAAGTAAGAAGTTCTGTGGTTAGTGTAAAAGCCAAAATGATTGTTGTTTTGGATTTGACTCCTAAAATCATAAAAGGTTTAAAACAATATAAGTATTTCACAATTGTATTCTTGCTTTTTAAGGCCTGAGGCAGACGAAAATTAATATTATTTTTCAATTTGGTACTTACAATCTCAAATGAAAGTATTTTAATGCTATTTTTATATTTGGAGAGCATTTATAAGAATAGGGAAGTAGTGAATTATTTTCATTTTTAATTTAATATAAGATTAACAATATAAGTTAGTTATGTGGTATTGGTTGATTTTATACTTAAACCTTATCTAAGTTAATTTTAAGTCATTTTTAATTTTATATTTTACTTTAAAGTATTTAACACGCGTTTAACTTTCAACATTCCATTTTAAATTTTCAACCTTAAACTAATTTCTCTATTTTTGAATTGAATTTATATATTCTAAATGGAAGCAATTAAAGAAACGAATTTCAATTTCCCTGGACAAACTGGGTTCTATAAAGGTAAAGTAAGAGATGTATATTCTTTTGGAGATAAACTTGCTGTAGTGGTTACCGACAGAATATCAGCTTTTGATGTGGTCTTACCTAAAGCAATACCTTACAAGGGGCAAGTATTAAATCAAATCGCTGCTAAATTTTTAGAAGCTACCAAAGACATCGTTCCCAACTGGGTTATTGTAGTAGCGGATCCTAATGTTACTATTGGAAAAAAATGTGAACCATTTGCAGTTGAAATGGTAATCCGCGGCTATTTAGCAGGTCATGCAGCTCGAGAATATAAGGCTGGTAAAAGAATCCTTTGTGGTGTAGCATTGCCC
The DNA here is from genome assembly GCA_031416415.1 of Cytophagales bacterium. Classification (GTDB taxonomy): domain Bacteria; phylum Bacteroidota; class Bacteroidia; order Cytophagales; family Cytophagaceae; genus JANYCO01. Next base: position 3,808 of record JANOTP010000240.1, on the reverse strand, counting down.
GATGGTTTAATAGAAAATGATAAACTTCCACAACCTATTATTACACCTACTACAAAGGCGTATGAAGGACATGATGAAGATATTTCTAGAGAGGAAATTTTAGAAAGAGGTATTGTTTCCAAAGAAGATTATGAAAAAATGGAAGCATACACTTATGCGCTTTACAAAAGAGGGACGGAAATAGCTGCTCAACAAGGATTGATTCTAGTAGATACAAAATATGAGTTTGGTAAATCTGGTGACGATATATATTTAATTGATGAAATACATACTCCTGATTCTTCCCGATATTTTTATATAGAAGGATATACTGAACGTCAGAAAATGGGAGAGGCCCAAAAACAATTAAGCAAAGAATTTGTACGTCAATGGTTAATTGAGAATGGTTTTCAAGGTAAAGAGGGTCAAAAAGTACCTGAAATGACTCCTGAACTTGTAAAAAGTATCTCTGATAGGTATATTGAATTATATGAAAAGGTGATAGGCGAGTCTTTTATTAAGGGGGATAATATTCAATTAGTTAACAGAATCGAACAAAACATTAAAAAAAGTTTAAATTGATGAAAAATTAGACTTAATTTGTATCTTACAACTATAACGATTAATAGCGATTTTTATAAAATGAAGTATTCAGTAGAAAAATTAGAAAAATACACCTTACTTCAGTTGAACGAAGAAAAACTAACTTCGATAGTAGCTCCTGAGCTAAAATCGGAACTCGTAAAACTGAATGCAGAAGGTATAAAAAATATTATATTAGATCTAGGTGCTGTAAAGTATACTGATTCGTCTGGTTTAAGTTCTATATTAGTAGGCAATAGACTATGCGAAAATGAGAAAGGTATATTTGTTTTAGCAGCTCCTACAGAGCATGTATTGAAACTAATAAAAATTTCACAACTTGATTCTGTACTCACTATTCTACCCACTGTTGAAGAATCTATCGATGCCGTTTTTATGAACGAACTTGAGCAGAATCTCAAAGAAGAAGGCGGAAAAGAAGAATAAAAAATAGTGAACGACCGGATAAATTTCCGGTCGTTTATTTTTCAAACCATTTATCTCAACTTTCTTTGTCAATTGAAGTTAAAATACTAGGCACCGGCTCTGCATCACCTGTATACAACAGGCATCCATCTTCACAAGTCCTTAATATTAATAATAATTTTTTTTTCCTCATTGATTGTGGTGAATGTACACAGTTTCAAATGATACGCTTTCGTATTTCCCATTCAAAAATCACACATATTTTTATAAGTCACCTACATGGTGATCACTATTTAGGCCTCGTAGGACTTATTAGTTCAATGCAATTGTGGGGAAGAAAAAAAGAACTCTTTATCTATGGCCCCAAAGGACTTTCAGAAATTATTACAATACAACTTCAGTTTTCTGAAACCATTATTAATTATAATATTCACTTTCGTGAATTAGATACAGAGGTTTCCGAACAGATTGTTGATCACTCTAATTATACAATACATACAATTCCTTTATCACATCGTATTCGTTGTTGTGGTTTTCTCTTCAAAGAGAAACCAAAAAAAAGGAGATTAATAATGGAAAAAGTACCCATTACAATTACTCCTTTACAAAAATTAGCATTGAAAAAAGGAGAAGATATTGAAGATGAAAATGGGAAAATTTTAAAGAATGAGGATCTAACATTGCCTGCAAAGAAAAGCTTGTCATATGCATATTGTTCAGATACCGCTTATTTAGAATCTATTCTTCCTATTATTAAGGATGTAGACCTTTTATTTCATGAAGCTACTTTTGATAACTCACACCTTGAAAGAGCAATTCAGACATTTCACTCAACCGCGGAGCAAGCTGCTACTATAGCATTAAAGGCCAATGTAGGACAACTAATCATTGGACATTTCTCTAGTAGGTACAGAGACCTTGAACCGCTTTTAGAGCAGGCTAAAAATGTTTTTTCAAATACTATTTTAGCCGAAGAGGGTAAAACTTATACTATTAACGACTGATTTAATGAAGGCTGCAGGCACTGTTCACGAACACAAAAAGCATTTTCTCTATATCATTTTATGTGCTTTTTTTCTTACGAATGCTTTAATAGCAGAAGTAATAGGAACTAAGTTATTTTCAGTCGAAGCCACACTTGGTTTTACTCCTGTTAATATAAATCTTTTCGAAGACTTTCCTTTAAGTTTTAATATGACTGCAGGTGTTATTCTCTGGCCTTTCGTATTCATAATTACCGATATTATAAATGAATATTTTGGAACTTCTGGTGTGAAAAGAATCAGTTATTTAACAGCAGGATTTATAAGTTATAGTTTTTTTATGATATGGATTGCTATACATTTAACTCCTTCTGACTATTGGATGCAAGTAAATAGCAAAGATAGTATTGGCAATGTTTTTAATCCTAATTATGCCTTTTCTGCTATCTTAGGTCAAGGTTTAAATATAATAGTTGGTTCTTTAATTGCATTTCTTGTAGGACAAATATTAGATGCCTATATTTTTGAATACATAAAGAAAAAAACCGGTGACAAATATCTCTGGCTACGAGCAACTGGTTCTACATTCGTTTCACAGTTAATCGATAGTTTCCTAGTATTATTTATAGCCTTTTATTTAATGCCTGCCCCTGATAAAAAATGGTCATTAGCATTTGTTTTCTCTGTCGGAATTATTAATTATATTTATAAACTAACAATGGCTATTTTGCTTACTCCTTTGATTTATCTTTTACATTCTTTGATCGATAAATACTTAGAAAGAAAGCAATCTTGAGTCTTGAAAGAAGATAAATGTTTGAATTAAAATCCAACTCGATAACTACTACTTTTATTTGTCCTGATTGCGGATGTAAATTCGGGCAGTCGGTAGGATGGGTATTTCAAGGCATTCATGTGGTAGCCGATTGTGTTTGTGAATGTTGTGAAAATAGCTACTACCATACCATTCCAACTGGACATGCCGCACTTTTTCCAATTGCATTTTCACAAAAAACTACTAAAACACGATTTGACGAGTCTATTAAAGTTTGGCTTGCAGATCCACTCATTAATTCAATTAGGAATAACGACAAAGTGGAATGTGTAATTTTAAAAAAAACAATTAAAAAATCAAATGAAGTAATACTGCTGAATTGTCTTGATAATTGTTATGGCCACGTATTCTTAAAATTAATAAATGCACAAAAATATTTAAAAGAATTTCCTCAGAAAGGGCTGATACTACTAATACCAAAGTCATTTGAATGGCTGGTTCCTTTTGGAATTGATGAAGTATGGCTATTTGACATAAAATTAATTGATTTAAAAAAACAACTTTTAGGGCTTGATAATTTTGTTAAGAATGAAATAAATAGATTTGATTCTGTTTTGCTTAGTGAAGTACCAGTGCATCCCGATTTGAGCAATGTAGATTTAAGTATATTTCTTAAAACAGAAAAATTCAAGTTGGATGATTTTGAAAAAAAATCTCCTGTAATTACTTTTATTTTAAGGGAAGATCGATTTTGGTTACCAAATAAGATTGATGCTTTTCTAATGAAGCTCTCTGTTAGCAAAGGTTGGATGAGCTGGATGAAAAAATATTTTATCATCAAACAAAATAATTTAATTAAAAATCTTGCTACTAAAATCTATAAAAAATCAAATGGATCTATAAAATTTTATGCCACTGGCATTGGAAAAACAGGTGTATTAGGGAGCATGATTAGTGATTTACGAAGTAATTCAATTGATGCAAAAATTGAATTAGAATGGTGTGAATTATATTCAACGTCTAACATTGTCATAGGAATTCATGGTTCTAATATGCTTATACC
>JANOTP010000239.1:0-8793 GCA_031416415.1 Cytophagales bacterium | reverse complement strand
GCTCTGTCAAACGTTCTGTTTGTTCTTCGTGAGAAATATGGAGATAAAATTTCAAAAGAATAGTACCGTTTTCAGTAATAAGTTTTTCGAAATTATTTATATGCTCAAATCTTTTTTTTGCAGTTTTATCATCAATCCATTTTTCAACTCTTGTAATCAATACATCTTCGTAATGAGACCGATTAAAAATTTGAATCATTCCTCTTTCTGGAATTTCTTTGTGAACACGCCAAAGAAAATCATGTTTTAACTCCGTCTCCGTAGGGCCTTTAAAGGAATGAACGGTACATCCTAAAGGATTTACCCCTTTAAAAACTTTACTGACAAGTCCATCCTTGCCTGAAGCATCCAATCCTTGTAACACTATCAATAAACCATGTTTAGCAGAGGCATAAAAAACTTTTTGTAATTCACCTATTTCTTGAATATACCTTTCAGTTTCCATTTTTATTTTCTCCTTATCAACTGTTTTAGGAGAGCGAGTTGAAATTTTTGTTATTTTAACCATAGTTTTTTTAATTAATAATATATGATAATAATAGTATGTGATTTAAATGGTACTATTTCTCAAACATAATATATCATCAAATTGTCAAATGTCCAAATTAGCGTTAGTCTTCCGCAATAGATTTTCCAGCTAGAAAACCAGTAGTCCAAGCAGATTGAAAATTAAATCCTCCAGTTACTGCATCAATATTAAGAATTTCACCAGCAAAATGAAGCCCTTTGTGTTTATGACTTTGCATTGTAATTAAATCTACTTCTTTCAAATCAACACCACCACAGGTCACAAATTCTTCTTTAAAAGTAGTTTTACCTTTGACAGAATAACTTCCACGTAAAATTTCCTCTAATAATTTATTAATATTTTTATTAGGCACCTCCATCCAACGAGTTTCTTCTTCTATACCGGCTATACTTGTAAGTCTTTCCCACAAACGTTTCGGCAAATCAAAAAATGGATTTGAACTTACTATTTTTTTATGGTGCTCCGCTTTAATTTCTTGAAATTTTTCGCGCAACGATTCTTCGGTATATCCTGGTACAAAATTGATATGAATATTAAAATTATAATTCATATCGTGTATTTCTCTTGCCGCCCAAGCAGAAAGTTTTAATATTGCTGGTCCGCTAAAACCCCAGTGGGTAACCAATAAAGGGCCGATGTTAGATAACTTTGTTCCTTCCACACGAACTTCAGCTTGAGGAACTGCTATACCCTGTAAACCGTTAAGTCTTGAATCAGGGACATTAAAAGTAAATAAAGAGGGAACCGGCGAAATCACTTCAAGATTTAATTCACGCATCCAATTATAGGAATCATCGCTTGGACTTCCGCCAGTAGCAATCAATATTTTATCGCAGACCATAATCTCTCCACCACGAAGCTTTACCATCCACTGATTATTTTTCTTTTCTAAACCAGCAACAGGAAATCCTGTCATGATTTTAACACCCAAGACTCTCGCTTCCCTCACAAGGCAGTCAACTACAGATTGGGAAGAATCACTTACAGGAAACATCCTATTGTCTGCTTCCGCTTTTAATTTTACACCTCTCGATTCAAACCAGTCTACCGTTTGGTTAGTTGAAAAATAGGAGAAACACGTTTTGAGTTCTTTCCCTCCTCTTGGATAATATTTTATTAATAGATTATTATCAAAACAGGCATGTGTGATATTACACCTTCCCCCTCCTGATATTTTCACTTTAGATAAAAGCTTTTCCGATTTTTCAAGTAAAATAATTTCAGCATTATAATTATACCGCGCACAGGTAATGGCACCAAAAAATCCCGCAGCTCCTCCTCCTATTACTATTACCTTTAATGCTTTCATTTTTAAATTTTAATTATGAATGTTGAATTGATGATATTGGATTAACTTCTAATTCAATATCCGTAAACTAATAACTTTTAACGCCCCATTTTCAAACCAAATGCTCCTAATAAACCTCTTGTTAATTCTTTGAATACAGTTCGACCAATTTGTTTTGTTAGAGAATTATCCAACACCTTTTCAATAGTACTTTTTTCATTCTTACGATTAATTTTTTCTTTTTTAGCTTCCTCTCCCTCGTCTTCGTCTAAATAATCTATCTTTTTGCTAAGAATTTCATGAGCACTTTCTCTATCAATCTCTTCATTGTATTTAGTTGTCAATTTAGAAATTTTTACCAATTGATCAATCTCGGTTTCCGTCAAAATTCCCATTCTTGATTGTGGTGCTCTTAATAAAGTAGCCACCAGAGGCGTTGGAGTTCCATTTTCACTTAATACTGTGACTGCAGCTTCTCCTATACCCATTGAAGTAAGCAGTTCTTCCGTCTTATAGAAATCAGTAAGCGGATAATTTTCTGCTGTCATTTTTATCATCTTACGATCATTGGCAGTAAATGCACGTAATGCATGTTGTACTTTCATTCCCAATTGCCCCAACACTGAAGCTGGAATGTCAGCAGGATTTTGAGTGCAAAAGAAAATGCCTACTCCTTTTGAACGAATCAATTTAATAATGGTTTCAATCTGATCTAACAAAGTTTTGGATGCCTCATCAAATATCAAATGTGCCTCATCAATAAAAATTACCAATTTCGGTTTATCCATATCTCCAACCTCAGGAAATTTTGAATATATTTCAGACAAAAGGCTCAACATAAACGTCGAAAATAATTTTGGCTTGTCTTGAATGTCTGATAATTTAATAATGGATACAGTTCCAAAACCATTTGAATCTTTTAAAAGCAAATCTTCTACATCAAACGATTTTTCGCCAAAAAATTTATCCGCTCCTTGTTGTTCAAGCTCTATTACTTTTCGCAAAATAGTGCCTGTAGAAGCTGTCGATATTTTCCCATATACTTTTTCTACCTTTTCTTTTCCTGTATCGGAAATATAATTCAACATTGATTTAAAATCGTTCAAATCCAACAATGGTAATCGCTCATCGTCGGACAATTTAAACAGTAGCGAAACAATGCCACTCTGAGTATCGTTGAGTCCAAGAATTTTCGAAAACAATACCGGTCCAAACTCTGTAACCGTAGCTCGTAGACGACTTCCTTTTTCATTAGATAAAGAAAATAACTCTATAGGAAATTTTTTAGGTGAATAGGGTAGCCCGATTTTTTGATGTCTGTCCTCAATTTTATCATTAGAAGCACCTATAGAAGCAATGCCACTTAAATCTCCTTTAATATCCATCAATAAGACGGGCACTCCAGCTTCCGACAAACCTTCAGCAATACATTGAAGCGTTTTAGTCTTGCCTGTGCCAGTAGCGCCTGCAATCAATCCATGACGATTCATCGTTTTTAAGGGTAATTTTATTAAAGCATTAGGCAATGATTCTCCATCCAGCAATGCTCCACCCAACACAATTGAGTCACCCAAAAACTGATAACCTTCCGAAATCACCCTAAAAAATTCTTCTTTTCTAGTCATTTTTATGTTTTTTTTAGAAACTACCCTTTAAAATTTAAATAAAACTAAATAATTTCTACCTTTTATATCAAAACTAGTGTAAATAATTCAAATTTTAGCAATTATATAATATATGGATAAATAATTATAATTAAAATTATACTCCACTAATAAATAGTATAACATATTAAAATAATACAATATTACGAAATAGCCTAAAATATGATTATACGTAACTAATAAATAAAATAATGTACATTAATTAGTTAAATATATAATTTTTTAAAGAATATGAAAAAATAATTACGATTTGCTTTGTTGGAATTATAAAAATTACCGAAGTTTGTATCGACTTAAAAAAATACAATTATGGTACTCTTCGAAACAAAGAAAACAAAAAATCTGAAAAGCCACTTGGCAAATCTTGTAGCTATAGCAAATTCAGACGGCGATTTCTCGGTAGCTGAAAAAAGATTGATCTTCGATATTGGTGTAAAAAATGGTTTAAGCATTGATGAAGTAAAGAAAATTATTAAATCTGATGGCAAAACTATCGAGTTCAAAACACCTGATAACGATGCAGAAAGATTTGACGAAATATATGACCTAGTATCTATGATGCTTGCTGACGGTGTATGTTCAGAAGACGAAATGTCTAACTGCATCGAACTTGCTGAAAAATTAGGTTTCAGAAAAGCTATTACTGGTGTATTAGTAAGAAGAATCGTTACGCTTCAAACAAATAGTGAAACCGAATCCAAAAGCAAAGAAGAAATTAAAATCCTTTGCGGAGACTTTCTTACTTTTTAATACCTACAAATTAACACCTAATAATTTAGTTTCATAACCTAAATTTAGAGGAAGCCCTTCACACAGGCTTCCTTTTTTTGTTTATAAAAGTTAACTTGTATCTTATTAGAAGAAATATATTCGCATTCATTAACTAAGGGATAAAATTAAATAGTCAAAGTGCACAAATACCCTATACTAAAAAATGACAACTGATAACTATACAAGAATTGCTGGAGCTGCACTTAATCAAACACCGTTCGATTGGAAAAATAACCGCAAAAATATTCTTGATGCTATTGAAGAAGCGAAAAAAGAAAATGTTATAATTCTATGTCTACCCGAATTATGTATAACAGGGTATGGGTGCGAAGATGTATTTCTTAGTGAATGGCTTCCAGAAAAAGCACTTCATGAACTTTTGGAAATCGCTACTTTTTGTAAAAATATTACTGTAAGTATTGGATTACCCATTCGTTTTGAAGGTCTTTTATACAACTGTGCTTGTCTCATAGAAAATGAGGTAATACTCGGTTTTACTGCCAAACAATTTCTTGCCAACGATGGAGTGCACTACGAACCACGTTGGTTTACCCCTTGGCCTGCTGAATTGATTGAAGAAATAAAAATCAATAACTCCTCGTATAAAATAGGTGATGTTTTATACGATGTACAAGGAATAAAGATAGGCTTTGAAATATGTGAAGATGCTTGGAGACCTCAACGACCAGGGATAAGACATCAACAAAAAGGAGCACAATTAATCTTAAATCCTAGTGCTAGTCACTTTGCTTTTAATAAATCAATCATTCGTTATGATCTTGTAATAGGTGGATCTGAAAAATTTGATTGTGCCTACATTTATGCAGACTTACTTGGAAACGAAGCTGGGCGTATGATATACGATGGAGAAGTCCTCATTGCTAATAAAGGAAAACTTATTCAACGTAATGATCGCCTTTCTTTTAAAAATGTAAATCTAGTATTTGCAGATATAAATTTCCAAACTGGAGCTACAAGTCATCAGCCACTTGTACACGACGATCTCGAAAAAGAATATGAATTCTGGGAAGCCACATCGCTTGGCCTCTACGACTATATGCGAAAAAGTAAAAGCAAAGGCTTTGTGCTCTCCCTTAGTGGTGGCGCTGATTCCTCTGCTTGTGCAGTAATGGTTTGTGAAATGGTAAAAAAAGGTGTTAAAGAATTAGGAGCAGAACTCTTTATCAAAAAAGGTGGTATAGAAGATCTTATTAATCCAAATGATATCCTTTCCTTATCCTTTGAAGAACAAGTAAAACGAATAATGAATAAACTACTTATTTGTGCTTATCAAGGTACAAATAATTCAAGTGACGATACTTTTCGTAGTGCAGAAGAATTGGCTAAATCAATTGGTGCCACCTTTTATCATTGGCCTATAGACGAAGAGGTAAGTAGCTATACAGGTAAAATTGAAAAAGTAATTGGGAGAAAGCTTAGCTGGGAAACCGACGATATTACCTTACAAAATATTCAAGCACGTACTCGATCGCCTATCATTTGGATGCTTGCAAATATTAGTCGAGGGCTATTAATTACTACTTCAAACCGAAGTGAAGGTGATGTAGGATATGCTACCATGGACGGTGATACATCGGGAAGCATTGCTCCCATTGCTGGGGTAGACAAACATTTTATAAGAAGTTGGTTGATTTGGGCAGAAAAAAAGATGGGCCAGTCAGGTTTGAACTATGTAAATGCCCTCGCCCCTACCGCAGAACTGAGGCCTTTAGAACGAACCCAAACAGATGAGAAAGACTTGATGCCTTATTCTGTTTTAGTGGAAATAGAACGCCTCGCTATTAAAGAAAGGAAATCTCCTAAAGTAGTTTTTGAACTATTGAAAAATAAAAATATCGAAGAAACTGAATTGCTTCGAATTCATGTTAAAAAATTCTTCACACTCTGGACTCGAAATCAATGGAAACGAGAACGACTTGCCCCTTCTTTTCATATTGATGATTTCAACGTAGACCCTCGCTCTTGGTGCAGATTTCCAATCTTAAGTGGTGGATTTGAAGAAGAAATGAAAGAGTTTTAAAAAAGAGAACTAATATTAAATAGTGAATAACTCGACCTCTAATAATTTTATTGACTAGGGTTATTTATTTATTTTTTTCACCTCCTCTTTAAGCTCTGCAAAACTAACTTGTTTAAATTCTACAGGCTCGTTAAATTTTTCACGTGCGGTAGGAGTATCTTTTACATATAACATAGGTAGCCCATTCTGCATCTTTATAGCTACAATAGTAAATGGTTCGCCGACTGGAATATCGTCAAACTTAACCTTCCCATTTTCTAAATACCCAGGAAGAACTGATTGATAATTTTTAAATACCATACTAACTTTACTGTTTTCAAAATTTTTATCCTCTAATACAAATTTTATTTTTGGACCTTTCAAGTGAAGAAACCGATCAACATTAATCCAGCCAAGTTTTGCTGTATGAAATACATAATATTCCATTTCCTCTGCATCTAAGTCGCTTTCTCCACCAGAGCTTAACTTTGATTCAATAGTTTCTATAACCTGCTTGTTACGATCAGTATTATTCAAGGTATCATTTGAGATTGATACTATTTTTTGCATGACAACTTCTATACTTTTACCATTGTTTTTATTTTTTCGTATTAACTTAAAATATGAATGCTTTAAATGAAAGGTTTCTATATCTGCAAAGTCAACTATATAATTTTTAAACCCCGAAAAAACAGTAAGGCTTTTGGATAAATTTATTTTACTACCCTCCTTAAATTTTTTATCATAAAGAGTTGAAAAATAATAAATATTAGGCTTACTACTCCGTTTATATTTTGTGCTTCGAGAAGTACATTTTTTAATAATATTATTTTCATCAATTTCTAAATAAATAGAAATCGTATCGAGATTTTCTTTTTGAGGAATCGATCCAACTCTTTTATTAGTATAACTTTTTGAATATAATTCGGCGCCATTTTTGAATCGTATTATCGTACTCTCCTTTAACAATTGTCGATTTTTACTGAGCCCTTTTTTTACAGATTTTTTGTATGATTTTTTTGTTTTACCTTCTTCCTTATTTATCGAATACCATTTCATAGTCCCATGCACATCCCTTACTCCCGAAAACAATTCCATATCCTTCTTTACTTCATTGGCGGGAACTTCAAAACAAATAGTTTTACCTTTGGCCAGCAACAATTCTTCTTTACCAGAATATGCCCTCAACGAAATTGTTCCCCCACTTTCAAGCATATCTCCCTTACCTGTATGGGTGCTTAAACTTGCATACACAAATTCAGATTTATCCATGTATTCCACAAGTTCAAACTTCACTATATCTGAAACAATTTTTCCTGAATTAGTAACAAAAGAATTAGATCCAATTTTTAATATAGTTCCTTTATTTCCAGTAATTATAGTATCTTTTTTTGTATCAATGTAAAAAATTTGTTTCTGCTCTGACAAACGAGAAAATAAAGACACGATTGCAATTTCATCAGATACAATAGGATTCTCTGCTAACTTAGAATCCGCTATACTTTCTGAATCTAAAAAAAGCGCTTTCTCATTATTATTTTTAGCACTACTATTTTTTTCTTTTTTTATAGATTTATAAGGAGTAGTAACGGCAATACTATTATTTACTTTGGAAATTTTTGTTTCCATAATAGTCTCCGTATTACTTTTACATCCTACTAAAGTAATAAAGACAATCAACCCTACTGTAACAAAATGATTATTCATAAAACCAGAGTGATTTTAAGTTATAACTTAACTACAGTATTTTTATTGTGATAAAAAATAGTGTCCTATTCTTTGACAAGTTGCTTCGTTAATCGCTCTTTGCCCGAAATAATCTCCAAAAAATACATTCCAGACGGATAATCCATCAAATTTAATTCCGTATCAAAAAAATCTTTCTCCGATTGAATTAGTTTATTTACTATGAGTACTCCTGAAAAATTATAAACGTTCAACTCTGTTGATCCTGAGGTTTGATTATTACTCTTGATATAAAAATTTCCATTTCCAGGATTAGGGAAAACAGAAATAACAAAAGGTCTTTCACTTTTTAGAGAAACTACTTTGGAATAACTAAATTTCGCATCTAGATCAACTTGTTTTAATCGGTAATATGAAATCCCTTGAAATGGGTTATTATCTATATGCTGATAAGTCTGAACATCTGATGAAGTGATCGCTCCAGAGAGTTCAGCTAAAATGTCAAAATGAATTCCGTCTTTACTTCTTTCGACTTCAAAGTGATGATTATTTGTTTCAGAAACAGTTTGCCATTTTAGCACTGCTTTAGAATTATTATTTTCAACAGTAAAAGAAAGATATGAAACAGGCAACGCAACTAAATCATCAAGATTGCAGGCTTGATTGAAAGACGTTACAATATGTGGATTTGTATTTTGTTGAGCAACCAAATCTACCCAAGACATAAAATACGACCAAGGTGCATCCTGAGAAAAAGAAGCTGCTATATCTGGGATAGGTCCGTTCTCAGTTAATGCAATAAGTTTTTGACCACCTACAATCGTATACAACTGAT
>JANOTP010000238.1:0-41622 GCA_031416415.1 Cytophagales bacterium | reverse complement strand
CTTCAAATGAAAATACTAATCTAAGATTAAAATAAGTATCCAGAAATTTTCCAAAACTATTGTTTGGACTAAATGCTAATAAAAGATAAAAGCCAAGAACAGAAGGAGGTAATACTAATGGCATACTGATGATACTTTCCACTACTGGTTTAAGTCTTGTTTTTGTAAAAGCTAACCAGTAGGCAATGGGTACACCTATCAAAACCAATATAAATGTAGTGATGATAGAAAGCTTAAACGAAAGGAAAAGAGGTTCCCAATTATTCATTTCTAAAAATAGTAATTATACATATTTTCAATAGTTAGTCTAAATCTATTTATTTTGGAATTGATAACCATATTTAGTAAAGATTTTTTTAGCCTTGTCTGAATATAAGTAATTATAAAATGACTCAGCATCTTTTGCATTTCTCTTTTTTGAAGACTTGAGTAAAATTGCTCCCTGTGCTATAGGTTTATACGTTTTTTTGTCAACCTCAATCCATTTTCCTTTACCCTGCATTTCAGGACTCATTACCACAGACTTTGCAGTAAACCCGATGTCTGCTGTACTCGAATTAATATATTGATTGACCTGTGAAATACTTTCTCCATACACAAGTTTATGTTCTGTTTTTTTATAAATTTTATAGTAGTTTAGAACTTCAATAGCAGCTAGACCATAAGGAGCTATCTTTGGATTAGCTATAGCGATCGCTTTTACTTCTGCTATTGTTAGAACATTTATAGTAGTTAAGTCTAAATCTTTAAATGTCCATAAAACAAGACTTCCATACCCATATATCTTTGGTTCATATACTCCAAAGCCTTCCTTGTATAACGTTTCTGGGTATTCCATATCTGCAGAAAGAAATATATCATAAGGTGCACCTACTTTTATTTGTGCGGTAAGCTTACCAGACGAACCAATAATTAACTCTACTTCCTTACCAGTTTCTTTTTCATATTCGGACTTAATCTCTTTCATGGCATATTGTGCATTTGCAGCTACCACAATCGTAACTTTTTCTTGTTGAAACGTACTTCCTATTAATAGAAAAAGTAGTGATATAAGTAATACGTTTTTTTTCATAATTGAATGTTTAATTTTAATGAAAAAGAGTTTAAAAGGAATAGTTAGAATTTATATTTGAATAATTGAGGTTTAAAAGACAATGAAACATAAAACCATGTTGGTAAAAGCCCTGCAGAACCATATCCTTTAGATCCTGAAATAATTTCTTTCAAAGAAGCTGTAGGCAAAGCATAAGATGCTCCTAAGTCTATTTTTGTATACGTATTAGGTTTGTACGTCAATAATAAATCATTCTCAAACCCTAAATACTTAGGGATAATTTCTCCCATGTTAAAATCAGTTGTATTTTTTGGCATGATGTAATTGTTTGCAGAGTAGAAAATATGGAAATCAGTTCTCAATTCTATTTTTTTTCCAACATTTTTTATCACAAACAGATATGGATTAATAAGTCCTGCATTATTTAAGTCGGCAGGTTTTCTGGTAAAGTATTCCATAGTCCCATTGAAGCGGTGAGCAACACCGTATAAAGTATTGAAATTATGATCTACTACTTTATTTGAAGCTACATGCTTATCATCGTCTCCACTAAATATTTCTACTCCAAATCTTACTGTAATTTTATCTTTTTTGCTGTAACGAATCTCTGGCTGAACATACCAAGCAGTTACTTTTTTCCCAGAAGCCAACCAGCCCGATTGCAAATATCCGCTGGCGGTTAAATACCAGTTTCCTGTTTGGTATTCTACTCGTCCACCATCTGTGTATCGCATATATAGCTTCTCTGAATCGTCTCCTATTTTAGTTGTCTGAAAAGCTTCTGCAGAATTAATCGTAGAGAGCGTCCACTTATCATTTAAGCTATATTTTAGATAACTTACTGCAAGTCCTTTGTAGGCTACTGCATTATTATATTCGTTTTCAAAAAGCCTTTCTGCTGTATTTGCATCTATTGCATTTTGGTTCCAAGCAATTGCTAGATCACTAGAAAGTTTTGAGCCATAATACCTCAAGTTAAAGGCATCATGTGCCCCTGAATTGGGACGCCAATCGTTTTCTGCAAATAAACGTTGATTATCAAAAGCTAGTTTTTGACGTCCAATACGTACTGAGAGTTTTGAAGTAAGAAAAGGCTCTACCCATGCTTCAAAAATTTGTATTGTACCTGCATTTGAACGAGGATCTTTATCGCCCCAAACACGTATATCTTGTATAGAAGTATGGAATATAAATTTTCCCTCTTGCTTATAGGTAAGCAATATTCTAGAACGCATATTTGTAAACGTTGTCGCTGTAGAAGTGTCATTTCTTAACTTGCCGAAGCCATTTCTTATTTCAGAACGAGGTCTAAAATCAAGGTCAATCGAAAAGGTCTTGTCTTTAGGTGTTTTTTGTTGTTCTACAGCTATTTGAGCTCTTAAGGAATCTGCTTTTTCTCTATTAAGAATATTTTCATTTACTAAAATATTCAGGATGTCATCTGTACTAGGTTGGGCTTGAGCATAAATAATTCCTATAGTCAATAATGCAACCAGGGTTATTAGTACTTTTTTTTTCATGATTTTAACAGTTTGTCGTTATTTACATTAAGGAATAACGAGACAAACATAAATAAAGAAATTTAATTAAGCAATTTTCAATACTAATTGAATAGAAACATAAATAAACTAACCAACATATATCATAGATCTAAAATAATTAGATCTATGATATAACTACTTGCTACCTCAAAATAAGTAGTTAGAAGTTCGTTTGTTTTTGTATATTTATTTAATATTTACTCCCAACGCTTTAAAATGAAACCAACGGTTAACTATACTATTCTATTACTATTATCTATTATTTTTATATTTTCAAATAATAATGCTTTTTCACAAAACATTAAAATATCAGGAAAGGTAATTACAGAAGATGGACTTCCAATTAAAAATGTTAAAATTTTAGTAGCTGAATCGGCATATAACCTATCCGATAGCGAGGGTAATTTTAACTTCTATTCTAATAAAAAATTAACAATGCCTTTTAAGGTGACTATAATTAAAGAAGGTTTTCAAATGAAGACATTTTCTTTATCTGAATCTGGTACTGATATTGAAATAATAATAGAGAAGAATAGCAAAGGTTTAGGAAAAGAAATTTCTATAAAATTTTATGATGATAAGAAGAATACGCTCAACAATGTTAAAGTAACTATTGATGGATATCGATATCTAACGGATAATAAAGGATTTATTTTAACTAAAAGACCATTTTTAGAAAAAAGTATTGTGCTCGTTGAAGGGTATGAAGTAGCTGAAATAAATTTTAATGAAATTAAAAAAATAGTTGAAGTGTCATCAATAAAAAATACAAATGCACCTTCAGTGAAAGCTATTACTTCTATAAAAAATCAAGATAAAAATGACAAATTACTTGATACAATTTCTCAAGAAAGTTTAAAACAAAAAATAACGTATGAAGCTTATAAAGGAGGGATAGAAGAGGTTACAATGCAAATAAAAGCAGAGCAAATTAGGGTTGAAGGGAATAATAAAAAAATCAGGGACGAAATTATTACTATTACAGATAGACTTAAGAATGAGAAAAATTTAAGTGATGAGCAAAGAAATGAATTAAAGGGTCAAGTGAATCGAATGGAAAGTATAGTACTTGAAAATACTATTGCCTTTCAGAAATCTCAAGAACGAACAAATTTTTTAATTCTAAATTTAAAAAATATAATTTCAGAAAAAGATTCGAACTATAATAATGCGTTGAAAAAAATTGCTTTTGTAGAAAAAGAGAATAGAATAACAGTGCGAAAATTTAACAGAAATTTAATTATTTTTTCTATAATCTCAATAGCTCTATTAATATTAGCAATGGTATTTTATGCCATTGCAGTAAAAATGAGAAAACAACGAAAAGAATTAATTAAATCAAATAAAGAAATGCTGGGTGTTAAGGAGCTTTTAGAATTGAAATTATTAGAAATGAATGTTCAGCGCCAATTGATTGAAGAGCAGCAACAGAGGCTATCAGGAAAGGGGTAAATTTATTATCTTACTATTCTCAAACAGAAATTATAAAAGCATCCGTTTATAACCATTTTGTTTACACTATCGTATACTTATTACCTTATAACTTAGTTACACATTATGATCGTCCAATTACCTATCGTAATCATAACTCATTTATTGCTTCAAAAAAAAATATTGAAACATATGAATCGCACTATAAAACAAAATTTTTTATAGTATGTCACTTACGACCTTTAATAGTACTGTTAATAATAGTTCAGCAATTAGAATTAGAAAAGTAATTCTATTGATAGTCTTGGCTGCTGTACAGTTTTCTTTTCTATTGGATTATATGTTACTTATGCCACTTGGGCCTCAGTTGATAAGTGAATTAAAAATTGATCCAAAACAATTCGGTTATCTAATTTCAAGTTATACTTTCAGTGCTTCAATCGTTAGCTTTATTAGTTCTTTTTACATTGATAAATTTGATAGAAAGAAAGCTCTACTGTTTGTTTATTTAGGATTTAGCATTGGCCCATTTTTATGTGCATTGTCTACGGATTATAATGTATTGTTACTGGCTAGAATATTTACTGGTGCTTTTGGTGGAGTAGTTACCTCTTTAATTATGACAATATTGGGAGATTCTATTTCCGCAGCAAGACTTGGAAGAGCTACAAGTTATATTTTAGCAGCCAATGGAGCAGCTACTATTATTGGCGTTCCTACAGGCATTTATATTGCTCATCATTGGGGGTGGAATGCTCCTTTTTGGGCATTGGGAGCGTTAGCAATTTTTTTATTAATTACCATATACATTTTCATCCCTCCCGTAAATAAACATCTTGAGAATCTAACTAATAATAAAGCAGAAAATGTGACTGTTGTATTCAAAGATCCGAATTTTATTTGGCCTATAATATTTATGAGTCTTTTAACTTTGGCGGGAGGCTTTACGATTTTACCATTTTTAGCAACTTATTTAGTTCATAATTATTCTTTTTCAGGAGCAGATATCAGTTTCTTGTTTTTCTTGGGAGGCTTAGCTTCATTCCTAACAGGACCTATATCGGGTAAACTAATTGATAAGTTTGGAAAGCAAAATGTTTTCCTTCTTGTAAATTTCATTTCAATTATTCCAATATTAATGTTGACAATTTTTCCAATTGATTCAAAAATATTTTATTTAGTGGCATCTACTTTATTTTTTATGTTTTCTACTGCACGATATATTTCAGGAATGGCATTAGTAAATTCCAGATTCGCAAAAGAACAACGAGGAAGATTTTTAAGTATTAATTCCTCTATTCAGTTGATGGCAGGAACGGGAGGTAGTATTCTTACTGGATATATTTTGTATACAGATACAGACAATCTATTAATGAATTTTGACATTATAGGAATCATTGCAATTTGTGCTACTATTTTATGCATATTCACTGCCTTCGTGATTGAAGAGGAATAATAAAATTACTACCGAACTTAAATGGGTTAAGTAATTTATTCGATCTTTATGAAATTCTCAACTATTAAATTTCCACCAGAGTTGATTTGTATAAAATAAACTCCAGGAGTAAATCCCGAAAGGTCTAAACGTTGCTTACCCAGACTAGTTTTTTGATTAATCAATTGTTTACCATAAACATCGTATACAATAAGATCAGATAGTGTAGGGAAATTTCCAACAACATCAATGTATTGACTAGCAGGATTAGGAATGATTTGTAGTGTAAAAGAGTTTTCTATATATACCGTTATAATTTCCGAATAAACATAGTCGCCATTAAAATCAACTTGTTTCAAACGATAATAAGAGTTTAAAGAATAAGGAGTATAATCCGTAATACTATAGGATTGTGTAACGGACGAATTATTATTTCCTTTTATTGTAGCCACTTCAGTAAATATTTTTCCATCCTTACTTTTTTCTATTACAAAATGACTATTGTTGATTTCAGAAGCTGTCTGCCATTCCACTATAATAGATGTGTTTTCTTTTTTTGCACTAAAGGAAATTAATTCTACTGGAGCAGGTACTACTATATCTGCATAAGCTATACCCCTGCCTACTGTACTCATAAATACACGACCATATACATTCATGTCTCCGATCACAAACTGTCCATTACCAGGTCCTCCGTATTGATGAGCATCGTCGTTTATTCTCAACCAGCTAGCACCTTGGTCTATGGAACGAAATACACCAGTGACCCCTCCTACTGTTCCCCAAATATAGATAGTATGATAGGAAGTTGCAGGTGCTGCTTTTCCTAAACCTACCGCAGCGCAATAGGTTACTCCGGCAAGAGTTGTATAACTAGTACCCGAATTTACAGATCGTTTTAAGCCACCATTATACATAGCAATCCATATATGTCCTTCTTGACCTGGCACAGTCCTGATTATTTTTGATCCCCAAGAGCCTGGAGAGGTAGTGGCCGTGAAATTAGCTCCCGCATCGGTACTGATCATCATTGCTCCAGTGGTATTGCTGTAGGCATATAGTTTATTGGTATTAACCATATCTGCAACAGGTACAGCATCGGCAATACTAACACCGTTGCAGGTAGTCCAGTTTGTACCATTGTTGATAGAACGATAAAGTGTTGATGAGCCTTCTGGGCAATGGATAAAAGTAGTTCCATCTGCAGTGATAGCAACCTTTCCCTTATAACCATTCATAGATCCGCACAATGTCCAGGTTGTACCTTGGTTTGTAGTGTAATACATTTGACCACCATTTGTGGCATCACCTCCTACACGTACTAATTTATTTGTATTATTTGCAGCAAAAGCTAAACCAGTGGTAGTGCCCATTCTGGGAGTATGTATAGGAGAGAAATTTGTAATACTTGTATGTTTAAAACCATCGTAATCTCCAATAACCGAAACTAATGGACCACCTGTCATACTTACTATATCAAGAGGTACGGTTTCTTCGATACCAATAGAATTGAATTTCCAAGTAGTGGTAGGAGTAGTAACATTGTCACAAGAAAAAAGTCCATTACCTGAAATTACCCAAGCTTGATTCGTATTAAAAGGATTGAATTCTATAGAACCGGCCCAATGTATTGAGTGTCCATAAATCCAAGTACAACTGTTTGCATCCATTGTAATTCCTGCTCCTCCTACAAGATCAGTCCAGCTAGTACCACCGTTTGTACTTAAAAATATTCTGTCGCCCCAGACTGTATTTCCAGCATTTACATATTGGGCCCAATAAGCATTTATTGAAGACGCAATCAACCTGTTTGGATTAGTAGGATCCACACTAATACCTCCAAATCCCAATGTATAGCCAGCAGGTGTTATATTTGTCCATACAGTAGAGAGTGTATTGTATTTCCAAAGTTGTCCAGAACCTATATTCCATGGGCCTTCTTTATCTGCATAAGCGATGTATAAATTTTTATCACTCGACAAAACTGCTCGTTGAGGCATAAGTGCAGGACCTCCCGTAATAGCAGTAAAAGATGTTCCTCCGTTGGTTGTTTTATATAAATTTGGACCGTCTCCAGTGATTCTTGAAACCCCAACAAAAAAAGTTTGAGTAGCACTACCTACAGTACCAGTAGGATCAAAGACTACAAAATTAATTCCATTTCCATTTGTAGTGGTAGTAACACCCAGCGCACCAACGTTTGTAAAACTAACACCCGCATTTGTGCTTTTCCATAATCCATTTGCTCTGCTTCCGCAAAAGAGTATGTTGCCATTGTTAGGATCAACAGCAAGTCGCTCGCCATTTTGTCTACCCATTCCATTGCCATGTGTTTTAAATTGAGCAGTCACATCTGTTATACTAAATGTGTTTCCATAATCAGCAGAACGAAGAATCGCTGTTTTACCTCCATTAAAATAATCGGTACCCACTAACATATATACTTTATTTGAGGCTTGAGCGTCGAGTGCGAGCGCTTCTACACCTTGGTAACTCGTTTCGTTAGTAGAACACCAATCCAATAGTGGGATCCATTTACTGCTTGTTGAATTCCAACGATAAGCTCCTCCCACATCGGTACGTGCATAGAGTAAATTTGCTTCTGTTTTACTGGGAATAATTCCAGTAATAAAGCCTCCTCCACCAATTGCTACATTGTCCCAAGTATAGGTTTGTGCAGAAACAAAAGTTAAGTTTCCAATAAACAGTAGTAGTATAAAATATAGATATCTAGTCATTATATTATTTTATTTTTATTTTAACGCCTTTAATACATAGGACTGATCAGCAGATTTTACTTCTATAAAATAGAGTCCTGAAGGAAAGTGATTGGTAGAAATAATTACGAAATGTTCATCTGTTTCCCCTTGATAATATATAGATCCAAGTGTATTGTATACTTTAATTTGAGTATCTAATTTATCAGTACTTAACTGTATCGTTAGCTTATCTTGAAATGGATTTGGGAAAAAAAAAGGCGGATCATTATTAATCTCAGTAGTTAACATAATTACTTGTGAGAGCGTTGAAGCACCTGAAAAATCAATTTGTTTGAGTTGATAATAGTGTTTGTTTTTAGTTATACTTGAATGAAGAAAATTATACTGCTGGAGAGTTCCAGTCGTTCCTTTGCCTTTTACTTTCCCTATAGACTCAAAAGTAGTTCCATCTAGACTATGCAATATATCAAAGTGATCGTTGTCTTTTTCACTTACTGTTTTCCATTTTAATACTGCATCATTTTCAGTTCGTTCAGCAGAAAAAGAAAGCAACTTTACGGGTAAGGGACTAGTAGTAATTATATAAGTTGTTATTGATTTACCAGTTAAATTTTGAGTTGTAGAAAGATTTACAACTCCTAGATTTTGCCAATAGTTACCCGCCACAGAATTGTAGGCTTGTGCACCAAGAATAGAAGCTCCATTTAAAGTAAAATTAAGAGGTTGACTACTTACGTGATTATTAATGGCCACTACCGTAATTTGATTTCCAGCAGGATTTCGAAATGCTGTGAGATTAAGCGTAGCATTGCTTCCCGAAGCAGCGATACGCGTATACCCTTTGTCTATGTATTTTGAAAAATGTTTTATTGAATAATAATTATCTTTAATAGTATAACCTCCAGCATTGTCAAGTCCAACCATAGTAGAATTGGAAGCATTATCCCAAGCTAGTTCCCAATAAATGTAAGCAGAAGTGTTTGCTTCTGTAAGATTTGCATGTACCATTCGTGCTACATCAATCCAATTATAATTATCACTAGAAAATTCCGTCATAAAGTTTGGACGGTTATTAAATTCATCTCTAACTATATTAAGATTAGTTGGGGAGATCGAACCAGCACCTCCCGCATAATTGTATAGATGATAAGCATATCCGTAGAGATAAGATTTTGCTTTGATAGGAGTTGATAGTTCACGAAAAGTATTTACACTTCCGTTCCAAGCTGCTGTACCTAAATTTTCAGGTTCAGGACCTAAAATTTTGGGTACAATCGGTCTATCTTTTATATGAAGCCATAGACTGTCTAGTGCACGGTCATAACCTGGAAATCCAGCAGTTTCAGTGGGTCTCCATTCACAAGTTTCCCAACCCGAGGTTATGAATCCTGGTTCATTTTGCATACTGATGTACTCAGGTGTAAAACTTATATTATCCAAAATATCTACCCAATATTGGGCAAGTTCTTTGTACATAAATTGTCCTACGTTTTGCTTTAATGTACCTTCAGGAAGAAGGTTATTACTTTTCAGTGCTTTTGGTGGACTCCAAGAACAAAGCAATACATCAATATTATTATTTCGTGTTTTAGCAAGTGACTGAAGCTGATTCGTAACATCAAATCCTGTCTTATTGCTTGCAGGATCCATTGTCGTGGTAGTTTTATTTGTAGGATAATTGATCGGATAATACCAATTTTTTAATCTAAGAATATCGATACCAGAATCTGTAAACAAAAGATCACATATAGCATTTTTACTTGGACTGGAAATTATTCTATCGGCATACCAAGTTAGAGCTCCTCCAAATCCGACCATGGTTTGAAAAGTTGTAGTTGGAATAATCGTTGTATTAATAAGCGTAGGTCCACCTGAAACATCTGGAAGCACAAAATCATCAAAGTAAAAATCACCTGTTTGAAAATAGTGTATCTTCAATTGTAGGGAAGCTTCCGTAGGAGTAAAAATAAAGGTATAAGCTGTCCAACTTGTTGTCAGGATATAATCTTGAGAAGTATAACTTGCGTTTTGAAGTACAATTCTTACTTGTCTTCCTGCTATACTAGACTTGGCCCAAAACGTAAGTGTATGAGCAGAACCAATTGTTGCAATAAAACCTGCTTGGACGGTTTGAACATCCCAAGCATTTGCTCCATCCATCGTAACATTTGAACGTAAAGCATTTGTACCCGCATGAATATTTCCAAACCCTGCAATTGGACAAGTAAAAGTTGCCGCTCCTCCTCCTCCAGCCATATTTGACCATCCTGCTGCCCCTGATTCAAAATCACCATTAGAAATTAGATTTTGAGCATTTAAATAGCTCAAAGTAAAAAATGATAAAACAAGTAATATTATTTTTGTAAACAACATATACGTAAGTAAAGAGTAACTATGATTCTAATTTATATAATACTTCTCGTTATTTATACTTAAACGCAAAATTGTATATTATTTAACTTATTGATTAATAAATAATTAATTCTTATAATTGCTTTTAGAAACTATAATAATTTAATTAAATATTGATTTAATATAATAATTTGATAGCTTTATTGATATGACGGAACTAAAGCATTGCGCTTAGTTGTAAGTATCTACTATTCAATTAAATAATATACATATCTTAGTGAGGTTTTTATTCACATGTTTTTCTTTTTTGACAATCATATCTTTTGCGAATGCAAAAGAAGTGGTCTTGGAAAATGGAATAGACCAGTATTTTATTACTCAAGAATTAGAATATTATTATGATAGCACAGAGAATATTACCGTTGAGGATATAGTTTCTAATAATTATCTTTTTTCTACTCAAGCTTTTTCTTATGTCGAAAAGAAGAATGAAAAGGTGTATTGGGTTAAATTTTCAGTGAGAAACAATCGAAGTATTGAGACTATGACCTGGTATTTCGAATCTTGGGGATTTGATATTGATGATATTGAATTTTTCATTCCTGATAAAAAGGGAGGATTTATAAAAAATAGAATGGGTTATGCTAGAGAGTTTTCAGAAAGAAAACTATTTCATAAGAATTTCCTTTTTCTATTACAGTTGGATAAAAATGAAACAGCTACCTATTATGTAAAGCTGAAGCGAAGTCATCCCATGCATCTCAACTTTTTAATTCGTACTCATGAGGTTTTAATAAAACATATCGTTTATGAATATTGGTACCTCGGAATTTTTTATGGAACATTTATGATCATAATTATTCTGAATTTGTACCTTTTTATAGTATTAAAAGATAAGATTTATTTATATTATTTATTTTGTATTTCTTCTGAAGTCCTATATAGCCTTGGGCGTGATGGTATGGGATTTCAATTTATATGGCCAAATGCTCCTTGGTTAAATTTTATTACGTATCACAATGTAACCCAGTTCTTACTTATATTTTCTACATTAATTTACGCGAATATTTTTTTACAATTAAAAGATAGACAGCCTTTTTTATACAAATTTTCTTTAATAAGCATTGTTATCAAAATAATGATGTTTGTTATTTATTTTATTTATCCCATCTCTCCTTTTATCATTTATTGCACGGATGCATTAATATTAACTATACCACTAATTTCAGGTATACTCTCCTTAAAAGATGGAAATAAATATGTACGGTTTTATGTTGTTGCCTATTCTTTTTTATTTATCAGCTTTATATTAATAATCTTAGAAGAAAGACAGCTCTTACCATTTATGCTTCTGAATTATTATATGATAAACATTGGGATGATGCTTGAAGCTATATTCCTTGCCATTGCATTAATTGATCAAATTAGAATTTATAGAAAGGGTTATGAAGACGCCATGCAGCTAGCTATAATCGAACTAAAAGAAAAAGAACAATTAAAAGATAAAATCAATCAAACACTTGAAATTAAAGTAGAACAAAGAACTTCTGAAATACAAGAAATATTAATTGAGCTTAAAAGTAAAAATCAAGAACTTGCTAATTTAAATGAAAAAATAAATCTTATGAATGCTTCGTTGGATAAAGACAATAAGCAATTATTAACTGATCTAACGGAGGTTAACATATCTAGGGTAATGGCAAAGGATGTTAACTTTGAAGAATTTCAAAAAGTATTTCCGAATGATTTAAGTTGTTTAAAATATCTTTCAGAACTTAAATGGAAAAACGGTTATCAATGTAAAAAATGTGGTTACAAAAAAGCTACAGAAGATAAGGAACATCAAATAATGCGCTGTAGAAATTGTAATTATAAAGAATCTGCTACTTCTGATACTTTATTCCATAAGTTAAAATTTCCCATAGCCAAAGCCTTTTATCTCGTTTATTTAGTAACTGTAAAAGATAAAAATCATACCCTAGAAGAGCTTTCCGTTATTTTAGATTTAAGAAGGGAAACCTGCTGGAGTTTCCGCAAAAAGATATTATTAGCCAAAGAAGAGAGTGAGAAACTAGGACTGAATGAAAATTCAAATGGTTGGGCAACTTTAGCGCTCATCTCTTTGAAGGAATAATAATTGTGCTAAATAATAAATGTAGTCAGTTTATTTTTTCGCTTTGTACGACCACGTAATTTTAAATACCGCTACTTCATCTCCTACTTCATCTATACCAATACTTTTAGCGATAACGGTTTTACCTTCTCCTGTTCGTGTACTTTCTTCTATTGCCGATTTAATAGACAACCCATCATAACATGTAAAACATATTTTACCGATTGCTTTTTTGGTGAATGTAGCTTCCATAGACACAACTAGCATAGATACTGCGGGTGAAGCCTCGTATACATGAACTAAACCGAGCGATCCGGAAGCTAGTTCTCCAGCCATTGCCAAACAAGCAAAATAAATAGAACGGAATGGATTTTTAGTTAGGTAACCATAACGAATAGAAACGACTGATTGCTCTTCACTAATGCTCTCGATTTTAAGACCTGCTAAAAAGCCCATTGGTAACTTTGCCAGCATAAAGAGCTTGAGTTTAAACGGACTACTTAAAATGCTGATTGCTTTTGACATAATTATTATACGATTAACAATTGAGTTTATACTTCTATCTTTATTTAAATCAAGAAATACGTTATTAAGTTAAGTAAAATACTAACTTATTTTTTAAAAATAGCAGTTATTAAAACTAAAGAAAATCTTAAAAGTATATTCATATAAGATAAAATTGTTAAAAAAACAGTAATTAAAAGTCAGAACTAGAATATTAACGCTTGACAATCAATATCTAATCCCAATATTGTTGATATTATATTTTTTATTCAAATATAAAACCTATTTTTGGGATAACTTTAACCCAAAAGGATAGTCAAAAAGCTATTTTCCTACGTATATAATAGCCGAATTTAGCTCTTGATGATAAAAATGCATTTCAACTATTTTTTATCCCTTTTCATTGTAAGCATGTTAACTCTTGCAGATCTCTCTGCACAGAAACCCTCTATTAGTTTTCAACATTTAAAACTTGCCAATGGACATTCGGAAAATACTACCCGTTTTATAAAAGAAGATTCATGGGGATATTTATGGATAGGAAGTGAAAACGGTTTGAATAAATTTGATGGATATAATTTCACTACTTATAAAAATGAATTTACAAATAAATATTCTATCTCCAACAGCGATTGCAAAGAAGGTCTTTTAGATAGTAAAGGTAATTTCTGGATTTCAACACGAGCAGGAGTTAATTTATATGATCCTATTCATAATTGTTTTTATAATTATCTCTCAGATAAATATAAATGTTTTAAAGATCTGGATGGTGACATAGAAGATCTTGCTGAAGATGAAAATGGAAATATTTGGATGGTAGCTGGAAGTGAAGGACTTTTTAAAATAAGTACACTAGACAAACCCGCCGAAAATTACATCAGTCCTACTACTGATAATAGTCAAAAATTATATTGCGTTACACCTGATAGAAATAATAATCTTTGGATTGGTACAAGAGATGGTCTTTTGAAATTTAATACCAAAACCAATACCTATCAGGATTTAAGAGCCATGTACGGTACTGGGTACCAAATCAGAAAAATTTTATTCGAAGAAAATAACAATCGTATACTACTAAGTACTACAGATGGTATGAAAATAATAGATCTAGAAACAGGTCTAATGAAAGAATATAAACATGATAAATATAATTCAAATTCAGTAAATGGTAATAATATTATTCATATAATAGAATACAATCAAGAAAATTATTTATTGGGAATTGATGGCGGCGGATTAGATTATTTTGATACTAAAACTGATAAATTTTATCATTACACTTCCGACAATGAAGGTCAGATCAGTGCTAACAATGTGACTTGTGTTTTCAAAGATTCGAAAAATAATATTTGGTTAGGTACTTTTATGAATGGTGTTGATTATTCAAGTGCCAATACGAATATGTTTTCAATGATTAGAAACAATCCATTATCAGCTACATCTCTAAATAAAGGAATAGTAACTAATTTTTTAAAAAGTAATACTGGCGATTTATGGGTTAGTACAGATGGTGGTGGCTTATTTAAAAGAATGAAAGGTTCAGAAGAATATTCTGTTTTTAATCCAAATCCAGATAAATATGATTTTAAAAAATATCCCATATTAGCGTTAGTACAAGACAAAGAGAATTTAATTTGGATGGCTACTTATGGAGGAGGTTTAGTTTCATTAGACCCAAGTACAAACAATATTACGGTATACTCAAACGATAATAAAACATTTAATACCGTTACTACAAATAACATTAGTTCTATATGCGTAGATACTATAGGAAATATTTGGTTGAATGGATTTTATTCTGGTGCTACCGTATACATTAAAAAAACAAAAAAGTTTAAACACTACAGACATGACAATACAGATCCTAATTCATTGCTTTCTGATTGGACACATAACATATTTAAGGATTCAAAAGGAACACTATGGATAAGTTCTTTTAAAGGATTAAACCGTTATAACCCTCTATTAGATAATTTCATCTCCTATAATTTTTCATCCCCTATATATTCTTATAAAGAATGTAATTATATCACCGAAATAATGGAAGGAAGTGATTCTAATTTATGGCTGGGTACTATGCAAGTGGGTATAATTTCATTTAATCCAAAGACGGGTAGTTATTCTATTTATTCAACGGCCCAAGGCCTTTCTAATAATTCTGTCAAGGCTATTATTGAAGATAATAATAAAAATATTTGGGTTGCTACTTACAATGGGATTACTAAATTTAATATCCCAACCAAAAAAGCCACTGCCTTCACTATTCAAGATGGTACTCCTCCTTACTTATATTATGCTCGATCAAAATACAAAGATGAAAAAGGGCGAATTTATTTCGGAAACAGTAAAGGATATCTATTAATAAATCCAAATCTTAATAATAAAAATAACTTTGTTCCACCAGTAGTAATTACGGGTATGAAAATATTTGGAAAACAATTATCCGAGTATTTTGAAAATCCTGATTCCAGTATTCACATAAGTTTTTTAAAGGAAATAAAACTTAACTATTCTCAAAATGAAATTGAAATTGATTATGCAGCGTTGAATTTTACCAATACTCAAAGAAATCAATATGCTTATAAATTAGAAGGCTTTGATCAAGAATGGAAGAATGTAGGTACACAACGCTATGCCAAGTATACCAATCTTGATCCAGGAGATTACACATTTCGTGTAAAAGGTTCTAATAACGACGGTATTTGGAACGAAACAGGAGCAATATTACTTATTCATATTTCCTCCCCTTGGTGGAAAACATGGTGGTTTGTTGTCATTGAAATTATTTCGCTATTAGCAATTCTATATTTTATTTTTAAGATTAGAGTAAATAGAATTCGCGAGAAAAATGAACAATTAGAAAAAGTTGTTCAAAAAAGAACAGAAGAATTACGATTAAGCAATGAACAGCTTGAAACCTTTATTTATAAGGCTTCTCACGATATAAAAGGACCTCTAAGATCTATTATTGGACTTACTACAATTGGACAAAAAGATGTCACCGATGAAACTTCTTTAATATATTTTGATCATATATTAAGAAGTACTACTAAACTAGATAATCTTTTAGCAGATCTAATAGAACTTACAAAAGTAAAAGAAGCGAAACTTACAAAAGAAAAAATAAATTTCAGAGAACTAATAAATGAAGCGTTATCCAAATTTGAGCACTTTGAAGGATATGATAAAGTTAATTTTACCGTAATGGTAAAAGATAATTTTACCTTTTATACGGATAGAAAATTATTATATTCGATTATTCAAAATCTTATTGAAAATCCAATAAAGTACAGAGATCCAGAAAAAGATAATAGTTATCTTGATATTGTGGTAACGGTAAAAGAACATTATGCTGAATTGAATTTTTCTGACAATGGTTTGGGGATTCCTCTTGAAATCCAAGGAAAAGTATTTGAAATGTTTTTTAAAGCACAAGAACGTTCTAAAGACACAGGATTAGGTCTGCATATAGTAAAAACTACCGTTGAAAAATTAAACGGAACTATTACGCTTAAAAGCAACCCAGGAGCAGGTTCGATATTTACAGTAAGAATTCCAGCCTAACTTAACCAATTGCTTGTTTCAGATCAGCAATCAAATCGTCTATATCTTCAACACCAACACTGAGCCTAATTAAAGAATCTTTTAAGCCCGCCTTTTCTCTCTCTGCTTTAGGTATACTCGCATGTGTCATGGATGCGGGATGACCACAGAGAGATTCTACTCCGCCAAGCGATTCGGCTAGTGAAAATAATTTAAATTTTTCTAGAACGGCAATAGTATCTTTAATCGAATCACCTTTCATAGTAAACGATAACATACCACCAAAGCCGCTCATCTGAGTTTTTGCTACAGCATGATTTTTATGAGAAGGAATACCTGGATAATATACTTTATCAATTTTAGGATGGGTACTTAAATAATCTGAAATTTTTGCTGCATTTTCACAATGTGCTTTCATTCTTAAATGAAGTGTTTTAATTCCCCTCAATACTAAAAAGCAATCTTGTGGACCAGGCACAGAGCCACAAGCATTCTGAAGAAAAGCCAAACGGTCATTTAGTGCTTGATCATTTACAACAATAGCTCCCATGACCACGTCTGAATGACCTGACAGGTATTTAGTCACAGAGTGGGCCACAATATCAGCCCCTAGGTCAAGTGGTGTTTGGAGGTAAGGAGTAGCAAACGTGTTATCTACTACAGTAAGAATATTTTTTGTTTTAGCAATTTTACAAATAGCGGTAATGTCAACAATATTTAATAAAGGATTAGTAGGTGTTTCTATCCAAATCATTTTTGTTTTATTATTTATTGCGGCTTCCACATTATTCAATTCGTCCATTCCAACGAAATGAAATTTTATTCCGTAACCTTCGTAGACTTTTGTAAATATTCTATAAGTACCACCATAAAGATCGTTTGTAGAAATCACTTCATCTCCAGGTTTCAATAACTTAAGAATCGTATCCGTAGCAGCCATACCAGAAGCAAAACATAAACCATGTTGTCCATTTTCAAGCGCCGCCAAATTATTTTGCAAAGCCGTTCTAGTAGGATTATGAGTTCTTGAATATTCATAACCTTTATGATTGCCTGGTGAAGTCTGCACATAGGTAGATGTTTGATAGATTGGAGTCATGATTGCCCCTGTGGTAGGATCAGGTTCTATTCCTGCATGTATCGCTTTTGTTGCAAATTTCATTTTGGTATTTTTTTAAAATTTTTAGTTATCTATTAACTTTTGATTTTATAGAGCTTACTATTCTAAATCATCTGCCAAATTAGATAAATTAGTCTTAAAGTAAAACTCCTGTTTTAAAACTAGTATATTTGAACCATGCTTTCTGGATTACTAAAAACAAACAAACGTTCTATAGTTCTATTACTGGTTTTGACCATTTTACCTTCTTTAGTAAGTTTTATAAGCCTTATTATTGTATACAACTACGCATCCTCGCTTCAAGCATTTCTATTGCCACAATGGATACTATTTTATTTAGCCTGCTCTATAACAATGGCATTAGCCCTCACTCCTACTACTTATATTGCTTTGTTAAGTGGTTATTTCCTTGGTTGGGCAAGCTTAATGGGGCTTATCCCCTCTTATGTAGTAGCTTCCTTGATTGGGTTTTTCTTAGCAGTAAAAATTGATAAAGGGAACTTACTAAACCAATTGAAAGAAAATAAAAAAATAAGCAGCACCACTGAAAATTTAAAAAAGGACGAATTTTGGGTAATATTTTTTTGTCGGATATCACCCGTTCTCCCATTTGCAATGATGAATGTTTTTCTTTCTTTTATGAACGTAAAATTAAAGAATTTTATTTTAGGCAGTGTTTTAGGAATGCTACCTCGTACTATATTATCGGTGTGGATTGGCCTAACAGCTGGGGATATAGTTGATATCGTTACCAAAAATAATCAACCTGGAATAAGTACTTACTTAATGGTATTTTTTATGTTGGTTTCTGCTATCGGTTTGTACTTTATTTTTGTTCGTGCAATAAAAAAATATCAGTCATAAATAAAAATAGCCGATCGAAAATTCTATCGGCTATTTTTATTTTCTGTTTAGAAGGCTATTTTTCTAATTCAAATCCCCACTTAGAAGCAAATTCTTTTTGAGCGGCAATAAATTTATTATCTACAACATCTATTTTATCACTAGCAGTAGTAAGATGATCTTTTATTTTTGCGAAATCAGCCTCTGTAGCCTCTGGATTGTTAGAGAGTGTAATCATTTGTTTAAATTCATTTTTCAAAACGGCTGAATATAGATTTATAGATTCCAAACCAGCAGCTTTAAAAGCAGCACCATTCTCAAAATCAGGGATTGCTTTCATTTTTATTGCCGCTGCTTCAGTTACTTTAATTGCGTTATCTAATTCTTTATTTAAATCAGCGCCTTCTAGATCAAGTGCATTCGTAAATTTTTCAACAGCATTATTTACCTCATCTTCTATTGTTATAATAGAATCGTTCCAAGTGATGGCGTCGTTTTTTGTAGGTCCACAAGAATATAGTAATAATGTAACCGTAATAAGAAATAGGTATGTTTTTTTCATATAGTAATTTAAAATTGAAAAGTTAAGGTATTTATAATAGTTAGATTTACTTATAAATATATATAAAGCCTTTTTATAGGACAACTAATTTTTATATCTAATAATAAAACTGCGAGGTATTGGAAGCTGTCTTTTAGATGTTCGCCTTATAGAATATTTTTTATAACTTATTTTTCTTCAAAAAATATGTATTGATAGAACAGATAAAGAAATAATCTCCCTTTTACAAGTTGATTTCTTTTAAAAATATGTATGTATAAAAAGCATAATTGAGTATATATACTCAATATTATATATATCATATAAATCATCTTATAATAACTACATATTAGTTTTTAATACATTTTATATAGGTAATAGGTCAAATATTTAATCATTTTTTCACTTTTTATATAACTTTTATGCATTTATATGTAAAAAAATAAAGAATGTAGATAAATATGCTTGATAAATTTTGAGTATAATTACATATTTAGTATATTTATTCATTAAGTAGTTAAAATTATAACCATAAAATATATAAATCAGATGATTTCTAACCAAAAAGCTGAAAAATTAGACCTATTATCATTCAAAAGTCCACAAATGAGGACTTTTCACATTACTTGGATGACCTTTTTCTTGTGTTTCTTCGGGTGGTTTGGTATCGCACCACTTATGCCCATTATTAGAGATGAATTACATCTTACTAAAGGACAAATAGGGAATATTATGATTGCCTCTGTTTCTATGACAATTTTTGCTCGTTTATTAATAGGCTGGATTTGTGATAAAATCGGCCCAAGAATAACTTATAGTGCTTTACTTTTATTTGGAGCTTTTCCTGTTATGTTAATAGGCTTAAGCAACAGTTATGAGAGTTTTTTAATATTTCGTTTAGTAACAGGTGTTATCGGCGCTTCCTTTGTTATTACTCAATACCATACATCAGTTATGTTTGCTCCTAATATAGTAGGGACCGCAAATGGTACTTCTGCAGGTTGGGGCAATTTAGGTGGTGGTGTTACTCTTATGGTAATGCCATTGGTGTTTGCTGGTTTTGTAGGGTTAGGATTTGTTTCTGCTGATGCTTGGAGATATAGTATGATATTACCTGGTGTTGCTTTATTAATAATGAGTGTGGTTTACTATTTATACACACAAGATTTTCCTCAGGGAAATCTTTCTGAATTAAAAAAAGATCCTAATTTCAATAGTGAAAAGAAAAAATCGGAAGGTAGTTTTAAAGAAGTAGTATCCGATTATCGTGTTTGGGTTTTATTTCTTGTATACGGTTGTTCTTTCGGAATTGAGATTACAATTGACTTTATCGCAACCTTATATTTCACTGATAAATTTGGTTTGACATTAGCCGGTGCTGGATTGATTGGTGGATCTTTTGGATTAATGAATCTTTTTGCAAGATCTCTTGGTGGAATATTAAGTGATAAAGTAAATAGAAAATTTGGGTTAAAAGGTAGAGCAATATTATTAGGTGCATTTTTATTTATGCAAGGACTGGGTATAGTTTTATTCTCTCAAACTACTCTATTGGTATGGGCCGTGTCAATTATGATTTTATTTGCATTGTTTGTCAAAATGTCAAATGGTGCTACCTTTTCTGTGGTTCCTTTTATAAGTAAAAAATCATTAGGGTTGGTTTCAGGTATAGTCGGTGCTGGGGGAAATGTAGGGGCTATGATTATGGCTTTTGTTTTTAAATCTGAATCACTTTCTCATGACGAAGCATTCTTCTTCATTGGAGTTGCAGTATGTATTATCTCACTACTTGCCTTCTTTATTAAATTCCCAATACAAAATCAAGAAAAAGAATTTGTCGAAATAAAGTCTAAAGAAGAAACAGTTGTCATAAAACTATCAAAAAAGTTAGAACCTGTTTTGGAATAATTTCACTTAATTAATTTAGGTGAAAATTTAAAACTTAAGAATGATTAATTAGTGGAGAGGAGACAAAACGATGATTGCAAGTGACTCATTTAAATCAACTTGTTCCTACTGTGGTGTAGGTTGCGGTATCGTTGTGCACAAAGAACGTAATGGAAATATTCGTATTGAAGGGGACAAAGATAATCCTGTAAATAAAGGGATGCTTTGTTCAAAAGGAATGAATCTTCATTACACTGTTGCAGATAAAACGGATCGTCTTCTTTATCCTGAAATGAGGTATAATCGCAACATGCCAATGCAACGTGTCTCTTGGGACGATGCATTGGATCGTGCAGCAGCAGTTTTTAAAACAATTATTGACAAATACGGTCCTGACGCTGTGGGTTTTTATGTTTCAGGTCAATGTCTTACGGAAGAATATTATGTAATTAATAAATTAATAAAAGGGTTTATTGGGTCAAATAACATTGATACAAATTCACGTCTTTGCATGAGTTCTGCTGTTGTAGGATATAAACTAGCATTGGGCGAAGACGCTGTACCTTGTAGTTATGAAGATATTGAACTAGCAGATTGTTTTTACATAACAGGTGCCAATCCTGCTTGGTGTCATCCTATTTTATGGCGAAGAATAGAAGCACATAAATTAGCAAATCCAGACGTAAAAATTATAGTAGTAGATCCGCGTAAGACTCAAACATGTTCGCTAGCTGATATTCATTTGCAAATTACTCCCGGTACCGATATCGTATTGAATCATGCTATAGGACGTCAATTAATTGATATGGGTTTTGCTGACGAAGAATTTATAAATAACCATGCCGATGGCTTTCAGCAATACAGTGAACTTGTATTTAAAAGAACGTTAAAAGAATCGGCTTCTATATGCGGTGTAAAAGCAGAAGACATCACTTGGGCCGCTAAGTATATAGGGCGTTCCAAAGGGTTTATTACAATGTGGACAATGGGATTAAATCAAAGTGTAGTAGGTGTAAATAAAAATCTTAGTCTCATTAATTTAAATTTAATCACAGGCAAAATAGGAAAGCCAGGTTCAGGTCCTTTTTCTCTTACAGGGCAACCTAATGCAATGGGAGGACGTGAAGTAGGTGGTCTTTCTAATTTATTACCCGCTCACCGAAATTTGGCCGATCCCAAACACAGAGAGGAAGTACAAAAATTTTGGGGTGGAACAAAAATTGCGGAAAAACCAGGGCTTACGGCTACCGAAATGTTTGAAGCATTGGCAGACGGAAGAATGAAAGCTATATGGATTGTATGTACTAATCCATTGGTAAGTTTGCCAGATGTAAACATGGTAGAGAAGGCGCTTGCCAAAGCTAAGTTTGTAGTAGTGCAAGATATGTCTAATCGTTCGGATACACTCAAGTATGCTGACCTTGTACTTCCTGCAGCAGGATGGGCTGAAAAGGAAGGTACCATGAGTAATTCTGAAAGAAGAATATCTCTTCTTGAGAAAGTAGTAGATGCACCTGGAGAAGCACTTGCTGACACAGAAATCATTTGTCGTTTTGCAAAAAAAATGGGCTTCCATGGTTTTGATTTTAAAAATTTCTCTGAAGTATACGACGAACATTGTCGACTTACCGAAGGCACTAATATTGATATTTCTGGACTTAGTTATGAAATTTTAAAATCAAAAGGGACAGTACAATGGCCTTTTAAAAAAGGTGAAGAAAATTTAGGTACCAGTCGTTTATTTACAGATCATCAGTTTTATACTCCAAATAAAAGGGCACAAATACATGCTTGTCCTGATGCAAATGAATCAGAAGCCTTAACAGAAGAACTACCTTTAATCCTTACTACTGGACGTATCCGAGATCAATGGCATACGATGACCAAAACTGGAAAGGTAAATAAACTTAACCAACATATTCCCGTTTCTTTTCTGGAAATTCATCCAAAAGATGCAGAGCGTAGAGGAATTATTGAAAATGACTTGGTTGAAATTGTAAACGGAAGAGGACGGGTTAGAGTAAAAGCAAAAGTAACTAAAGATATAAAACAGGGCGTAGTTTTTCTTCCTATGCATTGGGGAAAAATATTAAATAGCAATCTTAGTCGTGCAAACAACCTTACAAATAATTTGGTGGATCCTCGTTCCAAAGAACCTGATCTTAAATTTGCTGCGGTAGAAGTAAATCTATATAAAAAACCAAAACAGAAAATACTAGTTATAGGCGCTGGCGCTGGCGCTTTTGGATTTGTAAAAAGTTATAGAGAATTAAATAAGGAAGATGAAATTATAGTTTTTAGCAAAGAAGACTATCCGTTTTACAACCGTGTAATGCTCCCAGATTATATGAGTGGTGCTCAAGGTTGGGAGCAATTAGTGAAAATGAGAGACCAAGAAGAAATTGATCTGCGTATAAATTTAAAAAGAGGAATTAGTGTAGAAACTATTGATAGAATAAATAAAAATGTAACTGATTCAAAAGGAGAAATCCACTCTTACGATATTCTTCTTATTGCAACTGGAAGTAGTCCAAGCATACCCAAAGACCTGCCTGATTTAAAAGGAATATTTACCATGAGAAGCCGATACGATGCAGATCGTTTTATGGCTTATTTACCTCAAGATAGTCATGTAGTAGTAGTAGGTGGCGGATTATTAGGACTCGAAATGGCAGCATCGCTACGTGAACTAAATAGAAAAGTAACTCTAATACATCGTACATCTCGTCTGATGGGCAGACAACTCGATGTATTAGGAAGTCAACTTCTTAACGAAGAAATATTAGACAAAGAAATCGAAGTTTTTTATAACGATGAAATTCAAACTTTTCTTGGTAAAGAAACTATAACTGGTGTAAAACTAAAAAGTGGCAAACAAATAAATTGCAATGCTATTGTAATGGCAATAGGAACTACACCAAACATTGATCTTATAAAAATGTCTGGATTAAATTTTAAACGTGGTGCTATAGTAAATGAATACCTTCAAACTTCAGATGAAAATATTTTTGCTGTTGGTGAAATGGCTGAATTCAAAGGGAATTTGTACGGAATTACAGCAGCTGCCGAGCAGCAAGCTGCAATTATGGCCAATTATCTTCATGGTGATTATACTACCTTTTATGAAGGATCTGTCTCCATGAATATTTTAAAAATGGAAGGTGTAAATTTATGTTCTATAGGAATAACAGAAGCTCCAAACGATCCTGCTTATGAAGAGGTAGTATTTATAGATAAGTCGAAACGATATTACAAAAAATGCATAATTTATAAAGACAAACTCGTTGGTGCTATTCTTATAGGAGACAAAACGGAGTTTACAGAATTTAAAGACCTTATTCAAAATAAAATTGAACTTTCGGAAAAACGACTTGAACTATTACGTTCGGGAAAACAAGCTGAACCTATAATCGGGAAACTTGTTTGTTCTTGCAACGGTGTAGGAGAAGGAAATATTACTTCGAAAATAAAAGAAGGTTGTGAAGATTTTAAAGAGCTTTGTAAACTAACTGGTGCTGGTATGGGCTGCGGTAGTTGCCGTCCAGAAGTCAAATCTATAATGGACAAATTATTAATTACTGTTTGATATGGCTAAAAAATCTTTTGTTAAAATAAATATTCGCGGAGGGATTATTTCATCAGGTGACCTTGGAAATATTGTAGATATATTAAAAAAATATAGTATCGATACCATTGAACTAGGAGAAAGACAAAACATTTATTTTTATTTTGATAAAAAGAAAAAAACAATCCTTGAAGAAGAATTAACGTCAGCTGCACTTGACTTTGAAATCGATACAAACAATAATCCCAATATAATATCTTCTTATGCCGCAGAAGATATATTCAGTACACATCCTTGGTTGGGAGAAGGGATTTACCGAGATATTCTATCCTCTTTTCAGTATAAACCTACTTTAAAAATTAATATTTCTGATAATACACAAGCGCTCGTTCCTCTGTATACTGGATGTTTGAATTTTATACCTTCTACACACAACAACTTCTTTTATTTATACATTAATCATCCTGCATTAGGTTCTATAAAATGTTTTGATAAACTAGTATACGTTACTGACATTGTAACCATTTCCAATGAAATAGAAGCAATTGTGCTAAAAGATGAGCTGACGGATATCAAAACATTATCTGCACAAATTGATCTACGACATAAACTCATTACTATTGAAGCAAATGAACCTCTAATTGTTCCTAGATTACGATTCCCTTATTATGAAGGAATGAATAAATACGGAGATAAATTTTGGCTGGGTATTTATAGGAGAAATAATGATTTTTCTATTGATCTATTAGAATCAATTTATGCACTTTGTAAACAAACACGAATAGGTCAGATTAATATTACTCCTTGGAAATCGATTATGATAAAAGGAATAGCAGAGGAAGAACGTATTGAATGGGAAAAACTTTTAAGTAGAAATGGTATTAACAGTCGCCATTCTTCATTAGAACTTAACTGGCAATTACCCGATCTTAATCCTGAAGCTTTGAGAATTAAAAATGAATTGGTAAAAAGTTTTGATGAAGAAGATATTCGTACTTATGGAATTAGTTTTGCTATTTATACAGGCAAAAAGTTCGACGTATGCAGTTCTGTTATTATAAAAAAACGACCAAGTATATTTACTTTTTGGGGTTTTATGAAAAAAATGACGATGTATGATATACAGTTTGCGCCCGATTTTAGTCTTAATTCTACTAATTACCACACTTATACAAGTAACATCACATGGAATGGTTTGGCTATGAACCTAAAAAATCTTAGTCAGAATTACTATAAACAATTAAGTGAAAAAGGTCCCGTAAAAAAAATGGTCATAGAAGAAAAAAGTACCCCCACCGAAAATCTATACCAATGTTCACATTGCTTAACTGTTTTCGATGAAAAATATGGTGAGCCAGAGAACGATATACAAGCAGGAACTAGTTTTGAAATGTTATCTGAAGACTATACATGTCCACTATGTGAACACCCAAAAGCTGATTTCATAAAAAAACACACAGAAAATTTCGTATATTAGTTCTATAATTTAGTAAGGAGCATATCCTGAAAGTAGAATTTTACTCTTTAGTACTAAGATATCTTTTTACTTTTATGCTGTTTACATTAAATATAAACTGTTGTTGGTATAAAAATGGAAATTAAGGATAGATACGGAAGAACCTTTAAAACCTTACGCGTAAGTCTTACAAATGTATGTAACCTTGGTTGTATTTATTGTGTAAACTCTTCTGATTTAAAACCTTCTTCTATTACTAATAAAAAAATCTTAAGCTATTCGGCAATTGTTATCGCAATAAAGAAGATCCACGAACTAACACCACTTGAAACAATAAGGCTTACAGGGGGAGAACCTACTTTATACAAAGACCTTATTCCAATTATTAAAGAGATTAGCACTCTTGGAATTGAGAATATAAAAATGACTAGTAATGGCTATCTTTTAAAAGACATGATTCCAGCATTAGCCCAAGCTGGTTTGAAAAAAATAAATATCTCTTTAGATGCTGTAGATAATATTAGTTTCAATAAAATCTCCAAAAGAAAAAATATAGAAAAAGTTTTAGAGGCGATTGATTGTAGTTTAGAACATGGAATTAAAATAAAGATCAATGCCGTAATTTTAAAAGGGATAAACGATGACCAAATTCTTCCTCTGTTAAATTTCTCTAAAGAAAGAAATATTACTATACGTTTTCTAGAACTCATGCGTATGGGACCTTTGTATAATACAAAGGAGTTTGATACTTATTTTATTTCTGAAAAAGAACTATTAACTAAAATAGCAGAACACTATGATTTGACCCCTCTCCTACGCAAAGAATCTTCTACAGCTAATTACTGGGGTTATTTGGATCATCACAAATTTGGAATTATAGCAAATGAGTCAAGTCCATTTTGTCATGACTGTAATCGACTAAGATTAGATAGCTATGGCAATATCTATGGATGTTTGAGCAACGATGCAGCCATACCTATAATTGATTCTATTCACGATACAGATAGTTTAAGAAAGCTACTAGAAGAGGCCTTAGCTCATAAACAGGAATTGAAATTTACAGGAAGTGCCATATCAATGATGGCAATAGGAGGATAAGTAAATGGCAACCATACAAATTCAAGTATTCGCAGTATTAAAAGATTATTTCAAATCAGAGTTTGAAATAACAGGGTCCATTTCTACTGTTTTAGAATTAAAAATAGAAATGGAAAAATTGAATCCAGATTCAAAAAAAATTTTACAAGCGAGCAGGTTTGCTATAGATGAAAAATTTGTTTCACAAGAGTATAAATTAAACGAAAATGATAAAGTTGTCGTCCTCCCTCCTTCCAGTGGCGGCTAAGAGTTCAGGAATTACTTCAGAGCCTCTAGATCTTATCTCCTTAGTGGCAATGGCTCATCACCCTAAGGCTGGTGGGATTGTACTATTTAGTGGAGAAGTTAGAAATCATAATTCTGGCAAAGAAGTTATGTATCTAGAATATGAAGCCTATGTACCATTGGCAGAAAAAATGATTTATGAAATCGTGGAGACTGCAAAAAAAAAATGGGATTTACATTTTGCTTGCTGCATGCATCGTATTGGAAAATTGGAAATTGGCGAAAGTGCAGTAGTAGTTATCACATCGCACTCCCATCGAGGCGAATCGTATGAAGCTAATAAATACATTATAGATCGAGTAAAACATGAAGCTCCTATTTGGAAGAATGAATTTTATATTGATGGAAGTTCGTTATGGGGAGGCAATTGTCATTGTCATTAAATGAATTTAACTATATACTATTATGTAAAAATAATTATATTTAGGATTCAATAGCTAACAACCCTATGCGTATTACTTATAATGCTCCCTTTACACTCACGTTAACTGCAATTTGTGTTGTAGTTAGAATATTAGGTGATAGTGTAACAAAGAATTTTTTTGTGGTTGGAAACACAATGAGCCTATACAATCCCGTCGATTACTTTAGACTTGTTTCCCATGCTATGGGCCATGGAGATTGGCCCCATTTAGTAGGGAATTTTTCTCTTATTCTAATACTAGGTCCAATTTTAGAAGAGAAATACGGTACCAAATCAATTCTGTTTATGTCCATAATGACTGCACTAATTACAGGTATATTAAATGTCTTGTTTTTTAGTAATGGTTTATTAGGTGCTAGTGGATTAGTATTTATGATGATTCTTCTAGCTTCTTTTACGAATTTTAAATCTGGAACTATTCCACTTACCTTTTTATTCGTTTTGGTTTTTTATATAGGAAACGAAGTTTTTGAAGCTTTCAAAGAAGATAATATTTCTCATTTTGCTCATATTTTAGGTGGATTTGCAGGAAGTGTGTTTGGATTTGGTGGGGGAAAAAATGCGACTATTAGTAATACAGGCACTACACAAAAATAATAAATTCAAAAGATCTAAAAGAAAAAAGCAAGCTAAATTAGCTTGCTTTTTTTTAATGAAAAAGATTATATATCTATATAGATTAGATTTTTTTCACGTTTACAGCATTCAAGCCTTTTTTACCTCTTTCTACTTCGTATTCAACTTTGTCGTTCTCACGAACGTTGTCTTTAAGACCTGTAGTGTGTACGAATAGATCTTCACTTGAATCGTCTGGTTTAATAAATCCAAATCCTTTTGAATCATTAAAAAATTTAATTGTTCCTGTTGCCATTTTGTTATTATTGTTATGAATGTGATGTGAAATTAAATAATTTGTTTCAATAAAAATAATAATTTTGAAAATATTTATTAAAAATTACTCAAAAAGCATTTGCAGGCAAAAAAATAATCATTTAAAATCACTTTTTTAGTCATAAAAATTACCTTTTCAAATTGTAAAATATTTAAAATCAGATACTTAATTATAATTATTAAAAATTACCACTTTTTTTAAAAAATCACTAGAGAACTACTGAAAATGACACAACGAGGTCGAATGGATTTTGGTTTAGGTATACTATTCCCTATAGCTTAAAGTTGGAACTTGTTCATTTCTTTCTTTACTAGTACTTTAGTATACGCTTTTATTGAAAAATTAATTAAAAATAACTGTACTCACTCTAATAGAATACATTCATGATTATTTGCACTAACGAGCTCAATTACTTTTTCAGGAACAAATTCCCCTTCCACACGTACTATTTTATCACAGTCTTCCATATCAATCGTTATTTTACAATTGTCAAATTTCCTAAGAAGAAGTTCAATAATTCTTTTTGCTTCTACTGTATCTGAAATAGTTGTTTTAAAAATTTCAACCATAAATATTTTTTTATAAAAACAAGACTATTAAATGAGAAATGATTTATAGTTTAATAAGAAATAAATCAGCAAACTGTCTAGGTAAATAATTCATTGAATAGCTAGTGGCTATTCAATGAATATAAATAATTAAACTGTTACTTTATTGTTATTTATTTTTTTATCATAATTAAGTAACCAATGGTTACCGTATTTATCGGTAAGGTCCCCAAACAAAGCGCCCCAAAAACTATTCTCCAATGGATGATCTTTTTTGCCATCGGTAGAAAGTTTTTCATACATATTTTTTATGTGCTCTTCACTACTACAACTTAGCGATAATGAAATAGAATTTCCTTTTTGTAGTCCTGATTCAGAAACCATGTCAGACCCCATCAAGACTAGGGATTCTTTAGTTAGGGTTGCATGTAATATATACTCTTTCATTTCAATTGGCATCTTGTCCGCCATAGGGGATTCCCCTATGGTTTGTAGTGTTAGTTCACCGCCTAGACATTGCTTATAAAACGTCATTGCTTCACGGCAATTACCGTTAAAGGTTAAATAGGAATGTAGTTGAATCATCTCTGTAGGATTATGCTTTTAGTAGTTTTTCTATGTCAAATTTTTTCATTTGTAGAAAAGCTTGTGTTACACGAGGAGCTTTTAAAGGATCGCTTAATAATTTACCTAAAACAGAAGGAACAATTTGCCAAGAAACACCGAATTTATCCTTCAGCCAGCCACATTGACCTTCTGAACCACCTTCGGTTAGTTTGTTCCAGTAGTGATCAATTTCTTGTTGTGTATCACAAAAGAATTGGAATGAAACTGCTTCATTAAATTTATAAAGCGGACCTCCATTTAAGGCTGTAAAATCTTGTCCGTTTAAACTAAAAGATACGGTCATAGCTGTACCTTCAGGCTTCCCGTGAAATTCAAAGCCTTCTTTACCATAACGACTAATTGATTTAATTTCGGAATTTTTAAAAATAGAAGTATAAAGTGTTGCTGCTTCTTCTGCTTGATTATCAAACCAAAGAAATGGAATTATTTTTTGATTATTCATATCTGTATTATTTAAATTTAATTAGTTAGTTCAACATATTTTTTAAAATTATCTAAAATGGATTGCCAGCCCATTTGCTGTAATTTAATTGTATTATCAGTTTCAACTTCAAATTGCTCGATTACTTTTGTTTTATTACCTACACGGGCAAAAGTAATTGTTACTTTTCTTCCGTCTAAAATAGTATATCTTATTTGTTCCATTGATTTTACAGTATCGTATACACCTTCAAAATCAAAACTAAAACTACCATCTTTGGCTTCCATACGTGAAAGGAATTTCCCTCCTTTAGTCAAATTATTTTCTGCTTTAGTTGTGTGCCAATCATCGGAAGCATTGTT
This sequence comes from Cytophagales bacterium, assembly GCA_031416415.1. GTDB lineage: Bacteria > Bacteroidota > Bacteroidia > Cytophagales > Cytophagaceae > JANYCO01. The sequence continues at coordinate 10,860 of JANOTP010000238.1, read as the reverse complement.
CCATTTTATAATGTGTGCAGGTTCATTCCAATATTCCCATACCTTTTCAACAGAAGCGTCAATAAGAGTTTCTATTGTAATGAGTACCGGTTTTTCTGCCAATTCTTTTACCAAAGACAATGCTATAGGAAATGTTTTTTTAAAATAATCTTCATACTGCTCAATAGAATTTAAGCTAGTTTTCAACACAGTGATACCATTTTCTTCTTTTAAAGAATAAATTTCCATAGCATCTCCCCATAGTTTTGTTTCTTCATTTTCAGGTTGCTCTTTAAATGCTTTTATAATTCCCAAATGTTTAAAAGACATCAATTCATTTGTTTTACAATCCATAATAACGCTAAACATTCCATCGCCTTGAGGAGATAAGAAATGGATTTTACTCCCTTCTTTCCAATCAGAAACTGCATAAGAACCTTCATGAAATGCTTTTGTCCATAAAGGATAAGTGTAGTCATCCCATAACACCTGCCAAACTTTTTTGGTTGATGCATTAATAGTTGTCGTAAAATCTAATGTTTTCATATGTATTTTATGTCTATTTTTTGTACTACAAAGATGTGTATAAAAATTAACTAGACAATGTGCAAAAATGTCAATTAAGGGGTGTTTTGCGACAAAATAATTTCTTATGTTTGGGTTATGAAAAATATAAGCATTTTAGTGCCGGAGTCTTCTGTAATGCAATCTATTGCTGATCCTCAGTATTTATTTTCTGCAGTAAATCAATTTTTAATAGCATCAGGAAAAAAAACGCTATTTAATGTAAAACTTGTGGGTGTTAAAAAAGAAATAAAACTAAACGGTGGTTTGTTTTCGGTGCACACAGATCAACAATTGAAAGAGGTAATAAAAACGGACCTGATATTTATCCCTGCTTTATTTGGTGATTTGAAAGCAGCTGTATTAGCTAATAAAAATCTTATTCCCTGGATTAAAGAACAACATGCACAAGGTGCAGAATTGGCATCATTATGTGTAGGGGCATTTTTACTTGCTTCAACAGGGTTACTTAATGGTAAAAAATGCTCTACGCATTGGGGGTTTCAAAATGAGTTTCGAGAAATGTTTCCAGAAGTCGAACTTATAGACGGTAGTATCATTACAGAAGAAGAGCGCATCTATTCTAGTGGCGGTGCTAATTCATATTGGAACTTATTGTTACACTTGGTAGAAAAATTTACAGATAGAGAAACTGCAATCCTTGCATCAAAATATTTTGCAATAGATATAGACAGAGAAAGTCAAACTGCTTTTGCATTGTTTAAAGGACAAAAAAATCATAAGGATATTGAAATAAAAAAGGCACAAGAATACATCGAAAATAATATTCAAGATAAAATTAGTGTAGATGTATTGGCAAATATGTTTGCTATAGGCCGAAGAAGCTTTGAACGCAGATTCAAATTGGCTACTAATAATTCTGTATTAGAATATATACAGCGAGTAAAAATAGAATCGGCAAAAAAAAGTTTTGAAACAAGTCGGAAAAATATAACTGAAGTAATGACGAATGTTGGTTATACGGATACAAAAGCATTTAGAATTCTCTTTAAAAAAATCACAGGACTAACGCCAATAGAGTATAGAAATAAGTATAATAAAATGACGGAAGTAGAGTTGTAGTCATTTTATTTGTTTAACGAATACATTATTTATTTATGAAGCAATATATATTTGAGCGCTAAGAATATCTACCTTGATACAATTATTATATACTAATAAAGTACTAGTATGTATTTTATAGTTTCACATACAGTCTATAAACGTACTACACCCTAGCTATAAAAGCTAAGGTGTAGTACGTTTTCTTAACAGTTGATTTTTACTACAACTGCATGATTTTATAAATTATTTATTCAAATAAAATTTAACTCCCACATTTAAACCTACAGCACTTAACGCTAATACCTCTGCACCTGTATTAGTACCTGTGTAATTAGCTGGTATTTCTTTTACAAAGTTTCCGCTAACACTAAATTGTGACGAAGGTTGTGGAATTCCATTAATATAATCAATAGAAGTAGTTGAAGCAGTATACGATTTTGGAGACCATGATGCTAATCTAGTAGTTAATTCACCAAAAATGGCAAACTTCTCCGTTAACATAAAATCCATACCTAAAGCAGAAGTTAGACCTAATGCCATATTACCTTTGTATTCAAATTCATCGTCATCGGTAGCGGTCAATTCTTGTGCATTATTAAAATAGTCTGTATGTGACTTGATAGTAGCTTTAGTACCCATACCTAAAAACATACCTATTTTAGCATACGGAACTACTTTAGCCTCATTGTTACCACAGATTACAAAAGATGGATTTAAATAAAAAGTAGTACTATTAAATTTATCAGTACCAGTATTATTACCTAAATTATCTGTTAATGTAGTTTTTCTACCAATCAAATAACCAAGGTTTAATTCTGCACCTAAATTTTCTGAAAAGAAATAACCTACGCTAACATTAGGAACCATACCTGCACCATAACTTCCTTTTACTACTTCGTAACTTCCATTAGAATTACTGTTAGATCCAACTACAGTGCCACCTGCCCTGAAACCATAACCAAAGCCTGCACCCAAGTATAAACCTTGAGCATGAATACTAAGGGAAACAATAAAAATAAAGACTAAAGATAAAATTGATTTTTTCATAATAAAATTTGGTTTAATTAATGTTAAATGTGATACTACACTAAATTATTTTTAAATTATTAGACTTAATAAAATTTCAAAAAAAATATTATTTATTCAATCCAATTATTTTTATTGTATAATTTAGTAGGACAAAGGTGTCAGTCATTCATGCAATAAGCATTACATAATTTTGCAGTATTGTTACATTATTACTTGAATTAAAAAAAAATAAATAAGCCTACCGGTTATTATTTAATAATGTTTTTTTTTGTAAATCCTCAATATTAGAGTTTTTTTGATGTTTATCAAGATCTTATTGAATACTTTACAATAAATAGAGGATGATTATTTTAAACATAGGAGCGTTGATTTTCTTTTAATGAAAATTTATATTATGTTAACATGCATTTTGGAATAAGTTAAGTTTTAATGCGGATTATAGCTTATTAATTAAATGTAGAATTTACATGACTACACACTATTTAACAACACTTTTACTGGTTTTATTTTTATTTACAAATAACTTGTTTTCACAAGATTTATCTACTACTCAACATACTCCCATAGATACTACTAGAAAATTTATTTTCATGAACACAACCCTTGACGAAGTCATGAATATAAAAGTAACGGTTGCTTCTAAAAATGCTATGACCTTGCGTGAATCTCCTGGCATTATAACCATAATTACGGAAGAAGAAATCAAAAACATGGGGGCAAGAGATTTAATTGATGTACTTAGATTCGTGCCTGGCTTTGATTTTGCATCGGATATTCAAAACTATGTAGGTATTGGTGTAAGAGGTAACTGGGCTGCCGAAGGGAAAGTTTCTGTACTGGTAGATGGTATAGAATTAAATGAATTACGTTATTCTAATATGCCATTTGGAAATCATATTCCAGTAGATAATATTCGCATTATTGAGATTATTCGAGGTCCTGGCTCTGCAATGTATGGAGGTACATCCGAATTAAGTGTAATTAAAATTACGACAAAACAAGCCGAGCAGGAAGGTATTCAAGTTTCTGGAATGTACGGACAAATGGTAGGAGGTTTTGGTAGGGCTTATGGAAATTTTACAATGGGAAAATCATTTAAGAATATAAAATTACACATAGGAGGTTTTTGGGGCAATGCAAATAGAGGAGATGGAATACAATACGATCCATTGTATGAATTAACGCCTACAAATCCTGACTTATCCTTCAAAATGATTGGCAATTCCTTGCTCAAAAATAGAGTATTAAATGGTGGACTCGAATGGAAGAGTTTAAAATTTAATTTTTTAGTGGATGAATACACTCAACAAACACAAGAAGGATATGGTTATCAAAAATATGTTGGTCAGACAAGTTATGAAAAATATGGTTTTTATGGTTATTCTATCGACAATATATTCAATACCTATGCTGCAAATATTCAATATGAATTTAAACTTTCAACTAAACTAAGAATTACACCTTATTATCAATACAGATATAGTAGACCTTGGGTCACTACAGATACTATAATTGCTCACGATTATGGGGAAGCAAATGTAAATAGAAATTTATTCAAGCTGGAAGCATCTTACGATCCATTCCCTACTCTAAATATCGTTCTAGGTAGTCAATATTTTAGAGACGAAGGAAACTATCCTGAGTATGCTCCTGACCCTTCTAAATTTATAAATACGTTTAATGCAAATAATAAACGACAAATCGTATATCATAATATTTCTGGCTATACTCAAGGTATACTTAAGACCAAACCTGTGACTATAACATTAGGTGCACGATATGATCAACATTCAGCAGGATTCAATGCTTTTGTTCCTCGATTTGCATTAACAAAAGTTTTCAATAAATTCAATATCAAATTCCTGGCAGCAAAGGCATTCCGTACACCTTATATTGCGCAAATTAATTTAAATTATAACAGCGATATTCCTACTATTATACCAGAGATCTCTACTGTATTAGAAGCAGAAGCTGGATATCAAATAAATACTAAATTACTGATTGGATTAAATTTATTTTATATTTCTATAAAAGATGCTATCGTGTTTAACGGAAGGGATATAAGTTACATCAATTCAACAGCTCTTACAGGTAGCCAAGGTATTGAAGCATCTTTAAAGTATAAAAATAAATGGGGATATATTGATGTCAATTATTCTTATTATATGCCTACGGCTAATAGTGAAGCGAAAGAATTTTTAGCTAATAAAGATTGGTTCGAACAACCTCATTCTAAATCTCCTCAAGCAAACATGGCTTTTGCACCACACAAGGTAAACATTGTTGTAAATCTAAAATTGACCAAAAATTTAAATTGGAATATTAATACCAATATAATGTCAAAACGCTACGGTTATTCATTCATCAGTACAAAAGACAGTACAGGATATATACAAACTTTTGCCCCTCAACTACTATTAAACACTTTTGTGAAATATGAAAACTTACTTTTTAATGGATTGGGGTTGGGTATAGGGATAAATAATATATTGAATACTAAAACTTTATTTATAATACCTTATAATACTTTTTCTGGTGGTTCTAATCCAGTAAATAATATACCTTATACATTAAATCCTACGCCACTTCCCGGGCCTTCGAGAGAAATTTACTTGAGGTTGATGTATACTATAAAATAAAGATTTTAATTGTAGTGAAGTTCTATTTGAGAATGAAAATTAAACTATAATTCCCTTTTGAATGTCTTCCAAACCTCAGTATTTATAAAGCCATCTGTTTCCACCTCTAGTACTTTGGATTTTCCGTTACTCGTAAAATAAGTAATTAATGCTTTGTGAAATTCATTTCTATTTTTCACAAAACTATACTCCAAATCAAAATCTTTTAACGTATTTTCAGCTGTTAAAGATTGTTTAGTAACGAAATACTCCTCTCCTTCTGGCTGTGAAGCTGGGCCGTCGATCATTCTAAAAATTCCTCCTCCATGGTTATTAAGAATAATGATTCTTAAATTAGATGGAAGATAATTATTCCAAAAAGCATTTCTATCGTAGAGAAAAGTCATATCTCCAGTAATTACTGTCACTAACTTATCAGTGGCTAGCGCTGTACCATAAGCAGTACTTAGCACTCCGTCTATTCCACTTGTACCACGGTTGGAGATAACTTCAATAGTAGAATTATTTAAATTTATATAATTTGCATACCGAACAGGCATACTATTAGCAAGATGAAGAATAGAATTATCAGGGAGTATGTTTATCAATTTCGCTACTACTTCAAATTCAGAAAATCTAGGTTCAGTTTTTAAGAAATTATCTATTTTTTTAAAAAACAAATCATCAATATTTTTCCATATTTTTTTATAATCAGCGGTGTCGAATTTTTCTTTTACTAATTCGGCAAAAAATGAGCTAGGCGTTAATGGAATAACTTTCGTGAGACTTTGAAAGGTATCTGCTACACTACCCGATTCCTGAATATGCCAATGCGCTAAAGGTTTATTTTTTCTAAGAAAACTCTTTAGATTTTTAGATATTATAGAATTTCCGAAAGTAATAAGAAGTTCGGGTTGCAAAATTTCGTCACTAGGTTTATTACTAGAAGTTAGAAATAAATCATGATTTTTTATACTACCTTCAAAATTATGATTGGAAATAATATCCGTTACAATGGGAATAGTAAGTTTATTTAATAGCGCTGTCAGCTCTACGTTTTGTATAGCTTGACCTACTACTACAAGTATTTTTGTATAGTTTGAAAGTTCATTCCATACTATTTTTTTAGACTCTTCTGCTAGCGTCGCCTTTGTTCTTATTACTTCTATTTTTTTTATAGTTGTAGAAAATTCAATAGCACCGTTGGGATAAAAAGGTTCACGCAAAGGAATATTTATATGTACAGGACCTTTGGGGAATTGTTCAGATAGGTTGATTGCTTCGTTTACGATTCGTTCTATATGCCATACTGCGTCAGCATGAGAGCTGTCTACCGGTAGAGAAAAACTTCCTTTTACATGATTTCCATAAATTTCTGTTTGACGAATGGTTTGTCCATCGAGCTGATCAATCCACTCGGGTGGCCTGTCTGCGGAAAGAATAAGTAAGGGTATATGTTGAAAAAAAGCTTCTGCTACAGCAGGAGCATAATTATATGCAGCGGAACCAGATGTACAAATAAGAACAGTAGGGATTTGTGTAATTCTGCTAAGTCCTAGTCCTATAAAGGCAGCCGAACGTTCGTCAGAAATACTAAATTTTTTAATATCTTTTTGCCTTGCAAAAGAAATAGTAAGAGGTGCACATCTAGAACCAGGACTGAGAACAGCATGTTTTATTCCTTTCAAAAAACATAGTTGAGCGATGTTATAAATTGCCTGCATTCTTATTTTTATAGTTTATATTATTTCTGCCACAACAAAGGTACTTCCTCCAATATATATTAAATCATCCTTATTAGCTCTAAGCTTTGCTTTTGTTAATGCTTCTTGAACATTTTCAGCTAACTCTCCTTTTAATCCGGCCTTAATTGCTTTTTCAAACAATACTTCTTTATCCAGTGCTCTTGGTATTGAAGGTTGAGTGAAGAAGTACCATGCATTTATTGGTAATAAGGATAAAATTTTATCAATATCTTTATCTTTTACCATACCCAATACTACATAAAGATTTTGGTAGGACAAAGTGTTCAATTGTGTTGTTATATAATTTATTCCAGCTTCGTTGTGAGCCGTATCACAAAGTATCATTGGATGGTGTTGTAAAATTTGCCAACGTCCTTTTAAACCTGTCAACGTTACTACTTCAGAAAAGCCTTTCCTTATATGCTCAGGTTTAATAGCCCATCCTTTTTTAATTAAAATATCTAATGTTGCCAAAACACCTTTTACATTTTTTTCTTGATAAAATCCACCAAGTCCGCATTGAAGTTCTTTAAATTGTAATAAATTTTTGTAGTAACTATCTGTTATAAATTTTCCTTCCGAAAAAAAATTATTTTTAAGTATATATAAATCTTCCGCGTAGATAAGCGGAGTATTTTTTAATCGAGCGGTTAACTCAAATACAGCACTTGTATCTTCATGTCGCTCACTTATAACCACCGGGATCTGCACTTTTATAATTCCCGCCTTTTCATAAGCTATTTTTTCTAATGTATTACCTAAGTATTGAGTATGATCCAAACTAATATTTGTTATCAGAGCAACTTCAGGAATGATAACATTAGTCGAATCTAATCTACCACCTAGTCCTGTCTCTATAATAGTTATGTCTACTTTTTCTTTTGCAAAAAAATAAAATGCCATTACTGTAGTAATCTCAAAAAAAGAAGCTTTAAAGTTTTTAAAAAAATCTAAATGTTGATTTACGAAATCGGTAATCGCTTCTTCAGAAATTTCCTTTCCATTTATTTTGATCCTTTCAGTAAACTCTTTTAGATGTGGTGATGTATACAGACCGGTTTTAAAACCTGCCGTTTGCAATACAGCAGCTATTAGATGGGATGAACTCCCTTTACCATTTGTGCCAGCTATATGAACCGTTTTGATAGTAGTATGAGGATTTCCAAAGTGAGCACACAACTCTTCAGTTCTTGCGAGTCCCGGATTATATGCGTCTCCTCCCATTTTTTCAAACATGGGAAAGCTATTAAATAAAAAATTTATCGTCTCTTTGTAGTCCATTTTACTATAGGTGTACGAAGGTATAAAAATTTGAAGCAAGAAACGTTTTGGAATTAAAAAATAGACATAAAAAAAACCTGCATTGATTTTATCAAGGCAGGTTTTTAATAATGTATTAAGTCTTAGTGTTGGAAGTTGAACATATATCCAGACTTTTTCTTTTTAGCTTTTTTATGACTATGATGTTTTCCTCCCCCTTTAGTAGTTTCTTCTACAGCTGCAAAAGAAGTGCTAGCTACTACCATCAACATTGTTACTGCTACAAGATATTTTTTCATAGTGGTATATATTTAATAATTGAAAATGTATTCCTTTTGTTTTTATATTTATAAATATTGTTAAAATATTCATAAAATCATAATGAAATAAGGATTATTTTTATAAAAAATTATACATAGTGTACTTTAATAATTTAGAACCTTTATTATCAATACTTTACCCTAATGTTACCTGGAAACGGAAGACAGCAGAAAAAGTGATTTACCTTACTTTTGACGACGGTCCGATTCCTGAGGCAACAAAGTATGTACTAGGAGAATTAGATAGATTTAATGCCAAAGCAACCTTCTTTTGTGTAGGTGATAATATAGTGAAACATCATGAAGTTTTTAAAAAGATAATAGACGAGGGTCACAAAATAGGTAATCATACCTTTAATCATCTTAATGGCTGGAAAAACGAAAACGCTGCTTATTTCGAAAATATAGCTAAGTGTGATGAAATACTTATAAATACAATAAATCCGGATAATCATTCTGCTTACATCAGCAATGGATCAACAAAAAAACTATTTAGACCTCCTTACGGAAAAATAAACAAATCACAGATTAAAGTCTTAATAGAAAATTATGAAATAATAATGTGGGATGTGCTCACTGGTGATTTTGATAAAAAATTAAAACCAGAAAATTGTTTAAAAAAAGCTATAAAGTTTACTGGCAATGGATCGATTGTGATTTTTCACGACAGTATTAAAGCTTTGCCTAATCTTCAGTATGCTTTACCTCGTTTTTTAAAACATTTTACGGAGGCGGGTTACCGTTTTGAAACGCTATGAGTATTCTTTTATATTTTATACTTGTATACTTTTCTATTCTGTTGACTTATCTTATAGTTTTAATTTTTCTCATTAGTACTCTAAAAATTGACAATTCAGCGGATAGCTTTATTGAACAACCATATATATCTATTTTAATTGCTGCTAGAAACGAAGAAGAAAATATATTGGCATGCCTTGAGTCCATTGAAAAAATCGAATGGCCAAATGAGAAATTTGAAGTATTAGTTGGCAACGATCAATCCTCTGATAGAACAGCACAAATTGTACTTGAATTTATAAAAGACAAAAATAATTATCGACTTATAACTATTGATAGAACACATGGTCTAGCAAAAGGGAAAGCGAATGTTCTTGCTGTCTTGGCAAAGGAAGCTAAAGGATCTTTATTTTTCATTACAGATGCTGATATTAGAGTCCCTAAAAAGTGGATTCAAAGTCTGCTTGCAAATTACAACGAAAAAATTGGTATTGTTTCGGGTGCCACCATCACAAAAGGTACCTCAGTTTTTCACGATTGTCAAAGTTTGGATTGGGTTTATGGTTTTGGAATGATCAAAGTAGTATCGGATTATTCAATTCCCGTAAGTGCAGTAGGCAATAATATGATGATTTCTAGAGTCGCATATGAATCTACAGGAGGTTATGAAAAAATACCTTTTTCTGTTACCGAAGATTTTCAATTGTTTATTGAAACTTTGAAGAGAGGTTGGAGTTATAAAAATCTAATGTCTACCGATAGCTTAGCTGTTTCAGAACCAATACAAACTTTTTTTAAATTATTGATTCAACGGAAGCGATGGATGAAAGGTGCTGTAAGAGTTCCTCTGATACTATTGTGCTTCCTTTTCCTGCAAGCATTATTTTTACCCCTATTAATAATTACATTATGTTATTTCCCCATTTTAGGATTTAGCTTTTGGTTAATAAAAATAGGGTTAAAACAGATTTTTATTTTTTATTCTTACAAGAGAATAAATGAAAAATTTCCTTTTTTTAAAAGTGTTTTTGTGTTTGAAATTTATTCCGCTGCTTTATCTTTTATTGTTCTGATAGTATATTTTATACCTACAAAAGTAAAGTGGAAAGGGAGAGAATATTGAAATAATTAGCAGAAGGAATAATTTTATATATAGTAATATTACTCTTCCAGTAGATTATTTAAAATTTTTAATTCTTCAATAAACTGATCTCTTACTTCTTTCGCATAAGGATTTTCCTTTTCAATGGTAAGAAAAAGATCCATGGAATCTTGTCCTAAATTTCGTTTGATGTACAATAAATATTGATAGGCAGGAGTTTTTTGTTCTACATCTGGAATATCCATTGCATTAACTGCTCGCCCCACAAAGTGAGTGAGTGCTTGCACATAAGCCATTTGTTTGTCGTGAACAATAGGTGTACGTTCTAATACATTTAATTTTAATTCTTTTGAAAAAAATCGAATAAGGCTATGATTTTTCTTTGTACGTACAGGACATACCACCATATTTAAACCTTCAATACCATCTTTACCACTTTG
>JANOTP010000237.1:0-5573 GCA_031416415.1 Cytophagales bacterium | reverse complement strand
TGTGCCTTTAAAATCGGGTGGCTATAAAAAATATCGTAGTGGAGATTTGTATTATTTTACTACAAGACCAATAAAACATAAAAATTTGGTTTTTGAACTTCCTTCTGTTTATAATATACCTTATTCCATTTATTTCAAAACCACGAAGGCTGTAAACTCAAGTTTTGTGCTTAACGCTAATATTAGATCTTATGCGAATTTTGCTTCATACGGATTTCAGGAATATGCTTTTTTAACTTTTTTCTATGGTATATTATTTTGCATGAGCTTATATAATTTAATACGTTTTTTATTTACCAAAGATTATATATGTCTTAGTTATGTATTTTATATCATTGCCTTATCTTTATTTTCTTTAAGTAGGATTGACGGATTAGGATTTCATTATCTATGGCCTGAATTGCCTATTTTTAATAACTACGCTGCTCGATTTTCCTTAATGCTTTTTGTACTGTTGTCAATTACGTTTGCTACTCTTTTTTTGGAAATTCCAAAGATGAATCCTCGGTTATTTAAAATGATCCTCTGTTTGATGCTCATACGTATTCTTACTACATTATTTATAAATTCTGAAGCACTTATTTTAGATATTAAAATAGTAGATCTTTTGGTCATGATAATTGTTATCATACCTAATTTTATTAACAAAATATATTTTCAAAATTTTTCCTATCTACTCTTTCTGGGGGCTTACTGTTGCATGTTACTTGGGTTTTTAATTTATACGCTTCAAGATTACAGCCTTATTCCACACTCGTTTATTAGTTATTATGGACTCAATATTGGCGTATTTGTAGAAACAATTTTATTGTCAATGGCTATCTCCGAAAAGACGAGACTATTGATGGTAGAAAAACAAAACGCACAAGCAAGAATTATTCATCAATTAGCCGAGAATAAAGAGTTGCAAAATCAATTGGTTATAGAGCTAAAGGAAAAAGAATGTATTAAAGACAAGATTAATAAAGAACTAGAAGAAAAAGTCGTAGCACGTACTGTAGAACTGGAAGAAAAAAATATATTACTTCTGCAAAAAAATCTTAAAATAGAAGCCTTAGCCAGTGAAATTGATAAACAATATTATTTTCTAAAAAAAGAAACAGTAAGCAATAACTTAGACCTTCTTTGGACCAAACATATTTCTTTTGATCAATTTAAAGAATCTTTTCCTGATGAGATATCTTGTCTTGTACTTATGGAAAAACTTAAATGGGGGAGAATCAACTTTAGTTGCACCAAATGCTCCTATGAAAATTTCACTAAAAATTCTAACACCCTTAGTAGAAAGTGTAATCGATGTACACATATCGAATCCGTTACGGCCAACACTTTGTTTCATGGGTTAAAATTCCCATTGCAAAAGGCATTATACTTAACTTATTTTAGCCTCCATGGGATAGAAGGTATTACAATAAGCCTGCTTGCTTCAAATATTGAATTGCGATTTAATACTTGTAGCGCCTTCATTTCAAAAGTAAGGAATCGTATTTTGTCAATAGCCAACAGCGAAAGAACTCAAGGGCAGGAAATGTTGCAACGAATAGTACTATTAGAAAAATTTGATAAAAATTGATTTCCTGAAAAATAAAAATATATCATCGTTACTTCCTTAAGTTTTTTATTATATTCTAAGGCTGGGAGATATGCTAATGTTATTAATGCATTTATTCTGAGCTTTAGTCCGAGTAAATATTTTGTTAGGCCAGTTTGTTAGAGCTATCATCTGTTAATATATTGTTCCTTTTTTCTGTTTGCTTTTTTTATTTTATGTACTGCGTAGTGAAGATAACTTGTGCCCTCACTAATGCTATTCAACTAAGCTTAAATCCAAATTTTGGATTTCCCAACGATAGGTCAGCAAGAGTGTGAGCAAGAGTAGCCAGAAGGGTCTTGTCTAGTGAGAGCAACAGCCATAGAAATTGATATATTTCTTATGAATTTTTTTGTTTGCTTCACATCAGTCTAATTCTTAATTTAGCTTCAGCCTAATGACGGATTTATAAAATTTTATAATATGTTAAAAGATAAATTTTCAATAATTGAATAATGAATACCCAACCAATCATAAAACATTTCGCCTCTTATTTGCCTTTAAAAGAGCAGGAGATAATAGCATTAGAATCACGGCTTATTGAAAGGAATATTAAAAGGAAACAATTTATTCTACAAGAAGGTGATGTTTGTAAGCATTATACATTTGTAGTACAGGGATGTTTTAAGATGTTTAAAATAGATAAAAATGGCAAGGAGCATAACCTTCAGTTTTCTATAGAAAATGGTTGGATTGGTGATCTGGGAAGTTTTTACGCTGAAAAACAAAGTGAGCTATATATTGAAGCTATGGAGCCATCAACCATCCTGCAGATTGTAAAGCCAGACCTTTTGTATTTATTTACTAATTATCCGAAATTTAATATAAAGTTTAGGGTATTGGTTGAAAATGCTTTCATACGACTACAACAAAGAGTACTTCAGAATATAAGCTCAACAGCAGAAGAAAGATATTTAGATTTTATTGCTAATTATCCAGGTTTATTCAATCGTATTTCAAATGTTCAAATTGCCTCCTACCTCGGTATAACTCCTGAATTTCTTAGTAAAATAAGGAAAGAACTTGCCTCAAAATAGTAGAATCTTAATCTAGTTTAAGATTCTTTATTAACTTATCTTATAAGTATGGCCTTCCTATTTGCTCCATCTTTGCATTATAAATTTTAAATAATTCGAAAATGGATAAAAAAACAATCGTTGTAATCGGTGCAACAGGTTTGCAAGGCAAAGGAGTTGTAAATGCTTTAGATGAGCAAGGTACTTTTAATGTAAGGGCGCTTACTCGTAACCCAGATACTTATGCTGGCAAGGCAAATGAAGTAGTAAAAGCAGATTTGAATGATGTACAATCTTTGAAAGTAGCTTTTGAAAATGCGTATGGTGTATTTGTAGTAACTAATTTTTCAGAGCACCAAGATGAAGCTTCACAGGTTAAAAATGCTGTTGAAGCAGCAAAAGAAGCCGGTGTAAAGCACTTCATTTGGTCAACGTTACCTAATGTGGAAGCTATAAGTAAAGGTGAATTTAATGTACCTTTTTTTACAGGCAAAGCAAAGGCAAATGAGTTGGTTAAAAATGCAGGTTTCAAGTATTACACTTTTGTACAACCACCTTTTTACTATCAAAACTTTAGTGGTCTATTAGCTCCTATGGCTAAGCAAGACGGTACAACAGGTTGGACATTTCCTATTGATCCAGCAAAGAAGACAATTCATATAGGTGATATTAATGATTTGGGAAAAGTTGTTACCGGTGCATTGTTACAACCAGAAAAATCAGGTAACGGAAGTGTTTTATCTTTTGCTACACAACTAAGTAGTTTTAATGAGATTTTGGAAGCGTATAAAAATAATGGTAAGGTGTACAGTTTTACGCAAGTACCAGCAGAAGTGTTTTCTACCTTCTTTGAAGGTGCAAGTTTGTACGCAGCCATGTTTGGTTATATCGATAAGTACAGTTTTATGGGACCAAATTCAGAGGCGCAAATTGCATTGGCAAAAGAAGTGGCAAGTGATTCATTCGTATCCTTAACAGAATGGATAAAAATAAATAAATAATCAAATAAACATCTAAACAAAAAATAAAATGAAAAAAATAATAACAAGTGCACTAGTGTTGATGGTATTCGCATTTTGCAATGAGATAAAAGCACAATCAGCAGCTAATTCAGCTTCTACGAATGGAAAAAGTAATAACGAAAAAGATAAAAGTCAAATCGAAGAAGTTATCAATGTTTATCAAAAAGCATTGAGTAGTTCAGATGCAACTTTAGCTTCTAGTATATATACTAAAACTGCAAAATTTATGCCTTCAGGTGGACCATCTGCTATAGGAACAGAAAATATAAAAGGTTCTTATAATTATGTGTTTTCTCAGATTACAGTAAATATTAGTTTTACTATTGATGAAGTTGTCTTTATAGGAAAATACGCTTATGTTACGAGTACATCTAAAGGTACAACGCTTATAAAAGCAACTAACCAAACTGTGCCAGAAATAAATAGAGAGTTATTTATTTTTGAAAAAGAAAATGGTGTTTGGAAGATTGCAAGGTATATGTTTAATAAGATGACTACTTAAAAAAATATATAATTATTTAATTTATAGTGGCTAAATAATAGTTAGCCACTATTTTTTTATCTAGCTAGTTACTGTTTTTTGTTCTTGTATATTAAAGTCCTTTTATGTGACTTCGAGTGAAATTTCCCTAGCCTAATTGAGTCATTGGCTTCGGAAGGGTCATTTAATTTTTCATTTCTTAATTAATAATTCAGCTTTAATATCTTTGTATGAGCTGATGGTATTATAATCAACTAATACTGTGTTGTCATTATGTCGATATATAAAATTACTTTTTAAGTTAACACCACTACGATCGGCTAAAAGTAAATTTAACTTCAAAGTAGTTGTATAATAGTTAATAGAAGGTTGGAAATACCAGTAATTACTAATTGATGCTTTATAATTAATATTTTGAGTACTATCTCTTATTATTCTCATTACATCTTTGGTATGTGTATCGCGTCGCCAAGTTTTCGTATTTGTAAAATTTACGCCAACAATAAAATTTGCAAGCATAGGAATAACTAAACAAGCAATAATAGGAATGTAGTATGTCTTTTTAAGTTCATAGTGTTTTATTATTTCAAAAAATAGTTGATAAATAAATATAACAACTATAGGGATGTAAAATAATGCAGTTCTTTCAGTAGGGTATTTCGCTCCAAATATTAAATTTTCCATGAATAAGCCGAGCAAAATAAAAACAATAAGTATGATTAATGTAGATAGAATTCCAATGAATTTCTTTTTTAAAATCACAAATAAAACACCAGTAATTAATAATACAGCTATAATTATTTTTATATAAAAAGATGTCCAATAAGAAGCCCCGTCTATGTAAATGGACGAATTTATAAGTGAGTCAAGTCCTTTATTAAAATCAGAAGAACCAAAATATAACTCGTCGTTTTTTTTAAGAAGTAAAAGCCGTTTAATAGCAAGCAGCAAAAAGATAAAAGACATTAATAAAACGCTAAAAAATTTTAAATTAAAATAGGATTGGGTAGTGTATTTTTTTATAATTAACCAGTATTTTATTATAAATATAATGATTAAGCTAATAAAGAAGTTAATCATAGTAAGATTTGAGTATATAGCTAATGACCCGAAAAGTATTGAGAATATAAAATTATTCAAAAATATTGAAGGAGTTATTTGATCATTCTTATACCTTATTAGAAAAAAGATACTCATAATCATAAAAGCTAATGATAAGCCATAGCCTCTAGCTAGAGAGAAAAATTCAATTAAATATGGGTTTAAAAAAATTAAACAAGCTCCCAAAAAAATTAGATAGATATTTTTTGATTGCCTAAAAATTGCAAAACTTCCTATCGCAAATAATATAAAAGAAAGAACATTTGGTAATCGTAACGATAATTCGCTATCCCCCCAAAGAAAACTACTAAATGACATCAACTTGGTATTTAATAAATGATTATTGGCTGTTTTTTCCCAAC
>JANOTP010000236.1:0-9837 GCA_031416415.1 Cytophagales bacterium | reverse complement strand
ATATCGTTAGATTTTAATTCAGTGGTTAGTAATTCATAATACTTAACTGTTTGATTCGTTTCTATAAAGGATTTAAGTTTTAGCTGTAATACGTTGCCAAACTCCTCATAAGGTATGGTATATTTTTTTAATAAGGCTTCTTTGTCATTAGGGACAGTGTAACGTTGTCCATCAAATTGAATATTTTCTGCTTCCTTAAAGAAGGCGAGAAGTATCTTTATTTTATCTGCTAAGAGAAAGGATTCGTTACTCATTGTTCATCGAGGTTCTTATTTGATTAACCAGGTCAGGTGATTTTATAATAAGCAGATTTTTATCGTTTTCGTCAAATTTTATTTTTCCTTCAGTTACAGCGCTTGGAAAAAAGGTAAGTTCGATGTTATCAGCTTTGGCATATACTTTAATAAAATGTTTGAGGGTTGCACCATGCGCTTTGAATTCAGTAGGTAGGTCAAGATGATTTTTGTATAAATAATCAGGTAAATAATTTTCAATGCCAAATATATTTTTACTTAGATCAAATAGGTTGACCATTCTATTAGCATTGGCATGTATATGCTTGTGTGCATTATGAATTAATTCATCTCTATCTATACTCAGTAAATTTTCTGAATTTGATGGTAATTCTATCTTCCTTAACACTTTTAAAAGTTTTTTTGTTTCTTCCTCAGAAGTAACAGTGTCAGTGCTTGAAATCCAGTTTATAAAGTAGCGAGACAATTCATCAGTCTTAGTATGTATAAAACTTAAATAGCGTTTTTCTTCGGATGGGTATAGTTCTAGGTTTATCCTGCAAGCCATAGCAAGTCTTTCAAAGTCTATATGTTGTATCTTATCAATATCGAATCGGTCTACAGTTTTATTTTTTTTAAAAGTAATACCAGTAGTGTCTCGAACTATAAATACCGAGCAGAATTGTCTATAATCTTCGTAGAGGGAAAATACAAGGTAACCTCCTTTAGCGCTTCCAATGCTTTCTATTCTGTCTTTTAAATTTTCAGATGCTCGGTGGCTGAATTTAATGAATTTTTCATCAGACATTTCAGTGTAGAAATCATCGAAAGAAAGATGGAATTGTGTTGCATTGTTTTTGTCAAATATTCCTTGCTTTTCTTCTCTTCGCCTATAGCGCTTATTCAGCTCGTCTACTAGGTTGATTACATCTTCATGAGTAGAATCTAATAAATTTTTAGATTTGCTTAATTTTGCACCAGAAGTTCCAATGGGTTTATAAAGTTCATGTATAATGATTTTATTAACTATCATAATGAAATTGTGGTGGGTTATTATAATGTAAAGCGAAAAGAGGGAGAAGGTGTGTTAAGAATTTTAATTAATTCGCAATAATCAATCCTCCTATTATGCCTACTGCTATTCCACCAGCTCCAAACCATATTTTATCGAAAAAAGATTTTTTTCTTTGTTCTTTTATAGTACTTGTTAAGTTGTCCATTTTCTTATCAACCACCACAATATTACTTTGTGCAGCAGTAATTGTATTACTTACTTGAATCAAAGAATTTTGAGTATCGCTTATTGTTCGCTGTGAAATACTATCGAGTTGAATGTATTTTTTGTATAAATTGTCAAATGCTTTGTTTTGTGCTTGTAAACGTTCTTCGTAATTTTTTATAAGTACATTACATGTATTTACATACTCCTTCTTGCGAATTATATCTGCAGCTTTTTCATACAATATATACCTGTGCTTGTTTATAATGTAGACCGAATCACATTGTATAGTTAATTTCGTTCCAGAAAGATAAGGTGTTGGTTTGTTGTTGGAAAAACAAAAAGTGTCCGACAAGATAATAATTCCTTGAGGGTCTTTAGGGTCATCAATCTGGGCAGCCGAGTGTAAGGAGCTTAAGAGCAGAAGAATAATAGTTATTTTTTTCATTTTTGTTAATTTATTTTAATTCGTCAAGTTGATTTTTTAAATCGTCAATTACTTTTTCTGCTTCTTTTAATTCAGTGTTGATAATCTTACGTTCGATTCCTGATTTTGTCTCATTCGCATGATAGTCTAGATAAAGTACATCTACTTGGTTTTTCATTAAATCCATTTTTGTCTGACTGTTGTCTAAGTTGTTCATGATTGCCCCAATCTGCTTTTTAGAAGATACTAAGCTATCGGAAATGACTTTGAGATTTGATTTAACTTCCTTTATTTCATTAAGTGCATCTTTTAGTTGTGAATGACTAAAAAATAGTGTAAAAAGTCCCTGAAATACTACTACTCCAAGAACGATATACAAGAGAATTTTTATTGATTTGTCCATATAGTATAAATTGTTTAAATTATAGTATTGTCATTACCCCACCACTCCAGAAATAATTTTCATTAGCATCTTTGTACCATTTGCTATTCCCGTTGACAGGTTCGCCATCAGTGATGTGACCAATAGATGTCAGTTCTGTAGCTGCCGTCACTATTTGAAATAGTTCCGCTTTAGTAGAAGGTGTGCCTTTTCGGATATTTAGTTTAGCGGTAGCTTTTAATTTTTTTATTTCTGGTATAAACGTAAACTTTTTCAGTTGTGCAACTCCTGTACAGTCTTCGTATTCACTTACTACGTCCCGCAAGAGCTGTTCATATGTTCTCCTGCTATACATAAGCCCTGATACAGGATCTGTTTTTCGCTGTGGGTCAAGAAAGCAATGTCCAGTAATTGATGTTTTAGGGTCCAATTCAAATTTATAGCAGATATAGGCAAGTACCCAAATGAATTTTCGGTAAGCTTCATCAGCATTTATTTTGGTGCCATAACAATATTCAACTCCAATCGCCACATCGTTTGAGTTATATCCATATAACTGATCATCGGTAGTTACATTGTAGAGTACGTGCCAGGCTTTTTCAGGCTTGTCGTTTGTGAGCGCTGGAATACATTCAATTATTTCTTTGTCGTCTACGAAAAGATGTGCTGAGGCGCTTTCTGTATTATTTGTTTTTTCATAATAGCCTACATTCCCTGATGCCGTAGAATTTGGATTTCCTGTGTCGTGTGCTACAATAAATTTAACCTTTGGGAATATCAATTTCCCTGATCTTCGCTTAGTGCCTGACGTTAGGTACTTGGGCGTTATTTTGTATTTTTCTTTAAATGCCATACGTATTCGATTAGTTTAGCCAACAGCCGGAGTTTCATGAATTATATCTTCAACCTCTAGAGGAATTTCAGTTTCTATTGTTGGTGTGGGCGCCTCAGCTACTACTGTAGGAGGAGATTTTTCTGGAATTTTTAGGCCAAGATATGTACCGCTGCTAGCGCCCATAAGAATTAATAATCCTTCGTCAAATACAGGGATGGTAAGTGATTTAAACACACTGCTGAGGAATATGATTGCTAAAATGAAGGTCCATACTAACATTTGAAAACGATGAATGCTAACACTATGATGGTCTGATATTAAGTCAATCCAAAAGCCTTTGGAGGTCTCTGTATGTTTTACGTTGTTGGGATTTTTAGATGATTCAATGACTTTAGCACCTGCAGCAGTAGCCATGCTAGTAGTGATTAATATCAAGGTAGAATTTGTAATCGGAGGAATTTCTCCTGTAATAATATAAATAAAAAGAAACGAGAAAACAATAATGTATGACCAAATAGCAAGCTGTGTTCTCGATAGACTATAGGGGGCATTTTTTCCCATAATACTATTGTCGTCTCTTATAATACCTGTTCTTTTTACAAGGATTATAAACAATATTAAAAGTGCTACAACACCTATTAATACTATACTCAGAAGGTCTCGGTGTACTAGTATAAGTGAGAAATTGGTTACATCACTTTTTAAAGATCCATCATTTTCAAATCCTACACTAATTCGTACTATTTTCTTGGAATCAAAAGAGAGTTTTTGATAATAGATATTCCAGCTCTTCATGGAAATAGTATCTCTAGTGAGTTTAAATATCAGACTCTTGTCTCGTGAAGAAATAAAGTTAGCGTAGATACCATGCATTGGTATTTCATTGAAATACAAAACAATTTTTTGATTTCTTTGATTGGCAGTTTGCATTAATGCCTCTATGTTTGAAACCTCTACCTTTACGTAATCTCCCAATCCAGCTGCTTGCTCTAATGTTTTTAAATTATAAGCTTTTATTACTTTGGACGTACTTAAAGAAACCTCAGGAATTGTATCTGTTGCTTGTTGTGCACTTAGTTGTAAGGGAAAGCAGTAGATAGTAATTACTGATAATATAAATATTGAAATTGTTTTCATAATTAAATCGATAGGGCTTGATTATAGTTCATTTACATTCACGCTTATGGGAGCTGCTAGTAATAAGAGTTTCTTGTACTTAGCTATTCTATCTTCCGCACCAATTTGTCCTCCGTTTATTCGCTGCGTAATGGATTTGAAGTCGCCTTTGTCTGCGTATACATTGAGTTTGTATTTGTTCCAAAAATTGATAGCACTAATTGCCGCGTAGTCTGGTTGTTCAAGCCATTCTGGATTTTTTACGAAATCAATACCTGTATCTTTAGATAAAGCAGTGTAATTATCTTTTCCTGTTACACCAATAAGTCCTCTACCTATGTATTTCCAACCATCTCCTGTTTCGGTATTTCCCATTCTTCCTCCGTATACATAGTTGGCTATTTTCTCTGGTTGCTTTTCATATGTTTTTGCAAATTCAAGTGTTTTAAATTTACTTGGCCATGTTTTTTGTAATCCGGTTGCAGAATAGAATAGGTTCTCTTTTGTTGCATTAAAGCACCCGGATTCATGAAGAATTTGAGCCAGAAATGCGCAGACTCTGTCTTTGGTGTTGATACCAAATTTGTCCATTTCAAAAACTAAAATAGGGTAATAGATATCTACAAGTGACTGACGTTTGACTATGCTAAGCAAGGATTCCGTACTTATAAAGGTGTTGACTATTTTCATATGAATAAGGGTAGTATATAGTATCTGTAAGTAATTAAGTTAATGTGTAATCACTATTATTCCGTAGTTTGAATAGAAAGCATACCTGATATGATCCCATTTAATTTGTTGTTGTCGCTGATTTCGGGCACAAACTCACAGCCTATTATATCCCCTGCACTTAACGCATCCGAAAGACCGTTTAAAATTGAGGTTTGAAATGATGAAGTAGGAGTAGTAGACCCTCCAATAGTACCGGCTACAAACGAAATTCTATATGTGTTAATGAGCGTTCTACTGGAAACATTCATTTTATAGACATCAACGCGCATAGTAGGTGTAGTCCCTGCAGCGCCTTGACTTACACAGCCTCCTGCTATGGTAGCACGAATAGATTCAATGGTGCAATTGGAATGTATTACATATGGGTCTGTACTAACACCAGTGCCAAGTCCTGCCGATCGTTGAGAAGGTAATGCTCCTGTAGCTACCACCTTAGTCCAAGGTAAGATGGCATTGGTAGCGCTCAACGCTGCAAATTGATACCTAGTTTTTCCTGCACTACTTCCTCCTACAAGTGAAGCTCCGCTTGCTCTTGAATAGGATATACATTTCCAATTGCCACTGCCCAGTGATATAAAAATAGCTATATCACCTGCCACTGTACTGATATTTGAACTAGTAGGAAGAATTAAACTGGTAGCATTATGGGTAAGTGTTAAGATGCCAGTAAAGTTTACAATTCTTCGGGTTCCAGCTTGCACTGTGCCTAGTCCCGTAATGGTTGTTGTACCCGTTACATTTATATAATTACCAGTTGCACTACCAATATCGGTAGTACTAGCAGAGGCAATATCTGCTCCCTTTGCCTCATTTAAAAATGAGCTTAACGTAAGTGATGTAATGCCCGAAACTGCGAGTGGTGTTCCATTTGCTCTGGAATACGTCACACATTTCCAATTACCACTGCCCAATGATATAAACACTGCTACATCCCCATTTGCAGTTACTATATTTGCAGCCGTCGGAAGAATCAAACTGGTAGCATTATGGGTAAGTGTTAAAATGCCAGTAAAGTTTACAATTCTTCGGGTTCCAGCTTGTATTATTCCTAAGCCAGTAATGGCAGTAGTACCTGTTACATTTATGTAATTGCCCGTTGCAGCGCCAATATCGGTAGTAGCGGCAGAAGTTATGTCTAATCCTTTAGCTTCATTCAAAAAAGAACTCAACGTAAAGGAACTAGTCCCCGTTCCTATGGAGGCTAATAGTTTAAGTAAGTTGTTGGGTGAAATAAGGGTAGTACTTTTTTTAATCCACCTTCCAGTTCCTGTGGTGGGTGCCACTGTATTGGGCAACGCTTCTGTAGCACTTGACCCACGATCAAGATAATACTCTCCTTCCGTATCAACATAGGCCCATATTAAATCGGGAAAATTAGTAGCCGAACTTGTATTTAAGGCTTTTAAAGTTGCAATGTCAGCGAATACGCCTGCTGAGTGGATACTTTGAACATGGGATAAGTGTTTGGCCATTATGAAGAAATTTATGGTGTAGTAGTTTTTTTGTTTAAGTAGTGCATCAACATAACTTGATAATTCAAGTTGCTAATAGAATGATCGGAGTGGCTAATGATATATTTTAAAGGTATTACTTAAGGTTTAGATTTTAGCCTATAAATAGAATCAAATTGCATATTCTGTACTTGTTATAATCTATAATTTGTTTGGTTATTGAAAGAAGTAAAAATACATTAACTTGTAATTTTTACACCTTTTTGTCGATTTATCAAATATAATACAAGAAAACTTACATATCAAAACTTATTATTATTTTTTAATAGCTTTTTGATATAGTTGAAATTATAGCTTAGCCCAATTTTATTTTTAGTAAGGTATAAATAATAGTAAGAGGGGAGGGGAAGTCCGGTGGAATATAAATAAGTATGATACTGCTTAAAAAAAAGAGTATAACCTAATTAAAAGCAAAAATGCTGTAGTGTGGAATAGTAAAATGAATGCTATCTAACTTAAGCCTTTTTTAAAATCTTCTAGCTTGTCCATATAGTCTATATAAGACCTTAACGCTTTGTTGGAATCATACAAAGAATGAATTATTTGTATTAAAGTTTCCTTATCTAAGAATGAAATCTTTTTACTTAAATGAGTTGTGTCTAGTTCAGATTCATTTTCTGAATCTGAAATGAATAAGTGCTGAATTCCCATTAATGCTGATTGATTGAAATTAGTACAACTACCCTGCTTTTTTTCTGTTTTGCATGCCCTCATCTTTGCTTTCTAAAAGAGCAATAATTTTCTTTAAGGCATGCAATTCGTTATCCTTAGATTCAATAAGAATTTTAAGACCTTCCATTTCCTGATTTAAGTATTTCAAGTTGTTAAAAGGATTGTTCTGTTGAGCTGATGTTTTATACATTTCACCTTCTCCAAACAACAGCCAGTCTAAACTCAAATCATGTTTTTTAGATAATTTAATAAATAAACTAACGCCAGGGTCTTGAGTTATGCCATTTATTATATTTCCAATCGCAGTATAAGAAACACCACAAATGATCCCAAGCTCCTCGTTTGAGTACTTGAATTCTTTTTTTATAAGGTTTATTCTGTCTTTTAGCATTTTCATTTCCTCCTTTTTTCTTACAAAGTTAACATGAATTGAATAATAAGAGAGTTGATTTTGCTTAATTAGTAACACAAAAATACTATAATAAATGAATATTCTGCAAGTAATAATAAAAAATAATATACTATTTTATGAAATCTACAGATAAAAAGGTGTTTGATTTAATAAAAACAAATATTTTATTAAGTTTACTTGTGAAATATGTAATAAAACGTATAAATTGCACTCTGTACTTAACTGTTTAATTTCTTTATTGCAACTTCAAATGTATCATATTTTTACAACCCTTAAGGATGTAAATTAATAAAGTTTAAGCTATTTAAAAGATTACGTATGTTTAACAAAAGAACTTCTCAGCTTCCATTAGCTACCGTATTAACAGATAACGATGCTTTTGCAGTATTGCAAAACGACAATGTGACAAGACGAATTAGTTTTGTAAATCTTATCAGAGAAATTAATGCTATCATTCCTATTAACTTCGTTGATTTAAGGTCACTGGTATCCAGTAGTCAATTGATTCCTGGTAGCACATATCAAGTAGATTTTCAAACTAAGCATATTATTCCGAATACCTCTGTGTTGAACACTGGAGCTATAGAAACCTTGCTCCTATATGCGGTGTCGAACAGCGAATTATCCGAAGAAGCACTTTCTATTACACGCCCTGAAGATTTAATTCTTTTTGATATCACAAATGTGTTGTGTGAGGATGGCACTACGCAGCGGGATGGTAAAATTACGTACCGAAAAGATCGTATAAAAAATCTTGAAACTTGGTATGATTTCAGAAACGTTAAATTTAGAAGATGGCAACTGGATGTTGTTTCAAATTCCTCGATATCCTGGACCGCTAGTACAGCCTACTCTATAGGTACTTTGGTATACAATGGTGCTACTTTTTATAGATGCATGATTGCTCATACCTCAGGAGTTTCTTTTGATGAAAATAATTGGCAACGCGTGGCTTACGAAAATCTAAGTAGTAAAGTAGCTTGGAATCTTTCCATTAATTTAATGGGTGGTAGCTTATCGGCAAATGCTACCGTATTCTCTGATAGCCTTACTTTCGAAAATACCGACTGTACAGATGTATCTATCCATCGTATGTTCGACGGGTCTTATAATAACATTGTATTTAATGGCACCGGTACTGTAAGGGGATATAGCTTGAATGATAATTGCTCCAACATTACTGTACTAGGTGGTACCTTAAACA
This sequence comes from Cytophagales bacterium, assembly GCA_031416415.1. Taxonomy (GTDB): domain Bacteria; phylum Bacteroidota; class Bacteroidia; order Cytophagales; family Cytophagaceae; genus JANYCO01. The sequence goes on along the minus strand of JANOTP010000236.1, from coordinate 1,094 downwards.
CTACTATTGGAAAAAATTGTAGTAGTATTATTATCGGATACCTCGCCAACTTCAACAGGATTGGAGATAATTGCACAAGTATATACATTATTAATAGCCCTGTAAATAATTCTATTGCTAATGGTTGCTCTGGAATTACCATTATCAATGGCGCTAATGGAAATACCTTCGAAGAAGTAGTTCAATATACTATGATCGACTCTTCTGATTTCAATATTTTACGTAAAGTTTCTTCAAATAATAAAATGGCTTTTGGTGCGCATAACTCAGAAATAGGACAAGGCGCCTATGGCACTATCTTATCTGGAGGTTCTACCTTTAACAAAGTTGGAAAAAGTTGCTTGTTTAATACCATCAGCAATGGATCTCACTACAACATTATTGGCGACCAATCGGACAATAATTTATTAACGAATGGTTCTATCCATAATCATCTGGGAGACGCTTGCACACACAATACCTTTAGTGGAGGACCTTCTTACAACATATTAAGCGATGTGTGTGGTTACAACAGCATATCCAACAGTGCTAGTAAAAACAAGCTAGGATCAAATTCTGGTGCTAGCGGTACAGGCAATATGTTTACCAACGGTGCAAACTTTAATAGCATTGGTGCTAACTGCTACAGCAATACCTTTACCAACAGCGTGAACAACAATATTACTGGAAATAGCTCCAACAGTAATACCTTTACCAATAGTTCTAATAATAACCAACTTGGGAATAATTGTACTTCCAATTTGTTTGATTCTGGCTCTTCCGGAAATTCTTTGAGAAACGATTGTTCTAATAACGTGCTCAATGGTTCGGCTTCTGAAAATAGTTTTGGTAATGACTGTGATTCCAATACAATTTTAAGTAGCAATGCCAACAGCTTTGGAAATAAATGTAATAACAATACTATAGGAGCATCCTCCTACGGTGGGAATAATAATAGCTTTGGAAACGATTGCGATTTCAATATGCTCTGGGGGGGCAATGCCAACAACAGTGTTGGAAATGGTTGCGTAAGCAATAACTTCGGACAAGGAAGCTCGCACAATATTTTAGGAAATTTCTGTAGCAATAACTTACTTTCTTATGCTTCTGGAAAC
>JANOTP010000235.1:0-73902 GCA_031416415.1 Cytophagales bacterium | reverse complement strand
AAATCGATTGGTTTTTTTACTCCTCTAAATACATTCCCTTCGACTAGTATATCCGCCTCTATTCCAGCACGAACACAGTGACTTGCTTGAGGGCTATCAAAAAGATTGTTTACTACATGTACTTGACCAAAACGAACTCGTGGCATACGCTCAGCACAACCGGAAGTGTACCAATTGTTCATCAGGGTGATTTTTAATTTACCTCTATCGCTTGTTTTCGAATCTGAATTACCAAAGAGGCTATTGAATTGATGATTAGAAGAGGCAGAGGTATATAGAAATTTACACCACGTTATCGATACATAGTTTGATCCATTTACCACATCTAGATTTCCATCTTGCCCGTCCTGAATTGTCAGGTGGTCTAGCCAAACGTTGGTAGAGTTTTGTACTGTAATGCAGTCTACGCCATCCACGTCTATTGAGCCTGGACCTTTAACGGTAAGATTTCGGATAATTACATTTGTAGCATCCTTAACATCAAAACCTCCGTTGATGGTTGCTCCTGACATTCCAATAATGGTTTTATTAGAAGATACTACAATACGTTCGCTAACGCCTCCGCCCATAGTGCCTGATACATAAATTACTTTTGCTCCTGTAGAAGAGGCTTGAGTTTTAAGTGCAGATATTGTGGTAACAGTGATAGCTGCATTACTGCCACCACCTGTAGTACCTCCGTTCTGTGTAGCCCAACCTTGTGGGGTACACTTATCTTGTGCATTTAGTTGCGTGCATAAGAATGTGAAAATTACTAGTGTAATTTTAAATAAGTTTGTTTTCATAATCTTTTAGTTTTTTAGTTAAATAATACGTGAAATAAAATTTTAATGGATTTATTAAAAATAATCGTGGAATATTTCCATGACTTTTATGAAAAACAAACGGATAAAAAAAAGGTAACGTTATTTTATTTTTATTTAATGTATTATGTAGGAAGGCGAAATTTCATAAGAATTATTCAAAGAGGTTATACCTGACAATAATGGAGTGTTGTAGGCAAAATTAATATTTATAAGACTGTTGTTTGTTTTAATATTAAAAGAGATAAAGAAAGACGTTCCTAATTTATATCTGGCAGAAGATCCGAGTACAAAAGAATTTTTAAAGGTTAATAATAGTGCTAGATCGACATTGTCGTTATAAACAGGAAGCATACGGTAAAGGAGATAGGTGTTCATTTTCCATGAATATCCTAAAGGTTTTTCCATAGCAACAAAAAAATTGTAATAACGACCCAGTTTTACTGATAAATTAGAAGCGGAAGAAGAATTGTTTAAGAGTTGCATAGAAGAAATTCCTGCTCTTAAATTTTTCCGCTTTATGTATAACCCTATAGAAGCATCGGGTAAAGTAACACTACCCGTAGCGGTTGCAGAAGGAGCTGTGTAGGCAAGTTGGGTAAATCCTATTGATGCGCCGCTAGAAAGAGAGGTATGGTCTGAAACAGCCAAGCGATAGGCATAATTTATATACCCTCTAGGTTTTTCAATATATGGACCTTCTTTTTCATTAAAGAAAAAAAGCCTTATCGTATGCCCTGATTTTTTTTCATTCATGAACGTTCGTTCTATAGAGGCGTAATAGGTAGCAATATTTTTAAAGGCGCCTGTTCTTGATTTTAGAGAAGCGGAGAATATAGCACGGCCTGTATCCTGCTGAAAAGCGGGGTTAAAAAGCGATTGATGGTTAAAGAAGCCCGCAAACATATCGGGGTAGAGCAAATTCTTTTGCCCCATTAGAGGAGAAAAGAATAAAACCGATATGATTAAGGCTATAATCTTCATATATTTTCAAAGAAAATCAATATTAATATATTTTCCGAATTTCGTTACCTATTCTACACATAATTGTATTTTATTTTAGAAAGTGATCATTAAAGAAGAGCAAATACCGGAATTGATTCGGCTAGGGGATGACCGTAAGGTAATACCTTTGCTTTATAAAAAAGTATTGCCACAGGTAGAAAAATATATTAAAAGAAATTCAGGCAATAACGAAGACGCCTTTGATGTTTTTCAAGATGCTCTTTTGATTTTCTATAAACAAGTTATAAAAAATACTTTTGATGCTAAATATAAAGTATTTGGATATTTATATCGAATCAGTATCAATCTTTGGATTAATAAAATAAAAAAAGACAGGAAGATTCAGTTGGTGGAAGAATTGCCAGAACCAGAGCCTATGGAAGTAAAAGAAAATTTTTTTGCTTTAAAAAATGAGAATGTACTTGAATCATTATTTTCTGGGATTGGTGATAAATGTGTTGAGTTACTTACTTACTCAATATATTATAACTTACTGATGGAAGATATTGTAATCAGGATGAACTTCCCATCTGTTAGTGCGGTAAAAATGCAGCAACAACGATGCAAACAAAAATTGATGAATGAGATAGAAAAAAATCCTTTGCTACTGGATAAGCTTAGAGAAATATGAGTGGAGATGAAAAGTATGTATTGATAGAAAATTACTTAAAAGGTAATTTTTCAGAAGGAGAAAAACGTTCCTTTGAAAAGTTATTGGTGGATGATTCTGAACTAGCAAAAAAGTACAGTCTTTATAAATTGGCGGATGAACTGGTTATTGAAAATAGACTTCTTTCTGTGAAAAATATTTTACTAGAAGAAAGGAAGAACAGAGGCGGGAACAATGTAGTAAGAAAAATTATTCCAAGTATAATTGTTTTAGCATTAAGCAGTTTCTTGTATTTCACTTTTGGGAATAAAAAAAACAGCACTGACGCCGTAAGTTCTATTGATCAAAAAAAGATAATTTCAAGCCAAATCTCTTCGAATAAAAACGAAACAATTAATCAATCTAATAAAAAAGAAACTTCATTAGGTAATGCTGAAAATACTGCTCTTTCCACTACTCCTATTAATCAAATTGTTGAAGAAGGTAAAGAGTATGATAAGATAGAAAATATACCATTGGTGGTAAAAAAACAAGAGGAATTGCTTGAATCAACTACTACTCCGAGTCTAATTAATGAAAATAAAAAAGCACTTGAAAATAGTTGTTCAAGTATTATTATTGATGCAAATTTTTCCACTATTGCTTCTTGTAAGGATGAATCAAATGGTTCTATTTCTTTTAGAGACATAAAAGGTGGTAATGCTCCTTATTCTATTAATATAAAAAATAAAGAGAATGAAGATGTATCTAGTTTGAATATACCTGCTGGATATTACAGTGCAGTTATTAATGATAAAAGAGGATGTATAAAAACGATCAATGCCATAGTAGTGCCTGAAAAAAATTGTGAAAAGGAGTATACGTTTAATCCGTTTATGGAAGAGGTTCTTATCTTGCCTTCACAAAATGAACATACGACATTGTCTATTTACGAAAGATCGGGAAATCTATATTTTACAAAAGAAAATGAACCTGCCGAAGAGATTCAGTGGAATGGATATTCTAAAAATGGTGAACTTATTACAGGATATTTTATATTTGTATTAACTAATAAGAATGGGAAAGAAGTTAGAGGTGGTATAACTATAGTACGATAATGAAAAAAATAGTCTTTCTTCTATGTATTTGTTTTAATATAATGCTCCAATATGCAACGGCTCAGACGGCAAGTATTCCTGATGCAGCATTTTTGAATTTTCTTAAAACTGATTTTCCTTCTGTTATAAATAGTTCTGATCAATTGATAATTGCACAGGCTTCTGCGTTCAATGGAGAACTGAATTGCTCTAATAAAGGCATAGCTAGTTTAGAAGGAATTCAATATTTTATTAATATTCAGTTTCTTCATGCTGAAGACAATGCTATTAATTTTATTCCAGATATTTCAGCATTAACAAAAATAGAAACGTTGAATCTTCAGGGGAATAATCTCACTTCTATACCTTCTCTGAGTAACCAGACCGCTCTTGAAAAAATATTTCTCTCTAAAAATCAATTGACAAAGATTCCCGATTTGTCTACTAATAGTAATCTTGTTCAATTGATCGCGTTTACCAATCAGATCGACTCATTACCAATAATCAACCATCTTATAAAATTGCAGAAAATAGATGTAGGGAATAATAAAATAAAAAAGCTCCCCGATATGAGCGCTCTTGTGAAGATGGAGCAATTGCTGATTTGGGATAATTTTTTGGATTCTATTCCTGATCTAAAAAATTACCCAAACTTGTGGCGATTAAATGTGGGAGGAAATAGATTGAAGTATACTCCTGATTTTTCTTTAAATCCTCGTTTAAAAATTTTATACTTGGATGGAAACCAATTGACTTCTTTGCCTGATCTTTCAGTGCTAGATAGTCTTGATAATGTTCGATTTCAAAATAATTACTTTGATTTTTTTGATTTATCACCCATACTTTCGTACCCTGGAAAAGATACTATCTTTGTCTTTTCTCCTCAAAGTGATTTCCCCGGTGGGAATATAAATGTTTCTCCAAACGATAGTTTAATTATTCCGTCTGGTATCTCTTCTTATGGTACTACAATCTATACATGGTATTTTAATGGCCTTATAAAGTATACTACAAGTACACCTTTTCTGAAACTACATCCAGCTGTTACTGGAGAATATTATGTTACAGTTAGTTCAACAGCTTTTACAGGGCTTAGTCTTAAAACAGATTCTTTTAATGTAATAGCAGGGACTTGTATAGATTTATCAGGGATTAGTTTTGACATTGATGGAATCAAATGTTTTAAAGCTGGTGAACTTTGGATTAATAGTACTTCATTGCCAACAGGGAATTATTTATACCTATTAAAAGGAGTTATAACCAATAATACATATAGTTCTACTTCGGGAAAGTTTAAAAATCTTATTGAACCTAATTACATTTTTACATTATCAAATGGAATTTGTACTACGGTGTATCCTGTTGTTATTAATATTCCTTCTGAAGAATGTAAGGAGACCTTCATCACTCCCAATGGAGATGGTGATAAAGATAATTATTTTTTTGGACAAGCTGGAAACGTAATTATTTATGATAAGCAAGGACGAAAAATAAAATCATTTCAATTGCCTGGAGAATGGGATGGGACGGGGAATGATGGCAAACTTGTTCCTCAAGGGTATTATATTAGCAATGTAAATGATGGAGAGGAATTGGTAAATATTTCAGTTATATATTAATTTTATTATTGAAGCAGATTTTTATTCAATCAATACTTTGAAATTATACAATTGCTCTTTAGAGAGGATCTTTAGAAAATAAATTCCTGTAGATAATTTTTTATTGTATAATGAAATAGAATTTTTACCTGTTATCAATGAATGTTTTTCTATATAAAATACTACTCTACCATTTATATCAGTTAGTTGTATTTCCACGTTTATTTTATCCTTTCCTTTATAGAATATAGTTAGATCATTAATTTCAGAATAAATTATGGAAAAATTGTTTCCTTCTGATAAAGTATTTCCTGAAAAGATAATGTCAGAATAGTAGGGCTGTTGACCAGATTCTACCACTACTAATCGATAATAAACAGGCGTAGAATTCTCAGTGGAATAATTAAAGTGCGACAGTCCCATTTTATTTTCTTTTACATTTATAGTGTTTTCTTCCATAAAAAAAATTCCGTCATAGCTTTTTTCAATTATAAAAAAAGACGGAGTAGTTACCGCCATGCAAGACCAATAGAGCTGATCACCTGTATTACTTTGTTTACTGTAGAAGTTGATTAAGCGGATCGGAACAGGAATAAGCGGTGCGGTAGTAATTGAATATTCACAAAAGGAGCCAGCGGATCCGTCTATTGTGTACCAATATTTTCCTACTGGTAAATTTTCACTGATAGTCACAGTCCCTGTTCCTACAGCACAAGCCAAAAGATCGCCCTCAGAAGCAGTAGATGGATTATTCAAATCGTATCCGTTTCCCCAAGTAGAACAAGTAAGAGAATTGGCTTTCCATATTGCAGCTTGTAGTATCTTATCGCCTGCACTGCAATTTACATTTGAAATAGTTATTTGAACGGGTTGAGGAGTAGCAGTAGTGACTTCAAAATAATACCATTGGTTGTTGTCAAAAGAACCAAACTCCGCACTTCCAGGAGCGCATACCGCAGTAGTGGAAGTAAGTTTGTCAGGAGCTTTGTTATCGTTTTCTCCTTTGTCTGTAGCTAAGTGATTACAATAATTGCCAGGAACTAGTACAGAAGCATTAGAACATGCATCGTTGGAATTTGTTGTGCTAATAGAAGTAAATCGTGCAAAAAATGGTTTGTCCCAAGTACCCGATGGGCTATTATCGGTATATATTCTCACATATAAATTATCTCCTGGATTAAAACCGTCAAAATAATTATTATATACTCTTGCTCTGGAGGAGGATTTACAGGTTTTATAAGTGAGGCTTCCGCATGAGTTGCCTGAATAAACGGCTACTTTGAAATTTTCATAATCATTATCAACGGATGTAATAACAGAACTGTCCATCGTGATCTTAAACCCATCTGCGTTAGAAGGCACTGTTAATTTTACCCATATATCATTATTGTCTGTCCCAAAATTACAAGAGGGCGAGGGCGAAAAAACATTGTCGTTGAAATTCGTAAAGTCAAGTCCTGAAATTTCTACATAATCACAACTCGCGACTAAAGGATCTTGGAGTGAGACAGTGTAGGGATTTGTACAAAGATCACCTGTGCTTTGAGCAGAAGCAGATTTAGGCATACAGAAGAGCCATATATTTAGTACAATAAAAGCACAATGTTTCATAAAAGCAGTTTAAAAAATATAATTATTGATTTGGTTAACTATAAATTCAGGGGAATTATATATTTGAAAGAATACATTTGAGAAAATGAGAGGTAACGTGGGAATTTATTAATAACTGGTTATTTTAATATAAAATAAAAAAATGCAAATGAGAAAAAGTGAAATTTGATTTAATTAAAAAAGCTAAACATAGATTGAGCAACCTATGTTTAGCTTTTTTAAATTGTAAAATTTCTATTTATTCGGAACGATCAACCCTTTAATAGTTAGAATAGTAGTTCCGGGCATTGTGTTACCTAGAATAATAATATTTTTTGTGAAATCATCCATTTTACCCTCTATTTTGAAACCGCCTTTTATTACGGAAGTTTGACCAGGTTGAATGGCTGTTTTGGGCCATTTCGCTAAGGTACAGTCGCAGGAAGTTTTTACATCGGAAATTAGTAAGGGTTCAGAACCGTCGTTGGTAAATTTGAAGTCTACCCAAATCGTATCTTTTCCTTCTTTAATAACCCCAAAATCGTGAGTGGTTTTGTCAAATTTGAAATTTTGAGCGAAACCAGTTGTTATGCTGGACATTAAGGCAAAAAGGGCTGATGCGAATACTACTTTTTTCATTGTGAAGTTGTTTTAATCTTGGATTTCAAATTTTATACCAAAAAATTGAGTTTGTCTTTTTAAACGAACTATTAGGCAACTTATTTTCAGTTAATGTAAAATATTATACAGATATACTTTTTTATCCTCTATTTACTTTCTGTACACGACCATTTCGTCTTCGCCAATTTTATCAATGCTCATAAGCTTACCTCTTACATAGGGAGCTTCTATGCCGTTCCCGAATTCTTGTTTGCTGCGGAAGATTCTTGCTTCGTCCCAAAGACCTTCGTTTATAAAAGAAGTTAAAAGAGCAGCTCCTCCTTCTATTATTACAGATTGAATTTTTCTTTCATACATATCTGCCATAATATTTTTCATAAGATCTTCCACTGGATCAAGTTTTACAAACTCTACCAAATTTTTTACTTCTTGTCTTTTGAAATTATAACAGATAGTGGTTTGGGTCCCATCAAACAAATGCGCTCCCTCTGGCACCTGAAGATTTTTGTCTATCAATACACGAGTAGGGTTTCGTCCACTCCAGTCACGCACATTTAATTGTGGATTGTCGTAGAGTGCAGTATTGGTTCCAACCATAACGGCATCTTCTTCTGTTCTCCATTTGTGAACTAATTTTCTAGAAAGTTCACCACTGATCCACTTTGAATCATAATTTTCGCGAGCAATAAATCCATCGCTGGTTTCTGCCCATTTAAGCAAAATATAAGGTCTCTTTTTTTCTATAAATGAAAAAAAACGTTTGTTTAGTTCTAAGCCTTTTTCTTCGAGTATTCCTATTTCAACTTCTATTCCTCCTTCGATTAATTTTTCAATACCAGTTCCGGAAACAAGTGGATTAGGATCAATATTGCAGATGACTACTCTTTTGAAAGGGAATTTTAATATAAGGTCAGCACAAGGAGGTGTTTTACCATAATGAGCGCAAGGTTCAAGAGTGACATACAAGGTAGCACCTTCTAACAGTGATTTATCTTCTAAAGAATTAATAGCATTTACCTCTGCATGTGGACCACCGTATTTTTCATGCCAACCTTCTGAGAGTACTAAATTATCTTTTACAATAACACAACCTACCATTGGGTTAGGACTTACAAAGCCTCTGCCCATTGCAGCAAGCTCAAGTGCACGTAGCATATATAATTCGTCTCTATTAGTATCCATTTTTAGTGTATTTTCTAAATCTTCTAACGGAAATGTCCAATTAAAGTTCTTATATGTAAGTTTTGAGGTAATATTGTAAGAGTCTAAAGGTAAATTTATTACGAAGATAAAAATAATAAATTAGTGTTTTATAGATTGTATAAAATAAGTCAGGCGGTGACTTTTTTATATCAACTCAAAACTCTCTCCTTTTGCTGGTATCTCACAATTTATATATCCATTCTCTTTTAAATTTTCCTTAAAGTCAATCATGCTCTGGTGTTCTCCATGGACGAGGAAAATGTTTTTCAAAGAATTTTTATCCTGTTGTTTTACGAAATCCAATAAATCTTCTTTTCCTGCATGCCCACTATAAATATCGGTACGTTCTATTTGAGCTGTTACAGGAATGTCTTTACCACCAATGCGGAGGTACTTTCCTCCATTCATTAATTTATGTCCAGGAGTACCCTCGGCAGAGTACCCTATCATTAAGAAAGTACAATAAGGATTGTTTAGATTTTTCTTTACATGCATTTCCATTCTTCCGCCAGTAATCATGCCTGATGCAGAGATGATGATGCATGGTTCATAATAATTGGTGATAGCTTTGCTTTCTTTAAAATTTGCTACATACTTCAAATTATCAAAATCAAAAAGTGTTTGATGTTTAGCGAAAATTTCTTTAGCTTCTTCATTTAATAAAGAATGAAATTGTTCGTAAATTCTCGAACTTACTTCTGCCATTGGGCTATCGGTAAATATTTTTATTTTTGGTAATCTTCCTTGTAAGTAAAGTTTATGAAGTGTGTAAATAATAGACTGAGTACGACCTACGCTAAATGCAGGAATAATAAGCCTTCCCGCTCTTTCCACGCAAGCCTCTTTTATAATTCTTTCGATTACATCTTCTGGATTTCCTTTTTCCTGATGGCTACGATTGCCATAGGTACTTTCGCAGATTAAATAGTCCGCTTGAGGAGCAGGGGAGGGATCGGGTAGGAGTGGATAATTTTTTCTTCCAAGATCTCCTGAAAATAAAATTCTTTTTATTGTGCCTTTCTCTTCAATTTCCAATAAGATGTTTCCAGCGCCAAGTAAGTGGCCTGTTGGAATAAAGGTAATCCACATTTTATCGTTTATTTGAAAACGTTGATTGAAAGCAATCGTCACAAAACGATTCATAGTTTCCTCTACTTCCTTAAACGTTAGAATTTCTATTTCTTCTGCCCGGTGAGCATACCGATAGGTTCGGTTTGCAAGTCGTTGTAATTTTTTCGAAGAGATAGAAGCGTTATCGTTGAGCAATAATTGAGCGAGTCCGAAAGTGGGAGGTGTACAAAGTACTTGTCCATTGTAGCCAGATTTAATCAATTGTGGTAACCGACCTGTATGATCAACATGAGCATGGGTAAGCAAAACAAGGTCAATAGTAGTAGCGTCAAATGGAAATTCTGACTGGCTTTCAGCGCCTCTTGCCATGTCCGAACCACAATCTATAAGTATTTTATACCCATTGTCTGTTTCCAGCATATACATACTTCCCGATACCTGTCTAGCGGCACCCCAAAAACTAAGCTTCATTCTTTAGCTAAAAACGTTTAATTGTAATAACTTTATTCCAAGTTTACGAAAACAAATCGGAATGCAAACTAAGATCGCCATTTTTTGTTCGGGCTCAGGGTCCAATGCACAGAAAATAATGGAGTATTTTCAGAACAGAGAAGATATCAAAATTGCTGTTTTGATGGCTAATAAGCAGGATGCTTATGCTTTAGAACGTGCAAAAATTTTTAATATACCAACTTGGGTATTTAATAGAAATGATTTCTACCAGACAGATAGTGTGGTAGAAGAATTGAAAAAGTTTGAGGTTGATTGGATAGTCCTTGCAGGTTTTTTATGGCTAATACCTGAGAATCTAGTGTTGAACTTCCCAAACAAAATTGTAAATATTCATCCAGCGCTATTGCCAAAATTTGGAGGGAAGGGGATGTATGGTATGAATGTTCACCAAGCGGTGGTAGCAAATAAAGAAAAAGAATCAGGCATTACTATTCATTATGTGAATGCTCATTATGATGAAGGGAATGTTATTTTTCAAGCGTCTTGTGCGTTGCATCCTGAAGATAAAGCAGAGGAAGTGGCGAAAAAAGTACTCCAGCTGGAGCATGAACATTTTCCTAAGGTGATTGAAAAATTGATTAAGGAAGCAGATAACTTGTAAGTTAACTTATCTCACCATTTTAAATTGCATATCATATAAGTTTGCATAAAATCCATTTAAGGCTAACAATGAATCGTGTGTTCCAGATTCTTTTATTTCTCCTTTGTCAAATACCAATATAGTTTCTGCTTTTTGTATTGTGGAGAGTCTGTGGGCAATTACGATTGATGTTCTACCCGTCATCAGTTTATTTATTGCACCTTGAATGAGTTCTTCGGTTTCATTGTCAATAGAGGCTGTGGCTTCATCTAAAACAATAATGCGAGGGTTGTAAACTAATGTACGAAGAAAGGAGATTATTTGGCGTTGTCCAACGGATAAACTGTTTCCTCTTTCCATCACATTGTATTCTAAACCTCCTGGCAGTTTTTCAATAAATTTCTCTGCACCCACAAGTTGTATTGCATTTTGTATTGTTTCTTCGCTAATGTTTGGATTGTTTAAGGTAATGTTATTTCGGATCGTGTCGGAAAATAAAAATACATCTTGTAATACCACTCCAATTTTGCTTCTTAAATAGTCTGTATCGTAATGTCGTATATCTTTTCCATCAATAAAAATTGAGCCTTTATTTATTTCGTAAAATCTACTTAGTAAATTTATCACTGAAGATTTGCCCGCCCCTGTTGCACCCACTAGAGCAATAGTTTTACCCGCCTTTACCTCAAAGCTAATATTTTTAAGAACATGTTCTTCATTATTGTAAGCAAACCATACATTTTCAAATTTTACATTACCCTCAAATTGTTGAGGCATATCTTTTCCGGAATGTGCAACATCTTCTTTGTTGTCAAGAATTTTAAATATTCTATCACTACTCACTATGCTCATCTGAATTGTATTGAACCGATCTGCAATCATCCTAATGGGGCGGAAGAACATGGAGATAAACATTATAAAAGAGGTCAATGTGCCAATGGTCGTGAAATCTTTTAAAGCCGCTTGTGCACCGTACCATACTAATAAAGCTAAACTTAGGGAAGATATAAATTCAGCTACTGGAAAATAAACGGAATAATACAATACAGATTTAAGATTAGCATTTCGATGTTCTTTGTTAATCTTTTCAAACTTATCGTATTCTCTTTTTTCACTGTTAAAAATTTGTACTATAGACATACCTGTGATATGCTCTTGTACAAAAGAGTTTAGATTGGCGACAGCAATTCTTACTTGATTAAAAGAAAACTTTACTTTTTCTTTAAAAATATAAGTGCTAATCAATAATAAAGGCAATGCTCCCAGAGCGTATAATGTTAATAACCAGTTTTGGTAAAACATAATAATTAAAATAGCAAAAATTAAAAGTAGGTCGCTTACTATTCCCGATAGCCCCTCACTAAAAATGTTTGATAAACTTTCAATGTCAGAGACGTTTCTAGTGACAAGTCTTCCAATAGGTGTATTGTCATAAAATTTTAGTCGAAATGTCATCAAGTGTTTGTAAAGTTGCATTCGAATATCTTTAATTACGGTTTGCCCAAGCCACCCTGCTAAAAAAGTATTGAAATAACTCACTACTCCATGTGCAATAAGTAGAAAAAACAAAAATAATATCATGCTAGATAGTCCAGGACGGTCACCTGTAATAATGTAGTTGTCGATAGTGTTTTTTATTACAAGTGGTTTAGCTATGGAAAGTAGCGCAGATAAAATAGTAAGGAATGTAAGTGTATAAAATTTGGTACGATAAGGTCTTGCGTATACCATCAACCTTTTGATTACCTTTATATCAAATACATTTCCACTTACTTTAGTGTCTTTTTCCACTTTATAGTTGTTCGGTTTTAGATTCAGGTTTACAATGCCATCCAATAAGGTAAAAGGTAATGAATAAGCAGACTCCTAATTGATTTTCCAAGGTTGCTTCAGATATATAGGAGCTTAAAATACTTACTAGCAAAGCTAAAAAAACAATGCTTCTATACGTTATCGATAAAAAAAACGGAAAAAAGGAAACATACAAAAATAGGATTAAGCCGATTACTCCAGAGGCTGCGAAGACATAAAGAAATTGATTGTGTGGAATTAATCGAAATTTTTCTAATACCTCGGGATGATTTTTTTTATAATAATAACACATTTCGTCAAAAACGTCTCCTACACCCACCCCTACTATAGGATTTGATGTACCCACTTTAAGGCCAATTTTCAGAGATAATAAACGATTTCCATCTGACCAATGATTTACATCTTCGCCTTTTAAAAATCTTGATATATCCAAAGCCATGTAATTTATTTTATTTTGAATGGTTGGAATTGTAAAGTAAGCGAGAATAGGCATTATAATAATAAGTAGTAAAACGGCTGTGCCAATAAGATATTTTTTATAAATAAACATACTGGCAATTGTGATAACAAAGCAGGTAGCATAAAAAGCAAGAAGCCCACTTCGAACAGATAAAATATGTAGAAAGGTAAAAATAAATACAGCCATGAAAATGAGGGCGTATTTTTCATATTTGGATACTAAAAAATAGTTTTCTTTAATTAAATAACCAGCAGAGAAAATGGCTAATACCAACATAATGCTAAATCTTATATGATTGATATTAAATATATTAGGTGTTACTTTTGCATATTTATAACTTTCTATTATAGCTGAATAATCAATAATAAAGATGCCAACACTTATAGCGGCAGTTATAAAAGATAGGATGACAAAGGCATATAATACATGATGAAAATATTTTTTTGACATTTCTTTTAGGGCAGCAAAACCAAGTGGCATGAATAACAGTGGGAGTTTCATGACAAGTTTTCGCCAAAATTCTTCCATATTTTCTGAATAAATAATTCCAAAAAAGTAAACAAAAAATATAAATGATAATAAGAAAAGTACTTTATCTTTAACGTATATTTTAATTGTTTCTGCCCAGTTTTCTTTTAAAAGAAATTGAACACCAATTAGTATCATACCAATACTAATCATTGCCCTTGAGGCAAACATGCCTATTATTATGGTTAAAAGAGAAAGGAAGGCTAACCTGTATCTGAATGAGGGTTCTCTGACTGTTAATATAAATGCAAAGTTTTTGTTCACTTTAATATGGTTAATACTTATATTTGATTCACTAAGGGAGTAAAATTAATAATATTACGATACAAAGGCACTACTTTGGAAAACAATAAATCTGATTTGGATAAAGAAGCAAAGGACTCCCTTTTTGAAAAGGAATTTATGCCCTTAATCGGGCCACTTTATAACTTTGCTTATAGGCTAACCTTTGACGAGGACGATGCCAATGATCTTGTACAAGAGACCTATTTAAAAGCATACCGATTTATAGAATCCTATGAAAAGGGAACTAATGCAAAGGCTTGGTTGTTCAGAATTCTTAAGAATAGTTTTATCAATGAATACCGCAAGAATGCTAAGCAACCAAGTAAAGTTGATTATCAAGAGGTAGAGTCGTACTACAATTCTGACGACGTTGATGAACCCATAACATCGGATCTTCGTGTAGATTCTGTAAAAGATTTGATTGGAGATGAAGTAGCTAATGCCCTTAATGCATTAGATGTTGACTTCAGAGCGATACTAATTTTATGCGATATTGAAGGATTTACATATGAGGAAATGGCTAAAATACTTGACATTCCAATAGGTACGGTTCGTTCAAGGCTTCATAGAGCTAGAAATCTTATGAAAGTTAAATTGAGGGAGTATGCCAAAGATATGGGATACGGAAAAAATCAATAAAAAATAATCTTTAATCATTTCAGTATCGTATAATATTATTAGAAGAATCATGATGGCAACCCTTACAAATATTTTATCTAAAATCTTGGGCAAAAAACATAGTTATTGTTGCAAGGATTGTGTAAAAAACCTTTACGCAGTATTAGATGGTGAGTCTACCAAAGCTCAAGAAGATTATTTCAGAACGCACATACATGAATGCTCCAATTGTTTTAACCGATATGAAATAGATAAATCGGTAAAAGAAGTTATCAAACTTAAATTAGAGAACAAGGCCGTTCCTTCAGATCTTGTATCTGCTATTAAAGAAAGGGTTAGACAAAATAAATAAATCAGCTTTCTGATTATTGTAAAATTTTATTAGAGGTTCAATATTTTCTTCTTTCAACATATTCACTTACCTTCGCTGCATAGCCATAGATGTTTCTCTAACATCTAAGTTTTATATTTAATTTCTATATTCTATGCAAGGCAAACTTCTTATTTTCTGCGCTCCTTCAGGTTCTGGTAAAACTACTATCGTAAAACATTTGCTAGCCACGAATTCTAATCTCGGATTTTCAATCTCTGCCTGTACAAGAGATCGAAGAGGTAGAGCAGAGCAACATGGTAAGGATTATTATTTTCTTACGCCAGATGATTTTAAAAAGAAAATCGATAATAATGAATTTGTAGAATATGAAGAAGTATATCCTGGCGCTTATTATGGTACGCTAGAGTCAGAAATTGAAAGAGTATGGAGCGAAGGCAAACATGTGATTTTTGATGTTGATGTAAAAGGAGGACTTAGCCTTAAACGACATTATAAAGAGCGTGCACTCGCTGTATTTGTTAAGGTACCATCAATGGAAATTCTAGAACAAAGGTTAAGAGAGCGCAAAACAGATTCAGAGGAAAGTATTTCAGCCAGATTGTTTAAGGTGAAATTTGAAATGTCTTTCGAGTCCAAATTTGATACTACCCTTTTAAATGACAATCTTGAAGACTCACTGAAAAAGGCACAGAAATTAATGGATGATTTTTTAAAAGAGTAATTTTTTTAGGATGTATAAAGCGTAATTGTATTTTTTGCAAAAACATCATCTTTCATTCCGCTTGCATGAAAAAGTCCTTGTTGAATTATTTTATTTCTTAACTCTGAATTAGAAATAACACTGTATATTTTTTCTGAAAGTTCATTAAAGTCATCTGGATTAATATAAAGTGAATTTTTCCCGCCTGCTTCTTCAAAACAATTGCCTTTAGTAGTTATTACTGGTATTTTACTAAATAAGGCTTCTAATATAGGAATTCCGAATCCTTCAAAATAAGAAGGGTAAACAAAAACAGAAGCCATTTGATAGATCGCTGGCATATCTTCATTGCCTACTCCAGACAATAAATGAAATCTATTTTCAAGTTTTTTGTTTTTTATAAGGGTTATGATTTCTTCCTTAATATTCCCTTGTCCTCCTATGAAAACAACATGAAGATCAGTTTTTTCTTTTAATAAGTCCATTGCCTCAACAATAACTTTATGGTTTTTTCTAGAGAAGTAGGAGCTTACATTTAGAATAAAGTTTTCAGGTAAATCGTATTTTAATTTTACTTCTGCTTTCTTTTCTGCAGTTGCCTCTTTATAAAATAGAGGATCACAACTTTGGTAGATTACTTGAATTTTATGTTCAGGTATATTGTAATATTTTATCAGATCTAATTTTGTCTCTTCGCTGATGGCAATAATATTATCTGAGTTTTGACAAGCGTATCTGGTTTTATAATCAAATATGGATCTGTCAATAGCACTGTATTGTTCTTTATGTTTAAGAAAAATAACATCGTGTATAGTGACTACTTTTTTTATAGAAGTAACGTTATGGAAATTTAGAGGAAGCTCATTGCTGAGTCCATGGAAGATATCAACTCGTTCCTTCAAAAGGTCTTTTGTAATTCCATAAGATCTCCAGTAGGAGGGGAGCTTTTTAGAAAAAAAAGTTTCAGGAAGATGTAAAGTGTAATTATTTTGAAGTTCGTTTTTAAGGAATGTTTTTAATTTAGGAGTATACAAATGATACTTGTGCTCAGGAAAATCACGCAAGAGCGCATTGAGAAGAATTCGGGAATATTGACCAAGTCCTGCTACGTTATTGAGAGCACGTTTAGCATCTACAGCTATTTTCATCTGCTAAATTATTGTTAACTTAATGCAAGGGCATGTCCATGAAGTTTTTTATACAAGCCTCCTTTTTCTAAAAGGAATTGATGTGTACCACTTTCAATAATTTCACCTTTGCGAAGTACTATTATCTCGTCAGCGTGCTGTATAGTACTTAGTCGATGGGCTATCACAATAGAAGTTCTGTTTTTCATTAGGTTTGTTAATGCCTCTTGTACTAATCTTTCTGATTCTGAATCAAGAGCAGAAGTAGCTTCATCTAAAATAAGTATTGGAGGGTTTTTTAATACAGCTCTTGCTATGCTTATTCGTTGACGTTGTCCGCCAGATAATTTTGCGCCACGATCTCCAATATTACTTTGATATCCATTTTCTGTTTGTAAAATAAATTCATGTGCATTGGCTATTTTTGCAGCCTGAATTACTTCTTCCTCAGAAGCGGTAGGTTTTCCAAAAGCAATATTATTAAAAATTGTATCGTTGAAAAGAATGGATTCTTGAGTTACAATACCCATTAACCCTCGCAAAGACTCTAGCGATAAATGTTTAATATTTATACCATCAATTTTTATTTCACCAACAGTGGCATCGTAAAATCTAGGAATGAGATCTGCCATGGTAGACTTTCCCCCACCTGAAGGACCAACTAACGCTATTGTTTTCCCTTTCGGAATAGTAAAATTAATATTTTTAAGAACAGGTTCATGTTCATAGGAGAAACCAACATTACTAAAACTTATTTCATTTTCGAACTGATTAATGTGGAATGGTTTTTCTGGATCTTTTATTATAATTTCAGTATCGATTACTGAAAAAATTCTTTTTGCAGAAGAAAGACCTCGTTGTATAGAACTAAATGAACTTGATATAGCTTTCGCTGGAACTAATATTTGATAGAATGAAATTATATAAAAGAAAAATTCGCTTGCTTTCATTTCTCCTCTGAATACCATGTTACCGCCGATCCAGAGTATTACAGCTACAACACATACTCCCATAAATTCGGAGAGTGGAGAAGAGAGATCTCTTTTATTAGTCATGCTTTTTAATATTCCAGCATAACGACCATTTTCTTTGTTGAATTTTGCAGAGATATATTTACTAGCATTAAAGGCAAACATTACCCGTAGTCCAGAAATTGTTTCGTCCATAATAGCTAGGATGTTGCCTAGCGATTCTTGTCCTTCGTTTGATTGTTTTTTTAAACGTTTACTTATTGAAGAGATTATAATTCCAGAAGCGGGTAGTATAAGTAGTGTGATTAAGGTAAGTTTCCACGAAATAATAAATAATACAACGAAATAAATTATTATTGTAATAGGATCTCTAAATACTACGGTCAGGGTATTGACGACTGAATTTTCTACTTCTTGTACATCGTTTGTAACACGAGAAATTAAATCTCCCTTTTTTTCATTTGTAAAAAAACCTATATGTAGTTTCGTGATTTTTTGAAAAATATCCGCTCTAAGTCTTTTTACAACGTCTGCTCTTATTTTGTTTATTATACGTATGGAAAAATATTTGAAAAAATTTGTAACAAAATTTGAAACAATAAGAATAATACAAATAACTATCAATGCCCCAGCTTTACCATTTTCAGAAATTTGATTTTTAGTAAAATTTTCCATTGCAGCTCTGTAGCCTCCATTAATTATGGAGGGATTATTATTTGTAATGTGTTGTTCAAACAATATATCTAGAGTAGGCATTAAAAAACTATAATTGATAAGTCCAAAAAATATAGCTAACAAAGCAAATGCCCCATATTGAACTGAATATTTTCCAATTGGTCTTGCATATGATAGTATTCTCAAATAAGTCTTCATCCTTTTTCTTTCTGTAATTAGCTTACAAATTTAACAAATAATGTTTGAACGTTTATATATTATAAAAAAGCACTCATTAGGGTGGTTTTATAACCTTATTTCTATTTCAAGGTAAGAGTGATTGATTTTTATTTTAAATAATCTTTATAAATATCTGATTATTAAAATTATATATAAATTAATAATCATTTACCGATAAATTTTTTAGATAAGCGCAGTAGTTTTTAAAATTATTTTTTTTCTCAGGCAACCCTTTGAATGATTTTCTTGTCTTCCCTTATGAAACTAAAATATACATTCTATGAAAAAAATTATTTTATCACTCTTTACTTTTTGTGTCTTGCTAATAGCAAATACACAGAATACTTACAGCCAAAGTTGTTGTAATGCAAATTTTACCTCTGCAGGTATTAAATCCTTATCTTGGAAATTTTTTCCGGAAGATTCTACAAATGCAGAAAATTATACGTGGAAATGGGAATTTGGAGATGGCACAAGCTCAACTAAAAGCTCACCACTTCATACGTATCTAAAAGCAGGTAGCTATATTGTTAAACTAACAAAAACAAAACAAATCATTTACAATAACGAAACAATCAAATCATCCTGTGCTATTTCAAAGAGTGTTATAATTAAAGCAATATATCCTCCTGTTAGTTGTATCGCTCAATTTTCTGTAAAACAAACAGCCAATG
This sequence comes from Cytophagales bacterium, assembly GCA_031416415.1. GTDB lineage: Bacteria > Bacteroidota > Bacteroidia > Cytophagales > Cytophagaceae > JANYCO01. The sequence continues at coordinate 54,829 of JANOTP010000235.1, read as the reverse complement.
TAGTAGTTCTGAAAAATGAATCTTCTATAAAAGGAATTGCAGCATTGCATAGTTGGACTTTCGGAGACGGAAATGTTTCTAATACAATTGATCCAATACATGCTTATTTGAAACCAGGAACCTACACTATAACACTTACCGTATATGTTTACGGATACAAACAAAAAATAGAAAGTTGTACGTATACAAATCAAGTTACAATTCAAGGAAAGCAAAAATGTAATGCAGAATTTACTTATCAATCAACATTAGGTACATTTTATTTTAATGAAAAGGTAGCTTCAAATGATTTTTCGTATTGGACTTTTGGCGATGGAAATTTTACTTATGGATCTAATCCAACACATGAATATCTAAATAAAGGTACTTATACAGTATGTCAATACAGAGGAAAAGATACATTGAATATTAAAACGAATTCTTGTAAAACCTGCCAAGAAGTGATTGTTGATTCTATTTCTAATCACAATCCTACCGATTCATGTTTTGCTACTTTCTTCTTTCAAAGAGTTAATAATACTGTTTATTTTAATGCAAACAGTGCTAATAATGTAGTAATAGAACGATATGAATTTGGAGATGGAAGTTTTTATAATGGATCTAATCCTAGCCATAATTATGCAAATGCGGGTACTTATACTGTGTCACGCTTATTGGTTAAAAATACTTCTAACGGAAATTATGATGACAGCTGTACATCTTTCCAAGTTGTGGTAATTCCAAACTCTACAGATACATGTTTTGCTGGTTTTGGTTATAGTTTTAAAGGAGACACTTTACAGTTAACAGCAAGTACTACTTCAGGACTTCATCATTGGTATTTTGGAGATGGCAATTTTACTAATGGTAGCACGGCACAACACTTATATAATAATACAGGAAGTTATAATATATGTCATTATTTTGTTAACGACGCTGGTGACTCATGTAGTACTTGTGAAACAATAGTATTCTCAAAACCAATTGTTTCTCCTAATCCTGCGGATGGATTTATAAATGTAAGCTCTACTGAAGATTCAATAGTAAGTTATACTTTGATGGATAACATGGGCAACATATTGGCTAATAAAGATGCTATTTATATGATGCAAACATCTATTCCTGTTCAAAATTTCCCTTCAGGATATTATACTCTTAGAGTTGTATATGCTTACAATCGTTATGCATATTACAATGTCTTAATTCAACATTAAGAATAAAAAAATAAGGCTAGGTTTAAATTAATAGAGGAACGGTTCATTTCGAACCGTTCCTCTATTTTTAATTTATAAATTATAAAATAAAATCCAAATCTACATTCGACCTTATTTTACTCAAGACTAAAATCTCACTACTAAGTTAAACCCAATTTTCAGTATGGAAAATTCCTTCTTTGTCAGTACGTTCATACGTATGTGATCCGAAATAATCTCTCTGAGCCTGAACAAGGTTTAATGGAAGCCTTCCCGTGCGCATAGCATCGAAATACGTTAAGGTAGAAGAAAGACAAGCCAATGGAATACCAAAGTCCACACCCAGTTTTACAATTTTACGAGCAGCACCTTGTACTTGACTAGTTTTTTCTGCAAAAGTTTTATCAAGTAATAAATTTTTCAGCGTTGCATCTTTTTTAAATGCTTGTGTGATGTCTTCCAATAATCCAGCACGAATGATACAGCCGCCTCTCCAGATTTTTGCAATTTCAGCTAATTTTAAATTATATTGATATTCTACCGAAGCGGCAGCTAGCATAGACATACCTTGTGTATACGAAATGATATAACTAAAATAAAGAGCATCTTCAAGCAGCTGAAGTGTAGCTTCTTTATCTAATTTTGGTGTTTCAAGAGTTAAAGAATATAGCTTTTCTATTTCTTGACGTACTGGCTTGTAAGCAGAAATTTCACGCATGTTTACAGCCATATCGACAGTAGGAATAGGCACGCCAAGATCCATGGCATTTTGAGAAGTCCATTTACCAGTACCTTTTTGTTTCCCTTTATCCTGAATAACATCTACCAACCATCCTTCTCCTAGTTCGTCTTTTTTAGCAAATATTTCAGCGGTAATTTCTACTAAGAAAGATTGAAGTTTACCTTGATTCCATTTTGCAAAAGTTTTTTGAATTTCTTCGTTACTAAGGCCTAATCCTCTTTTCATGAAGTCGTATACTTCAGAAATCAATTGCATAAGACCATATTCTATACCGTTGTGAACCATTTTTACATAGTTACCAGCGGATTTAGGTCCAATGTAGGTGACACATGGCTCGCCATTTACTTTTGCTGCTACGGCTTCAAAGATTGGTTTAACAATATTATAAGAAACCTCGGGTCCACCAGGCATAATACTTGGTCCGAAACGTGCACCTTTAGAGCCACCAGAAACACCTGCACCAATAAAGTGAAGTCATAAATCTTCGCAATGTTTTTCTCTTCTATCTGTATCTGTGTAGAATGAATTTCCACCGTCAATAATAAGGTCACCTTTGTCCAACATAGGAGCCAAGTCATTGATTACTGAATCAACAGGAGCTCCTGCAGGAACTAGCAACATGATAACTCTTGGTTTTTTCAAAGAGTCGATAAATTCTTTCGAAGAAGTAGTTCCTTTCGCATTAAAACCGTCTTCTTTGGCTTCGTTGTCCATTGCTTTGGCTTTCTCAGGATCTCTGTCAAGTCCAATAGCTGAAAATTTATTGCTTGCTACGTTGAGTATAAAGTTTCGGCCCATTACGCCAAGACCAACTAAACCGAAATCATATTTTGTTTCGCTCATTATTGTATTTTTTTATGGTAAGGTTTTTCTAGATGCAAGATGCTGGATTTAAGATACTAGATAATATTTTTTTTATACAATCATCTACTATATGGAATCTAGCATCTGTAATCTCTTTTCAACAAGCAATTTAAAAATTATCTTGATAAAAAATAATACTTAAAGTTTTTGTGGTTTAAATATAATTGGGTATTCTTACTCTGTATTTTTAGTACAACCCTTACTGTTTTATGAAAAAGAATAATAATTGTATTCTGGTAATATTCGGAGCCTCAGGAGATTTGACCTTCCGTAAACTTATTCCAGCAGTGTTTGACCTATATCTGGGCAAATTTCTTCCTGAAAATTTTGCCGTAGTTGGTGTAAGCCGCACCGCAATGTCGGACGATGAATTTAGAAAAAAGGTTGTTTTTGAAAACAAAGAGGTAAATGCTAAGAAAAATGTTACCCAAGAGCAATACGACGCTTTCGCGCAAAAAATATATTATCAAGCCATAGACACTCAAAAAGTAGACGATTATGGTTTGTTAAAAACCAGACTTGATAAGCTCAGTGCAGATAACAAGACGGATAATAATTATGTTTATTATTTGTCAACTCCTCCAAGTCTTTATGAAATAATTCCTTCTAATCTTCATGCTCATGGTATGACAGATGAAGAGAATGGTTGGAAGAGATTAGTAGTGGAAAAACCTTTTGGATATAGTTTGGCCACCGCTCAGGATTTGAATAAAAAATTGTTGAATTGCATGAAAGAAGATCAGATCTACAGGATCGATCACTATTTGGGTAAAGAAACGGTGCAAAATCTTTTGGTTACAAGATTCTCAAATGGAATTTTTGAACCATTATGGAATAGGAATTATATTCAACATGTAGAAATTACAGCTGCCGAAGTAGTAGGTGTAGAAAAACGTGGTGGCTACTACGATACTTCAGGTGCTATGCGTGACATGATTCAAAATCACCTTTTGCAAGTAGCCGCTATGGTAGCAATGGAGCCTCCTGTATTGGCCAATTCAAGATTTATTCGTAGTGAAGTCGTGAAAGTATTTCAATCTCTTCGCCCAATGAGTAAAGAGGATATTGCAAAAAATGTTATTCGCGGACAATACACTGCCTCCACCATAAAGGGTGCAGAAGTAAATGGATATAGAGATGAAGAAGGAGTTCCCAAAGAATCTCGTACAGAAACCTATGTAGGAATGAAAGTTTTTATTGACAACTGGCGTTGGGCTGGAGTGCCGTTTTACATCAGAACGGGTAAAAAACTTCCTACCCGTGTTACAGAGGTCGTGATCACGTTTAAAAACACTCCTCACCACTTATTTGCTTACGATGAACAAATGCATAGTGGCAATAATCAATTAATTATTCGTATTCAACCCGATGAAGGAATATTGTTGAAATTCGGAATGAAAGTGCCTGGTGCTGGATTCAGAGTGGATACGGTAAATATGGATTTCCATTATTCTGATTTAACAAACGCTTATGTTCCGGGAGCGTATGAGCGATTATTATTAGATTGCATACAAGGTGATTCTACGCTTTATGCGCGTGGTGATGCTGTGGAGTCTGCATGGGAATTTATCGATCCTATACTACAAGAGTGGGAGAGCAACAAAGAGTTAAAGGTATACGGTTATCCAGCAGGTACATGGGGACCTGAAGCAGCTGAAGAACTCATGAGAGTAGAAGGACCCAATTTCAAATGGAGAGCTCCTTGTAAAAATCTTACCGACGACGGAGTATTCTGTGAATTGTAATAAAAAAGTATAGTTGATTTAGAAAAAACTTCCTTTTCTAAATCAACTATATTAATTATGGTATAGGTTACCTTTTAGTAGAAAAAAACATTAATTCCTGTAACCTTAATTACTATATTATAGTATAATAGAGATATAAAATATTGCAAAAGCGATATTTTGTTATTAATTTAGTGTTTTCAAGTATATTTATAAAAATTTAAACGCCTAAAGAGCTGCCTATGAGATAAACCTCTACGTTACTAAACTAGAGTTCTTATGATGATTAACAAAATGAGCGATGCCGAATTGGTAACGCAGTATGTTAAAGGCAGCGAAAATGCTTTCGCTATTCTTGTGAAAAGGCATAAAGCCAAAATTTTAACCACTATTTTCCTAATAGTAAAAGACCGTGACCATGCGGAAGATCTTTTGCAAGATACTTTCTGTAAAGTTATTCGTAAGCTAAAAGCAGGCGAATACAACAACGAAGGTAAATTTTTGCAATGGGTATGCCGAATTGCCCGAAATATGGCTATTGATAGCTTTAGGAAAGACAAAAGACATCCTCACTCAGATATCGATGAGGTGCCAATGGTATTTAATTCTATGAATTTTTCAGAAGAATCTATCGAGTCCGTTAAAATAAAAGACGATACTCATGCGTTACTTAGAAAAACAATCCAAGCGCTCCCAGAAACTCAAAGGGAAGTAGTAATGATGAGACATTACGCCGATATGAGTTTTCAAGAGATTGCTGAAGAAACAGGAGTAAGCATAAATACCGCCCTTGGCAGAATGCGCTACGCCCTTATTAATCTAAGGAAACAATTACAAAATGAGTCTATAGCCTATGATAACAACTACTACCCCGAATGAAATAATCCTTAATGTATACAAAGAAACCAGCGAAACTACGCAAAAGGATTTCCAAACAGAATGTTTGATCAATGCTGTACTTTCAGAAGAAAGAGACGAATTTGAAGACATTAAAAATTCATTAGATGAATTGTCTTTTCAACCAAGGCAAAAAAGTATCGATGCTATTTTAAAGTATTCGGCTTCTTTTATGAGAAGTCATTAGAATTATTTTTAAAAGCACAACATAACTATTAGGCAACACTATCTGTTGTAATATTTATGTTGTGCTTTTTGTTTTTTTCTTGCTTATTTACTCTTTGAAGAATGATAATATGCAGAAAAAAGAACGGTTCGAAAAATTCATCAATTATTTTAAAGAGCATGCACCAGACGCTCAGACAGAACTTCATTATTCAAACCCTTATGAATTATTAGTAGCCGTTATTTTAAGCGCTCAATGCACGGATAAAAGAGTAAACCTCACTACACCCGCATTGTTTCATCGTTTCCCCACTCCTTACGATCTTGCAAAAGCTTCTTCCGAAGAAGTCTTCGATTACATTAGAAGCATATCTTTTCCTAATAACAAAGCCAAGCACCTTGTCGGAATGGCTCTAATACTTACAAATGAATTTAAAGGGGAAGTGCCAGGCGATGTAGAAGATTTACAGAAGATGCCTGGTGTAGGTAGAAAAACGGCAAATGTAATTAGTTCAGTAATTTTCAATCAACCAGCAATGGCTGTAGATACGCATGTCTTCAGAGTTTCTAGAAGATTGGGTCTAGTAACACAAACAGCTAATACTCCTCTTGAAGTCGAAAAACAATTGATGAAATATATTCCTAGCGAATATGTACATGTGGCCCACCATTGGCTAATTTTGCATGGACGTTATATCTGTGTTGCAAGAACACCAAAATGTGGAGAATGTCCGCTTAAGGATTTTTGCTGGTATTTTGGGAAGAATATAAAATAGAATTATTGATTTTTTAATTTAATTTTTTCCAACTCTTCTATGTCTATGATGTCTTTATTTCGTAACGTTGCTTTTTTAGCTTCGATTAAATGATTGATATGTAAAAATTTTATTTCTAATTTAAAAATAGTTGCTGTGCTTGCATAATTTATACATTCTTCAAATCTTTCCTGAGGAAATCCTTTTAATGAAGTCATGATATCTAATTCTAATCCAGAGGTAAGTTTGAAAGATGTCCAGCCAGGGATAAAGTCTATTTTTTCTATGTTAGGTATTTCTCCGTACCCAAAGTCAATTAGCGATTGGTTTAATTTTTTTCTGTTTTCAATGCTGTCCTTAATCCAAATGTCTAAATCTGCTGTAGTTCTGCTAAAGCCATGGAGATTTGTTGCAAAGCCACCAACCAATAGGTATTCAAAATTATTTTTTGAAAATGATTGCCATAATGTTAAAATTTCTTCGTCAAAAATATCCATACTTATTCAGGCATTTTTTTATGAGTAATGACCGCAGATTTAAGCATTTGGTCAATTTTTACCATTTTCATAAGCAACAAAAAACGTTTTTCGTAAATGTTTAATTGTTTTGGTAGCTCTTGATTGTCAGGATTCATAGTTCTAAAGTTAGCTCTACATAAAAATAACTAAAATTTAAGCCAAAACAAAAAATGCATGAATTCTCCCCAAGGTCTTATCTCTGCTCGAATCATTCCACAAAAATCCTTATCTTTAACCCATGACGACCCCTAAAAAACTTTTCGTATTAGATGCTATGGCGCTTATATACAGAGCACATTTTGCATTTAGTAAAAATCCACGTATCACTTCTGCTGGCTTAAATACTTCTGCCGTATTTGGTTTTACAAATACGCTCTGGGAAGTCATTTCCAAAGAAAAGCCTACCCATTTAGCAGTAGCTTTTGATACACCAGAACCTACTTTTCGTCATGAAAGTTTCGAAGCATATAAAGCCAATCGTCAGGAACAACCTGAGGATATCACGTTGGCGATTCCATTAGTAAAAAAATTATTAAAATGTTTTAATATTCCTGTTCTAGAAATTCCAGGCTTTGAAGCAGATGATGTGGCTGGTACAATAGCAAAAAGAGCAGCAGCAAATGGCTACCAAGTTTATTTGATGACTATGGACAAAGATTATTGCCAACTAGTCACTGAAAATGTTTTTGTTTTCAAACCAGCCTACATGGGCAATGGACATGAGGTAATTGATACCGCAAGAGTATTAGAAAGATTTGGAGTAGAGAGAGTCGATCAAGTAATTGATATACTTGGTTTGATGGGAGATAGTGTCGATAACATTCCTGGCATTCCAGGAATTGGAGAAAAGACGGCCCAAAAGTTAATTGCAGAATTTGGCACTGTAGAAAATCTTATTGCTAATGCCGATAAACTGAAAGGCAAACAAAAAGAAAATGTTATCAATTTTGCACAACAGGGTTTGATGTCAAAAGAATTAGCCACCATTCACTGCGATGTCCCTATTACCTTTACGGACGAAGATCTTCATTACGATGGTCCTGATAAAGAAAAACTTTCTGCGCTTTTTGATGAACTGGAATTTCGAAACATGAAAAAACGGATCATTGGAGAAGAGTATGCTGAGGAGACTACAACTACGACTCCAAAGTTGGCGACTAAATCAATTAAAAAAGTTGATCAATCCCAAATGTCTATGTTTGGAGGTGCTCCTACAACTACTACAGAAGAGAGTGATGAGGAAGAATTGATTGCGCCTAAAAATTATGAAACGATTCACACTGTTTCTCACGACTATCATACCATTGATACACCAGAATTACGACAAGACTTGATTGGCTATTTATTGGAGCAATCAGAATTTTGTTTTGATACTGAAACTACAAGTTTAATTGCGGTAGAAGCGGAGTTAGTAGGATTAGCTTTTTCTTATTTTAAAGGAGAAGCGTATTACGTTCCAGTGCCTGAAGATAGGATAGAGGCACAAAGTTTAATAAATGAATTTAAGGTAGTACTCGAAAATGATTCTATAACAAAGATTGGCCAAAATCTTAAATACGATATTTTAGTTCTAAAAAATTATGACATTAAAGTAAAAGGTAAAATTTTTGACACCATGTTGGCCCATTATCTGATAGAGCCAGACAAGCGTCATGGTATGGATATTCTTGCAGAAAGTTATTTAAATTATTCACCTGTTTCTATCGAAGGGCTTATAGGAAAAAAGAGTGGGAATCAAGGAAGCATGCGTAACGTGGCGATAGAAAAAATTTCAGAATATGCTGCCGAAGATGCAGATGTAACGTACAAGTTAAAAACTATTTTTGCCCCAATTCTTAAAGAAAACAATCTAGAAAAACTTTTTGAAGAAGTAGAGAATCCACTTATTGAAGTGCTTGCAGATATGGAATATGCAGGTGTGAAAATTGATACAGAAGCGTTAAAAGATTTTTCAGCGGAATTAGCAAAAGAAATTTTAATAGCAGAAAAGAAAATATACGAACAAGCAGGCGTTCATTTTAATATTGCGTCTCCTAAACAATTGGGGGATGTCCTTTTTGAAAAATTAAAGTTAGATCCTAAAGCAAAAAAAACCAAAACAGGTCAATATGCTACAGGCGAAGAAATATTAAGTAAGTTGGCTTATGAACACAAAATCGCCAACGATATTTTGGATTATCGTGAATTGCAAAAATTAAAATCTACGTATGTTGATGCACTTCCTGCATTAATTAGTAAAAAAGATCAACGTGTTCATACTTCCTATAATCAAGCGGTAGCTGCTACGGGACGACTAAGTTCTACCAATCCTAATTTGCAAAATATTCCGATTCGAACCGATAGAGGAAAAGAAATTAGGAAAGCATTTGTACGTAAGGACGAAAATCATTTAATACTTTCTGCCGATTATTCTCAGATTGAGCTCCGTATTATGGCGGCTTTTAGCAAGGAAGAAAATATGATTAATTCGTTTAAAAACGGAATTGATATTCACTCCACTACAGCGAGTAAAGTATTCAGTGTGAGTCTTGATGAAGTTACTTCTGATATGAGAAGAAAAGCTAAGATGGTAAACTTTGGGATCATCTACGGGATTTCTGCTTTTGGACTTTCACAACGGTTAGATATTCCTCGAAAAGAAGCGGCTGAAATTATAGATTCTTACTTTGCTCAGTTCCCAGCAATAAAAATTTATATGGATCAAGTCGTAAACAATGCTAGAGAGTTGGGCTATGTAGAAACTATTTTAGGAAGGAAACGATATATGGCGGATATAAATTCAGGGAATGCTACGTTGAGAGGCTATGCAGAACGAAATGCTATTAATGCGCCTATTCAAGGAAGTGCTGCAGATATGATTAAGGTTGCGATGATAAATATTCATCAATGGATGAAAAAAGAAAATTTAAAATCTCAGATGGTTATGCAAGTACATGATGAGTTAGTTTTTGATGTTCATGTAAGTGAACTAGAAATAATGAAAACCAAAATTTCGGAGTTTATGAAAGAAGCTATCGATATGGGTGTTCCTATGGAAATTGGAGTTGGAGTTGGAGAAAATTGGCTAGAAGCCCATTAATAATTTAGTATTAGAACTCATACGTTGTTTAAAATTCAGTTTTTTCTTGCATGTGTTTATTTTCTTCAATTGATGTTTAAACAAGTTAATTGTAAATAGTAGTTGTTATTATAAGGATCTAAAAAACAGGCACAAGCAATTTTATAATTATAGAACTTAGAAATTTTTTGATCTACCTTAAATAGATCCATGTACTATTTAAGGTAGTTAGTAAACTTAAATTGATCTAATAGTTAGGAAGGATTATTTTCTTACATAATAAAATTTTACGATAATTTAATACGGCAACCTTCAAGAAAGGGTCTCGTTATATCCATTACTTAAACAGATGAGGGATATGTATATGGAAGTTTTTTCAATTGATGGCAGGCAAACTTTTAGATCTAGGGAAAATGATTTATTATTAGAATCTAGTGTAGATTTAAAAAATGAAAAAATCAAATCTTCTAAAAACAGAGCTCTTTCCGCGTTTCGTTTTCGTAAAAAATCAGTTGTGACTGTTGTCTATTTGAATATTTTGAAGAGAAAAAGAATGTTAGAATTAGTAGATCTGAATTTTTCGAGACTAAATTAAAAAGACTCCCCAAAAATCATATAAAAGCCACCGCCTTCTTTTGTAAATCCATAATCTAATCTAATATTTGCATTTTCTTTTTTTGATAATAAAAAACGAATACCACCCCCAGCTGTATATTTCATTCCTTCAAAAGAGAAACTTTTTATATCTGGAGCTACTTGTCCCATTCCCGCAAAGGCTACAATGCCAAATTTCCAATAGATAGGAATTCTTATTTCAGTTTGATAAAATATTAAATTTTTATCTCGAAATCTTCCTGTATAATAACCTCTTAAAAATCGAGCTCCCCCAATAGCTGGATTAGAGCGAAAAGGTAAATCTCCGATATTGAAATTCAAATAAATTTCGCTTGCCCAGATACTTGTTTTACGTACTGGAATAAATTTCCTAGAGTTTACAGTGATGTTAGTAAAATCGAATTGGCTAAAGGTTGCCTTTCCGTGAAAATTTATACTTGCCTCGTTGTACCAACCTTTATGTGAAATTAGCCCATTATCACGCGAGTCAAATAGAAAGGTAGGACCAAATCCATTTACAAAATAACCACTTGCTCCATTTACATCTGCGTATAAAGGGAATTTAGACAAGCCTTTGTTCTGTTTATTACTATATAGATATTGAGCATCAAAATTAAGTCCTCCAAAATAATAGCCCTTTATTTTTTTTAGAACTAGAGAATTAAGTGATATTCTATCTAACTCATAATTTTTTACGCTGTCTTTTAGTGTAAAATTTCCAATTCCATAAAAATTTTCTGGAAATTTCATAAAGTCAAATCCCCCATAAAAAGTTATGTTTTCTTTTTTAAAAAATATAATCCAATCATTTTCTATCGCTAATTGTTTATTTTGAGTAACCACTAGCGTAGATTTTATAAATGATGGTCGTAGTAGAGTGTCTATTCTATTTGTCTTAAAAGTCAATAGAACAAAGCTTCCAACAGCAATTCTTGTTTCTGGTCTATAATATCCATTTGGTAAAATTTTTATTCTGGGTTTATATGAATCAAGATGTGTTGTTTTAATGGAATCGCCAGGAGCTGAAAATAAACAGAATGGAAGAAACGTAAATCCTATTGCCAGCAATAATTTCATTGTACTAAAATACTAAAATTTATGCTTACCCAAAAGTCTTGGTTGTATTATTGAGCTAAAAATAAAATTTTATACCTTATTGTTATTCGAAGCGGCTACATTAAGTAGGTTCTGGTGAATCATTTCAATGTTAGAACTTATTTTTTCTATAGTTGTAATACTTACCGTTTTTATAGAATTATTACGGTTCATAAGGATATCATTTTCTTTATCGCCGTCACCAGCTTTTAAATGAAAAGTTCTAGCTAGGTCAGTAGTATAAAAATGATTTTTAGAAAGCCATTGTTGAAACCATTGTTTTCTTTTGGAAATTATCTCGTCAGTATACAGCGTAACCGAAGACCATATTGCAGGCTGGTCTGAGGCATATTTCACTATATATATATGATTGCCACTCCAACGAATTTCGTATAAGGTAGTATTTTCAATCAGTAGTAATGTAAAAGGTTCTATTCTGCTAAAATCATATTTTTCAGCAAATAAGGGTGCAGAAGAGTAGGAAAAAGAGTCGAGCAAAACTAATCCTCTACTTTTTTTATAAGGAGGTGTAGAAACATGTTTTTCAAAACCACCGTTGAGCAAGCAAGCTACTCTGTTTTCAGAATAGGCTATCCAAGTACCATTAGCAGCAGGGTCTTTAGGAAATATTATCTTTCTGTTTTCTATAAGGTATTCCATAGGCTCCAAAGCCGCTGGACGTATGATTTTTTCATCCCTACTTGAAGTTAATATATAATCTCCTTTATTTGTTGGCAAGTAGGTGACTGTGCACATGATTTTGTTGTTGATATCTAATGGTAGATACTGCCACTCCAAATTCAGAAGGAAGTATTATTTTTTCGTTGATCTCTTTTATACCAATTTTTATTAGTGCCATATGGTGAATGGCATGTTCAATGTTGTAAACTAATTCTCTTTCCACTGTAGTTGACAATCGTAGTGGTTCATTTTCATTTTCATAAAAAATTTCTAATGTTATTTCTTTTTTTAATGACAAGTTTTTTATGTCAAATAAAATTTTATTGATACACTGGAGGGCAAATTCTCGACTTTCTTCTATCATTTTATCACGTCCCCTATTGTCATAATTTACAATAGTAGTGTTGTATCCATTCATAAGACATTGATAAAATTCTATTATATGTCTTACATGCTGCCCAATAGTAGAACCTGTAAGCGTATCGAGTGTTTTTTTATAATCAGAATGTTCAAGTTGATTAATCGCATTTGTAAGTTGAAAGAATGCCGATTCAGTTTGTGAAATTAATGGGCTACTCATATTTTATTGATTTAATACTTTTATAGTTAATGTTATCGTAGCATTGTCAGATAATATCCAACTAGAACTTCCTACGCCATAGTCTAATCTATTTAAATTGAAACTCCCATTGAAGACACCTTCGTTGCCTTTTTCTGAATAGATGAAAGGGATTTTTATCTCCTTTGTTTTTCCTTTCATTGTTAAGTTTCCTGTTGCTAAATATCCGGATTTAGTAAGTTCTATTTTTTTTGATTGAAACAGTATTTTAGGAAATGATTCAACGTCAAAATATTCTTTTTTCTTTAGATGTCCATCACGAGTATTGTTGTCTGTATTTATTGTTTTTGCATCTATACTAACATCTATTAATGAAGTTGCGATATTCTTTGTGTCAAATATTATTACACCTGCCAGTCCTTTAAATTTACCCTCAACACTGATTCCACTATTCTTTATTTTAAAAAGAATTTCATTTTCAGGTTGTATTTTTTTATTTTGTCCGAATACAATTGTGGAGCAAAATAATAATAGAGATAAAAACATTACTTTTTTCATATTTCCATAACAGCTTACAAGTATTGAATAGTTCATTATTTTACAATAATTACAGTATTATTTTTGTAAAAACAATATAATTTCAAGAACATTTTTAATTTAAAGTCGCATGCCCAAAATAAGCACTGTATTGCGTACACCAAATTATTACATATTTGTATTCAGTAAAATTAATAGTGTTATCGACGTCTATATTAATAGAGCTGTTAGAATAATTAGTATTTTGACTTAAGCCTGTCACGTTAATTACGTTGCCTGCACTATAAGTACTGGTTTTAGAAAGTAAAACATCAGGATCTGGAGCAGAGGTAAGATTGAAATTCTCTAAACGAAGAATATAGTTATTACTATTGTCTTTGTATAATAGTGCTTTTCCACTTAGGTCATGTTGTTGACCTATGAAATTGCCTTGTCCAATAGTATCTGTGACAGGACTCCCTATAATATCGTTTACCATTTTGGTTTCGTCTTTTGCTTTTTTACAAGCGATAGTTCCTGTTGCAAGAACAAATATCATTAAGATTATTTTTTTCATAATTTTATTTTCTAATGGTTAAATTATTATTTTTTTACAAAGGGCCTATACGTTATGGCAAGCATAAACAAACTAGATTTTAAACGAAAGCGGTCGTTTTGAATTCTTCCAGAATCAAACGTTAAAGATTGACTTGTGGTATATTCAGAAAAGTAAAAACTATATCCAGCTCTTATGCCAAAATGTTCGGTAAGCCAATAGCGTAAATAAAATTCAGAATTTAGAGAGCCAATATCGTTATCGCTAGTTAGTAATAAATTTAAAGAAGTAGGTTTTGCCGAAATTAAATAAGGTTGATTGGCATCATAGACGGAAGATATGATTGAAGCGGGTTGCTTGCCCCCAAAGCTGAATCCGATTGCATCAATATTAAATCCAACTTCAAATTTTTTACTTATAGAGTATTGTAAATTAATAGAAATGTTTAGTGAGTTTACTTGTGGATTAGCAAATGTTATGGTGTCAATATTATTTTCAATAGTTTCAGAAAATATTGTTGTAGGACCTTGAATCGTGCTTGTATATTTGGAGGGTGCTGTAGTATAATTTTTACCCTCACTATATCCATAAAAGGAAGAAAACCTTAGACCATAACCCACTTTAAAACGTTGCTTTTTATTTCCAATTCCATGAAAGTGGCTCCAAGAAATAGCACCTAGAATTTCCTTTTCCCCAAGACTAAAAGCTAAATCGTAATTATTATTAAATTTATAATTACACGATTTTGTGCTGTCTTGTGCATTTATTAATTGAACATTAACATGTATTAAAATTATAATAAAAATTTTTCTCATTTTTTTGTAATAGTTAATTTATGAAATTAGTTTATTTATAACTGGTATTTGATGTTTGCGTATAAATAGAATAGTAAGGCAACAAACAAATGTAATTAGTGCAAGCATAAATAAATATCCTCCATCGTCTTTTACCGATATTCCGAGAAGTGTCAAATGGGATACAATTGCCCCAGCCATCACTCCTGTTCCGATTATGGCACCTATCCAGCATAGTGTTGGTACTAGTAATAATAATGAAGTGATCAGCTCTGCTATTCCTGAGCCATAACGCCCAACAGGCTCCATACCTATTTTTGTAAAGATATAGATTGATTCTTCAGCACCTGTAAATTTGAAAAATAATGTTTGAAACATTATAGTGGCTGCAAGTAGTTGCGCTATCCACGAAATTATAGTTTGAATTGATTTTAGTTTAAAATTCATTACAGTATTATTTTATAGTGTTGCCCCAATTTATGTCAGCTTTCTTTTTTAAATTTTGTTCGTTTTTATTCCAGTCGTTAAGTGTGTTATTAAAAAAAGCATTATAGAATAAATAAAGTTTTCCATTTATGATTTTATAAGTTTCTGGATCTACTTCTACTTTTTCTCCATTATCTCCCATGGCATAAGCACACCAACCTCCATAGACGGGTTCATATTTAGATGGATCAATTTTAAATTTTTCTAAATTCGTTTGTGATGAGAAATTGTACAATACTGATTTGTATTTAAGTAGATGTGTTTTTTTACCCTTCAATGGTTTTCCGGCGAAGTAGCTAACAGGATCGTATCCTTGTAGTGCTAAATTGTTTTTTAAGGCATAGTGTTTTAATCGAACACCATCATTTTCTTGTGCTTTTAAATTAAGTAAGCCAACGCTAAATAGCATAATAATTGTAAGTAGCATTGCTTTTTTCATTATGGTAATTTTATATCTGGAATTAAATGAATGTTAGGAATTATATAAGTGTGCGAAATGTAATAAACCATCAGGTTTGCAGGGAACTGATATAAAAATCCTGTAATTACTGTAATGAAACTTCTAAAGAGGTTGTTGAAGTTTATTCCAAACAATTGTACATAAGCAAACATGTTGTATAACATTATTGCTAATGTGTAAATTGGAATTAGAATATGTTTTATACCGGGTACAAATTCTATAAATGGGATCAAGATGATTAAGAACAATAATTGTTGTGCTGTTATAAATGTATTTATGATTAAATTTTCAGCGAAGTTATATCCTGATTTTCTAAAAAATAAGAAACTGAAAAACGAAAAAATCGGTATGGCTACTATATTAAGTAGTGTAGCATAGTCTTCAGCAAATTTAAAAAATCCGCTGAAAAATAGTTTATGCTCTGTGAGTATTTCAAAATTATAGGTATCTGCGTTAGCTGACGTTAATTCTTCACTATGGAAAAAACCATAACGAAGGGATAATAAAACGATGATTGTACCAACTAAAACCAAATATTTGAAGGGAGGGTATAAGCTTAATCGTTGACCCTCTAAAACATTTTTAATGGCTGTACCAGGGCGAATAGTTAATTCTTTTACTGTATAAAGCAGTCCTTTTTTTTCAAGATGAAATGTTGAGAATATTAACTCTGAGACCAGACCTTTAATTGTATAACGTCCATGTATTGTTTTTTGACCACATTCGTGGCAAAAATTACCTTCGTATACTGTTTCACAATTAGGGCAAATCATCTTGTTTTTCTTAAATTTATAAACAAATATAGATGTTGATAAAGGAAGATTTTGTCAGCAAGGCGACAGAAGAAGATTTCTAGTAAAAATATTTTTAAGGTATATAGTCTCTTTTAAACGTTTATTAGCACACAATTGATGGGTTAATTTTAATCTTTTCTTTTTTTAATTACAATCAAGCTTTCCCAACTATCGATTACGGCATTTTTGTTTAAGTTTTTAAACTGTGTTTTGCTCTCTGTGACTTTAGCTCGAAATTTTCCGCAGGTATTTCTTCTTATTTGCAGCAATTCAGAAAGCTCTGTTAAGTTTCTTCCAGTATCTTTTTTGAAGAAAAGATATGTTAGATAAAATGCTTTATTTAGTGGAAATCGAACTCCATGAAAAAGGGTAAAAGCAGTAGCTGACTCAACAAATCCGCAAACGGTACATTTTCGTTTTGTTCTATCAATAGATTCTGTATATTTTAAATTTCCACATTTTCTACATCGGTAGAAATTTTGCCATTTTTGTTCCGATAAGTATTTTAAACAAGAAAGATCATCTGGAAATATTTTTAGAAATTCTTCAAAGGGTACTTCTTCTTCTAGTATTCTTGCCTGTAGGTCATTTTTTATATCTTTTTTAAGGTACCAGTTGTCATAATCTAGTCCAGTATTTATTTTATTAATCGTATCGTTGAGTTCGTTAAGTTTTTGATTGACTTCTTCAAGTTCTTTATTTTTTGAACTTAATTCTATTGTTCTTTCTATAACTTTTTCTTCCAATTCTCTATTTACTTTTTCTTGAAGATCTTTATTTATATTGAGTGTTTCAATAATTATTTGTTGAGCAATTGTTTGTTCTTTTTTAATATATTTTATTCTGTCTGAAAGTGCAAAAGAAAAAATAACCACTTCAAATACAAGGCCTATGTTTAAGCTATAAACTGTAAAAAAGTTTCCTTCAATAATGTGTTGTGCTCTTAGTTGTATAAGTACAATACTTATTAAGATGAAGGTATAACCTATAATGAAAAAGCGAGATGCTTTGTATCCTTTCCTGAAACTGATACAGGCAATTACAAAGGTAGCAATAAAAGGAATTGTGTAAAGAATAGGCAATGCTTCTCCTACGAATAGTATTGAAATAATAAAATACAATAAATAAGCTCCGGTAATGGAATATATGATTTTCCATAATGAATAAAAATGAGTTTTTAGATTAAGAAAACTGCTGGAGTAAAGAATAAAAACAACCATTAATACAATAGGAGCAATTGTATAGCCGATAGGCCTGCTAAGCGATGGGAACTCTGGCCAAAGAAATTGGAAGCCTATTCCATCATCAGTCATAGTAAGCACTGCACTACTTAATACATATAAAACATAGTAGAGGTATACTTTTTCTCTTCCAGTAAAGTAAACAAGAATATTATATAAAGCCATAATAATAAGAATGCCATAATAAATTCCTAGGAAAAAATATTCATTTGTAATGTAGTAGAGAAAGTAATTGATTGTTTTTATTCTGAAGTCAAAGGCACTATAATTTTTAGATACAATTCTTATATAAAAAGTTGTAGTTGGATTTGTTTCATGAAGAGGGAGATCGAAAATTAGATTTTTTGTTATATAAACACGTTGGTTGAAGTTGAAATCTTCACCTCCTTGTTGTACATAGAATTTACTAGTTGAGTTTGGTAAAAATACTTGAATAAGATTTGTATGTGGCGAATAACTTTCTAATAAAAACTTTTTTTGACTTTTAGAGGTTTTTGAAACAGTAAATCTTAACCAATAAGCCGCATTTGGATTTTTATTATAGGTAAAGATGTTTCCCTTATTAAATCCATCAAAACTAGAGCTACTTATGTTTTCAATAGTATAACTTTTTCCTAAATCTTCAAAAACATCAAAATATTCTCCTTGGAGGACTTGGTCTCCAATTTCTTCTTTTAGGAAAATGATTTTTTCAGCTTTTAATTTTAATGGAGAGCAAAAGGTAGTTACGGAGACCAAAATCAAAATTATGGACTGGAATGTTATATGGATTGATCTTTTAACTAAGCGTTGCATATATGTTATTTCACACTTTATTAAATAAACTAATCATTTCTGTCGAAGTATGATTAATTTTTTATGGTAAGTACTATTTTTTTGAAGTCAATTGAGAATATAGATACGTAAATAAAAATAAAAAGCTGATGTTCAGGTCATATTATGTTATTAATCTGAGCAAAATTTAATCAGGAGTGTTTTAAAGGGATGGAGAAAGCTTCTTAATTAGAAATAGAATAAGATTTTAAACCCTTTAAGCTTGGTATCACTATTTGTTTACGTTCGAACACTATAATCCCATCTTCGTCCATTTTATTGATAAGAGTAGTCACCGTTTGACGAGTAGATCCTATTAGACTCGCAATGTCGGCATGGGTAAGATAGTTTTGGATGGTGATTTTGTCCGAATTCTCTGGATTGTTATTTTCTGAAAATGTTATAAAAAAGTCTATTAAACGTTGTTTTACATCTTTGAAAACAATATTCGAAAGTCGGTTTTGAAGTTTTTTAAATTTTAAGCCAACCAGTTTTGTAAAAGAGATAGCCAAATCAGGTCGTTTAGTTAATATTTTTTCAAAATCTTCAATCGTAAAGCTACAAATAGAGGCTTCTCCTTTTATGGCTTGGGCAAATTCACCTTCGTTGTCGTAACGTTCCAATCCAATTTGTCCAAATATATCGCCTTCTTTCAGCATTTCGCGTACTACTTCGTTACCTTGTTCGTCGTAGTAGCCAATTTTTATATAACCTTTTTTTAAAAAATAGAGGCGGTCATGACTGAATTTATCGAAGTAAACATATTCGTTTTTTTTAGGTTTTATAAAACCCGATACAATATTGAGTTGACTGCATTCCTTGTAAGTAAGCTGTTTGAAAAGCACATGGTTTCGTAAAACAAGAAAGTTTGCCTCGGGGTCCATATTACTTTTTACGTTTTAAAGAATTTTCGTAGAGTTTTTTATATACCAAGGCTTCTGCTTTCGCTTGTTCGGCAATTAAGATTTGTTTTTCAATTTCCGCTTTTGCTTTTGCCTTTTCATCCTTTTCAATTGAAGCTAAGTGGATATTTTTTACAGCTTCTTCTTTAGCAGTAAATGCTAGTATTTTTTGTTTTTCAGCTTCTACCTTTTGGGTTATTGCCCATATTGCTATTCCCGCCATGAGTATGGTTTGAATAAATATAATAATAAGCCAATAAGGTTTTTTAATAGTTGTTCCTTTTTTTTCCATTTCGTTTTTGTAGAAAATAAGCAGTGTATAAAAATACAAAATAAAAGCGAAAAAGGGAAAGAGAGTTATAACGAGTATTCTAGTTCCGTATGAACCTGTAGAGAGAAAAAATAAAGTGAAATAAAGAAAGTAAAAGAACAATTTTAATCGATCAATAAATTGGTTATTATATTTTTCAGCAAATTTTAGGCTGTAGAAGATGAGAAAACTGCTAGCAAATAATAATGACCAGCCGATGCTCAAATAAATATATTGAAAGAGCAACAGACAAATAAGGCATGCTATTACGTACCACCAGTTTTGTTGTTTTAAAAATCGTATTAAAACCATAGACCTAAGATATATTAGGAAAAAGAAACAGTGAAGAATAAACAGATTTATTTCTTAATCCTTCACTGTTCCTTTTAACTGTAACTACTACCATCCTCCCCAGCTACCGCCAGCGCCTCCGCCAAAACTAGCGACAGAAGCACCCGTAACGGAAAACGGTCCAGTGCCTTTTTTAAAATCTTCAAACGTGCTGTGTGCGGGTTGGAAGTGATTCATCAACATGAAAGCTGAAACGAAGCCAATTCGCTTTGTACCAAAATGATGTTTTTGAAATTGTTGGTATTGATAAAATGGAAATAAAAGGAGGAAAAATAAAAGTATACCTATTGTAATTATATATATATTATATTGATCGTCTGTTTTAAGTTCTGTATCGGTTAGTTTACCTGTGATATGATTCGTTATTGCGTCTGCGGCAACAGAAAAACCTTCATAAAATTCTTTCTTTTTAAAATGAGGCCTCATATAGTGGTCCTCTATCTTTTTTATAATTACAGGTTCGAATTTTTCTTTAAATCTAGTTCCTGGTATAATGGCATATTCTCTGTCTTCAAAATCGAATAGAATAAAAATTCCATTTTCTTTATCATTGGAATCTTCCCAACTATTGGCCAGTTCGATAGCATAATTGGTTACAGCAATATTACGAAGCGATTCGATCGTAACAATAAATATTTCTATGCCAAGTGAGTCGTTTAGTTTTTTAAGTTTAAATTCTAGCGCTTCTGTTCTTTTTGGTTCAGTTAGAAGCCCAGCTAAATCGTTTACAAGTCTTTTAGGTTCTGGCCTTGGAGCCACGTCAATAGCGTCTTGTGCCAGTAGTGTATTGCTTAAAAAAAGAAAGAATAGTAAAAAGAAATATCGAAACATGTATTTTTTAATTTTTATATTACTTCAATTTAAAATAGGCTTACCAATCTCCGCTGGCACCGCCACCGCCAAAACTTCCACCACCAAAGCCACCAAAACTACTTCCACCAGAACTTCCACCACCACCAAAGCCACCGCCACCAAATATGGTTCCTCCTGAAGAGTACCTAGAGTAGCCACTTGTACGTTTTCTAAACATACTGTATCCAATGAAGCCAAGTATAAGAATCCAGATAATCCAGTTGGTTCCTTTGCTTTCCGATTTCTTATCTGTTTCCGAACCGTCTCTATTGTATGCACCTGAAGCTCTACTTATAATCTCATTCACTGCACCATCAATTCCACCAACATAATCATTTTGTTTGAAGGCAGGTTTCATAATATTCGTTTCAATCCATTTTGCTTTTGCATCTGGAACAAGCGCTTCTAAACCATAACCTACTTCAATTCTCATCTTACGCTCGCTTGAAGCAACTAAAATAAGTAGTCCATTGTTTTTGCCTTTCTGACCTATACCCCAACTTTCGGCAAGTTTTTGTGAGAAATCAGCGATGTCATATCCATTAAGCGTGGATACCGTAACTACTACAATTTGTGTAGACGTAGAGTCGTTATACGCTCTTAATTTAGCTTCAAGAGCATTAGTGTTGCCGTTTAGAATTCCTGCAAAGTCGTTCACCATCATTGGCGATGAAGGTTTGGCTGGAATGCTTTTTTCATCCTGTGCAGATAGCATTGCTATGGACGACAGGATAGATAATAGAAATAAGGTTATTTTTTTTATCACGGTAAAATTGAAAGAGGGGAAAGAAAATCTGTCCCCTCTATTTTGTTAGTTTAATTAATTATTTGAAAACGATATATCGTCTGGTAATTCGTTTACATCATCAGACTGGTAGGGGAAATGACTTCGAAGTTGATCTCCCGCTTTGCGAATACCTTCACAAAGGCCTTCTGTAAATTTGCCTTGACGAAATTCGACTTGCATTTGGTTTTTAATGGACTCCCAGAAGTCTGGGGCTACAGCAGCATTAATTCCAGAGTCTCCCAGAATAGCAAATTTTTTATCCTTTACTGCTAAGTAAAACAAAACTCCATTACGCAATTTTGTTTTGTGCATGTTTAAAGTAGAAAAAACTTCGGTTGCTCTATCCATTACTTCTTTATTACAAGTATTTTCAATGTGTACTTGTACTTCTCCAGAAGTATTCAATTCTGCAGCTTTTATAGAATCCACGATAGCTTTTTGTTGAGCCTCGTTAAATAAATCTTTTGCCATCTTATTTCTTTAGAATTTAACAGTTGGTGCTTTATCTGCTCCAGCTGAAGCTTCGAAATAACCTTTTTTCTCAAAACTAAACATTCCAGCGGTCATGTTGTTAGGGAATTTACGGATATAAGTGTTGTAATCCTGAACAGTTGCATTGAATTTCATTCGTTCGACAGTAATTCTGTTTTCTGTACCTTCAAGTTGAGCTTGTAATTCACTAAAGTTCTGATTTGATTTTAAGTCAGGATAATTTTCAACAATACTCATAAACTTAGAAAGAGCACCTGTAAGGCCTTCTTGTGCTTTTTGGAATTGGGCAACTTTCTCTGGAGTAAGATCGTTTGCGTTAATAGTAGTTTTGGTTGCTTCTGCTCTTGCCTGCACTACTGCTTCCAAAGTACCTCTTTCAAAATTAGCAACACCTTTTACTGTTTCTACTAAATTTGGAATAAGATCCATTCTTCTTTGGTAAACGTTTTGTACTTGTGCCCATTGACCTTCAACAGCTTCTTGTTTTTCGACCATGCTATTATAACCACATGAGCTAAGAGAAACGGCAGAGATAAGTATAATTAGGTTTAAAAATAATCTTTTCATATTCTATTAATGATTTAGGTTTTATTACTAGCAAAAATACATAATTCTGCCAATTTTGAAAGGATTTTTTGAAAGAAAATTAATGAGCCTTGTCAATTTAAATACCAGCATTATTCGTAATTTAGGGGTAAATATTTTAATAATTAAGAATTATGGATAATAATAATGATCGTTTGGTTACGGATAAGCCAGAACCAATGAAAAATATAGACTGGATACTCATTGGCATATTGGTACTTTTGCTTTTAATCACTTTCCCTGTTCTAATAAGAATTTATAGATTCTTTATCCCATTAGTGTTTGTTGGTTTACTTATTTATTTTGTTGTTAAGTTTATTCAGCTTGGAAAAATATCTAGTAGCAATCCAGATGGAACTTCGCCTGATTTTGCAAAAGTATGGACGGAAATCACATGTATAATTCGCAAGCAATCAAGAGTAGTGGTCATTTCTAGTATTTTCACAGTAACCATTGCAGTTGCCGTGATTTTGGTTTTTAATCAGTATTCTAAATCGGGATTAACAGAAAATCGAATGAATCGAATGGCTCAGGCTATGGAAAAATATAAATCTCACCTTGGATATTATCCCGCTAGCCTTACAGATCTTATCGGGAACGATCCGCTTAAACGTGAATGGTACCAAGATTGTTGGGGAAACAATATGGGTTATACTCTTACAAAAGAAGGTGGCTATAGATTAAGCTCAGTTGGTGGAGACGGAAAAGATGGGACCAGTGATGATTTGAAGTTGAAAAAATAATTTTTAGTTATAAAAGATAATCCTGTACAAAAAAACTTATTTTTTTGTACAGGATTATACTCTGATTATGAAGTTTTAAATTAGTTCATAACTGTTTTTGCATCTTTTTTAAGATCATCTGCTTTGTTTTTTCCCTTTTCATATAAGTTGCTCGCTTCATCTTTAGCTTCGCTAAACTTATCTGTAAAAGTACTTAACAATTCTTCAAATTTTTCTTTTAAATCCTCAACAGTGTCAGTTCCTTTTTTTGCAATTTTTTTTCTAGTTTCTGACCCTTTGTCTGGTGCGAATAATACACCCAATAATGCTCCAGCGGCTACACCTGCTATTACACCTACTATTATTTTTCCTGTGCTCATGATTTTTATTTTTTAGGTTAATTATATATCCTTTTGTTATTACAAATATAGAATTAAATAAATCCATCAATGTTGCAATCTTACCTCAATAAGT
Source organism: Cytophagales bacterium (assembly GCA_031416415.1). Lineage (GTDB taxonomy): Bacteria > Bacteroidota > Bacteroidia > Cytophagales > Cytophagaceae > JANYCO01. The sequence continues at coordinate 30,849 of JANOTP010000235.1, read as the reverse complement.
TACATTATTCACATATCAATTATAGGTAGTTTTTTTGTTAGTTAACTGAATGCTATGTTATTTACTATTGAAAAATAAATAGTATAACTGAATAGATATTTTAAAGAGGTGTTATCTATTAAAAGAAAATAGTAATGCATCTTTATTTTTAACACCTGTAATTAAATCGCATATAATTTGGGCTGCAATTACACTAAAGGTAATGCCATTGCCGCCAAAACCCAGTGCATAATAGGTGTTTGGTGTTTTATTATAGGTTCCTATATAGGGAAGCGCATCCTTTGTAGATCCAAATGTTCCAGTCCAACTATATTCAGGGCTAAGGTCTATTGAAGGAAATAATTTCTTAAAATCTTTTTGTAGTAAAGCAGTTTTTGCTTTTATAAGTTTGTCACGTTTTATAGGGTTGTAAAAATCTTCATCTCTTCCACCAACAATTATTCTATTGTCGTTGGTTAAGCGCATATATAAATAGGGGTCGGCGGTATTCCATAAGAGTGCTTTTTTATTCCATGGCGAACTAGTTGATTCTAACCGTTCGGAGGCAAAAGCATAAGTAGAGCTTAATTGTACGATTTTTTTATTAATAAATTCTGTTACTTCATAGCCAGATGCATTTACAATCTTATTTGCGGATATAATATGTCCATTTTCTGTAGCTAGTTTAACCCCATTTTTTTTATAGTCTATAGTTGATATCACCGTTCTGTCAAATACTTGAAGGCCTTTTTTACTGCTATTTTTTAGTAATGCATGAGTAAACATATAGGCATCGGTAGTGGCGGCTTGAGAAGAAAGTATACCTGATTGAGAAGAAAAATTATAGTGTTCTTTTATATCAAGTTCATCTAATAATTGTACTTTAAATCCAGCTTTTTGGCGCGCTATAAATTCAGCTTTTATTAGAGCCGTATCTTTTTTATGTGCTGCAAAAAAAAGACTTTTTTGTTTTTCAAATTTTGTAAATTTTATTTTTTCTGATATTTTTTGTATTGTATCTATTGCTTCTGAGCATAATCTATAAGCTTGTGTAGCTGATTGTAAACCAATTTGACCTATAAGTTCTGACAATGGTTTGTCTAATTCGTATTGCAATAAGGAAGTACTCGCGCAAGTGCTTCCTAAGCCAATTGTTCTTGAATCTACTACAATACAATTGATCCCTGCATTTATAAGATAATAGGCTGTTAATGCTCCCGAAATTCCACCGCCGATTATGACAACATCTGTTTTAATTGATTGATGTAGTTTTGGATAATTAACTGGAAGGCCACTATTTATTAACCAGTAGGGATATCCTGTTGTTAGATTCATATTTTTTATTTGCCAAAATAATAGTAAGATATAATTTAATCAATAGTAGTTTTGGGATCTGCTGTAGCAATTTCAGTAGGAGGAACTTTGCCTGAATACATTGCAGCATAAGTTGCGGTAAATTGTGCACCAAAAAACATAATCATTGAAGAGTACGATACCCATAGTAAGATTAATATTATAGAGCCTGCTGCTCCGTAACCTGAACCAGGATCAGCTTTTCCAAAATACAAAGCTAACGCTGATTTGCCAATAGTAAATAATAGTCCGGTAACTAAAGACCCAAGCCAAACATGTTTCCATTTTATTTTTGCATCGGGCAAAATTTTAAACATTAGAGCAAATAAGATAGATATTACTAAAAGGGAAAAAATAAAATTAAAAACATTTAAAATTATTTCCATAAAGTGTGATGTATTGATTTGTATTTTTGCACTTACTACTGTTAATAAAGTGGAAATAACGAGAGAGATTAAAAGTAAAAATGCTATAGCTACAATTAATCCAAACGAAAAAAGTCTTGCTCTGACCATTATTAAAATTCCTTTTTTTGGTACTGCCTTAACTTCCCAAATTAAATTTAATATTTTTTGTAATTCTACAAAAACTCCAGTAGCTCCAACCAATAAAATACCAATACCAAGTATTGAACGCCAAATGGTAGAATCAGCCTTTTCGGAATTTTTTAACATGTCCCCTATTTGGGCAGCTGTATCAGGACCCATTGTGCTTGATATCTGACTTAAGATATTTTCATTAACTGCTTCCTTGCTCCAGAAATATCCAGTAATTGTGATAATTAAAATCAATAATCCAGGCATGCTAAATACCGCATAGTAGGCAATGACTGCACTTTGTCTAAATGGATCTTTATGGTTCCATTCTTTAAATGTTGTCTTTAATAATTTACCTAAATCTTTAATTTTAAGTTCCATCGTTGTAGTGTTAAAATGTATTTAATGTTTTCTTTTTTTAAAGCTAAATTTTTTCTCATGATGAGAATTAGCTTGTATAGCAGAATGAGATTCTTGTATAGACATTTCGTTTTTTGTCATTAAAGCTATGTTTTTATAAAAAAGCTGAAGCGATTTTAATTCATCTTCTGTTATGTCTTCCACGGATACAAGCCTATTACTTGCAGATTCTTGAGCGACTAATAGTTCGTTTAGTTTTATATGAATAGCTATTGAATCTTTGTTTTGGGCACGTTGAATAAGAAATACCATTAAAAAAGTAATTATTGTTGTACCAGTATTTATTACTAATTGCCAAGTGTCTGAAAAATTAAAAAAAGGGCCACTTATGAGCCATACAATAATAATAAAAAACGCACTAACAAATGCCGCGCTGCTTCCTGAGGCTTTTGTTACATGAGAAGAGATTCTCTCTAAGACTGAAGGGGTATGGGACTTGTTTTTTTTCATTTATGTTTAATTAAGTAATATTAAATTATCTGTTTAATGACCAAATAGCATAATTTAAAAAAGTAGCAAAACATACCCAAAATAGATAAGGGATAAGCAGCCATGATGCTACTCGAGAAATTGGATTAAAGAGAATAATGGTAATTACAATAGTTATTACCATTAAGATTATATCGATAAGTGCTAAAACGGGAGAGTGAAATCTGAAAAATATAATAGACCAACAAAAATTTAAAAATAATTGTAAAGAGAAGATTGCTATTGCCTTAGTTTTAATTTTTGGCAGTACATTACTGTCCCAAATTAACCATAATGAAATCCCCATCAATAGATATAAGCTTGTCCATACGGGACCGAACAAATACGCTGGCGGATTCCAAGAGGGTTTGTCAATTGTCATAAACCATCTATCCATTCCAACTTGTGATATTAGCCCACTTATAATGCCTGTGGTCTCACAAATAACAATGGCTATTATTAATTTCCAAAAGGAAGAGGTTTTGTCTGACGCAATCATACCGAAATTTACCGTTGATTAAAGAAAATAAATAAACGCAGGAAACAAAACTGCCCCCTGCGTTTATTACAATTACAAATGCTATTTATACTCAACTAATGTATCACGTAAATTTTTTATTCTGTCGTGATCTGCTTTTATTAGTGCGTATTGTTTTATTAACATTGTTTGATGCTCCGTAGTAATGTCTTCTAAATTATTTTTTAATGCTTTGTTGTAGGTTTCAACAGCAACGTCTTCACCTATTTCACAAGAATTAAGAATAGTTTTACGATCATTACCCGTAAGTGCGGCCTTTACATCCATCCAAGCTCTGAAAAAACTACCTGAAATTTTAGTTCCTTCTATAGGTTCTCCACCTAACTTTTGAACCTCATTAATAAGTTCTGTTTTACACTTTTCACTTGTTTGAATTAGATGAGAAAACAATGTTTTCAAATCTGAGTCTTTAGTCTCTTTTGAAGCAGTTTCATAACCTTCAATTCTGTCATTGTTAATTTCTATAAGTGAATTTAACACGTCAATTGTTTTATCTTTGTCCATATATATCAGTTTTTAATGTGTTTAATAATTACAATGCAAATCTCACTATTAAACGACGTAATAGCATTACAAGACAATTTGAATTTGTTATAGCATTCACTGATTTTAAATTACTTAATTGAATAGAATTGCTTCCATGGTCTAGGAGGAAGATAAAAGTATAGTATTGATTTATACGCAATAAATAATATATGAAAAAGCTCTAAACAACACCTTTTATTTTTTTTATTTTTCTACGCTCTTTTTCAAATTTCTTTCTAGGAGACTCATTATTTAATTCATTCATTTTTTCATAAGCTTTTATTAAACTTTCAGGAAACTCACCTTTGTATTCTATTTTATAAAAGGAGAAGCCATTGAATGGTATAACATTAGTTTTTTCTGTTAATTTTATACGCTTTTGAATTTCTATATCTTTAAAGAAAGCCATAAAGACATTTATTCTTTCACTATTTAGTTCTTTAAATTTTTTGTCGATAAAATTTGTACCTACCAATTTTATACATTTTTGTTGTACGGTAAAGAGCATAGAATCACGTGTGTGTTTATTTAAATACTCAACAAACACAGCCTCTTTAATAGACATTTTATTAACTTTTATGGAGTCCTCCTCATTAAAAGAGGTATTATTTTTATTGTTCAACTGCAAATAATATTTTTTCTTAGCCTCATAAAAAAGAATATATTCTTTTTCTTTTGTCGTATAGTTTTGAGGAGATACGGTAATAGACGCCTCTGGATTTTCGGTGAGAAAGTCTGACATTCGTTCAAGAAATTTTTCTTGTCTAGGTGTAAGTAAACTACTTCTCATCTCCCATTTTAGAGATAAAGCTTTTTCAATTTCAGCTTCAATAGTTCTAACCTCAATAGTATAGGGTGTTGTTACTGGTTTTACAAAAATATTTTCAATTGCGTCAAAAATAACATCTCTTAAATGAAATTTTGGATCTTTCAAATTTCCTGATATTGGTATTTTATAGTCAATGACATTTCCTCGCTCTCGGACAAAAAATAAGATAATTCGCATTGGCAACCAATTTATGTTTTTATTTTTCAATCGCTTGCTAACTCTAGGGTCTATGATGAGTAAATTATTGTCACTTTTTATTAGCCCATTTCTCACGGTCCATTTACCTTTCAATTCAATTGTTCCTCTGTCTAAAGGATAAGAGGTGAATTTAATAAGATAAGGATTAAAGGCTGTAATAGGTAATTTTTGAAAGGTGTATTGCAAATCAAAATCGGAGCTGTCTTTAGGATTTATACTTATCGCTACTGCTAAGTCGCCGTATGGTTTGATAGATGATTGAAGGTTGAAGTTTACTCGTTTATTAGTTTTTTTAATTGAATCTGCTATAAAATATAGTGGTGATAATTCTATTGCAAATTTTTCGTTTAACGAATAATCATTAAATTTTATATCACCGTTATAAATAGCTAGTCTGTTTACTTTATAATTACTACTTAAAAAGTTTTTGGAGAGTACTCTTATGTAATCGGCTATTTCAATTACAAGGTTGAATTTTTCTTCGTTAGCTTTTGCTGATTTAAGGTTAGATCCTTTTTTCCCAAACATGGTTTGCACATTATCTAAATAGTCATAGCGTTCATATTTAAAATAAGGATGGGACAAGGCTATTGAATCGCAAAAATAAATACGCTTTTTAGGGCTAAGTTCATTTATAGCTATTGCTAGTTTATCAAACGAAGCGTAATCTTCTTTGGGATTTTTACCAAAGTGAAAATCACTAATTTGTATTTGGCCTGCAATCGTTACATTTTCAGGATCCTTAAAATTTCCGCTTGATTTAAAATCTGTGTCTAGATATGCCCTAAAACTGCCGTAGTTAGATAAGTCTTTTATATATTGTCCTACTATATTTAAGTCAAATTTACGAACAATTATAGCCAACTTATAATCATTATTTTTCAAATTTAAACTGAAGTCACCTTTTACGTCACCAGTACCAATGCCGGATAAAAATGAAAATTTTACAGGAATAGAATCTACATCCCATCGAATGCCACTACTTTCTATAGTTACATTTTTTATAAAATAATATACTGGAGTTATTAATTCACGATAATAAAATTCTCCATTAATAATTTTTATATTAAGAATGCTAAAATGTACGGGAGCTTTTGGTTTGGTAGAATCTCCTTTTGAAGTAAATTTATTTATTAAATCGTTAAAATTAAACAGCTTTTTATTTTGGATTATTATACCATGAGGTTTATCTAATGTGACTTTATTAATTTCATAAGTTTTATTTAATAACTTAGTCATTGTGACGTTTGCGCTTAGTCCATTTGCAGAAAAGAAAATACTGTCACTTTTAAATTCATATATTTTAAGATTGCTAAAATGTAGGGATCCCGTAAAAGGATTCACATAAGCCCAGCCCATCGTTATTTGCCTACCCGTATATTTTTCATCGTATTTTTCAATCAAATATTTTGTAATAGGAGAAATAAATAAAATGATTATTACTATAAGTAATGCCAATGAGGCTATTGAATACAAGGCTATTTTTTTAAATTTTTTCATGTGAGCTGTAAAATTGATGACTTTTTATAAATTATGGCTTACACAAGTCTTGCGAAAAGTTACATTATTACTACTAATTGTTATTATTTTTCTAATTAGAGAATTAATAACAATTAGATAGAGTTAAAAAAATTCTAAGTTTAATAAAAGAGAAGTTATGTTTTTAAAAACATAACTTCTCTTTTATTAAACTGATTTTTACTGAGGTTTATAATATTTTTTTTCTACTTCAGGTAACCAATTTTGAATATCTTTTATACGTTTATCGTCTGAAGGGTGTGTAGACAATAGTTCACTAGGTTTTTGTCCTGCTCCTGCAACATTTTTCATTCGTTGCCAAAAAGTTACTGCTTCTCTTGGGTTATATCCTGCCATCGCCATAAATATTAATCCCATATGATCTGCTTCTGACTCATGCATTCTGCTGTAGGGCAACATAACACCGACTTGGCTACTAACATTATAAGCTTGTGCGAAAAGTGCTTTAGTTTCAGTAGGCTTGTTAGCTAAAGCTACAGATAGAGCAACGCCGCCAAGTTGCTGAACCATACCTTGACTCATTCGCTCTCCCCCATGATTGGCGATGGCATGGGCGATTTCGTGTCCCATTACTACAGCTAAGCCTGTTTCACTTTGTACTACAGGCATTATTCCAGTGTATACTACTACTTTGCCACCCGGCATGCACCATGCATTTACAGCAGGATCTTCTATTAAGTTAAATTCCCATTGGAACCCTTTAACCTCATTGCTCTTACCATTTTGAGCTAAATAAGTTTCAACTGCTGTTTGTATTCTAGCACCTATTCTTTTTACCATTGCGGTTTGCTCGGTATTTGTAGAAAGCTTATGAGAGGAGAGAAAAGAACGGTATTCACTATAGCTCATAGATTGCATTTCCGAAGAAGGAATAAGTTCTAAAGATTTTCTTCCCGTTACAGGATTTGTTTTGCAGCCCAGAATAAAGCCAATTGTAAGCAACAATACATAAGACAGATGTTTCATAAGTGTTTGTTTAATTATAAATAATTATTAATAAAATAGGTTTATTTTATCCTTTTGCTTTCTTAAATAGTTTTGAGGTATATATTATAACTATACTATAGTAGTACTACAGAATATCTTTATACCTATTTAAGACAATGCAATCTTTAGGACCTGCTCTCACGAGGCTGTAAAATTGACAACATTATGCAATTGATTGTTTACATAAGTATCACAATATGTTACATGATTGCTAGGTTTGATTATGTAAAAGTATTTTTCTTTAAAAGTAAAAGTATCAGTATTATAAAAAGAGCAAGCGTTTGAGCAAAAGTTTATTGTTGCTCAAACGCTTGCCGTATTATTGAGGTTTATAATATTTTTGTTGTACTTCAGGTAGCCAATTTTGAATATCTGCGATTCGTTTGTCGTCAGAAGGGTGTGTAGACATTAGTTCGCTGGGTTTTTGTCCTGCTCCTGCTGCACTTTTCATGCGTTGCCAAAAAGTTACGGCTTCTTTTGGGTTATAGCCTGCCATTGCCATAAAAATTAGTCCCATGTGATCTGCTTCAGACTCATGCATTCTACTATATGGTAACATAACTGCGACTTGGCTCCCTACATTGTAGGCTTGAGAGAAAATAGCTTTAGTTTCTGCGGGTTTGTTGGCTAAGGCTACAGAGAGAGCGGTCCCTCCAAGTTGTTGAACAATACCTTGGCTCATTCTCTCTGCACCATGATTAGCGATGGCATGTGCTATTTCGTGACCTAGTACTACTGCTAATCCTGCTTCACTTTCTACAACGGGCATTATGCCAGTGTATACTACTACCTTTCCACCTGGCATACACCAAGCATTTACAGCAGGATCTTCTACCAAATTAAACTCCCATTTAAAACCAGAAAGTTGACTGCTCTTTCCGTTTTGAGTTAAATAAGTTTCGACCGCTTTTTGTATTTTTGAACCTACTCTTTTTACCATCGCAGTTTGCTCTGTATTTGAGGAGAGTTTATGTGAAGAGAGAAAAGAGCTGTATTCGGTATAGCTCATAGATTGCATTTCAGAAGATGAAACTAGTCCTAATGATTTTCTGCCCGTTACAGGGTTTGTTTGACAGCCTAGTGTAAAGCCTAAAGCAAGTACGAATGTGATATATATAAATTTCATAGTGATTGATTTTAGTATAAATAAGACTAGTCCACTCAAAAGAAAAGGTTTTAATTTTCTGATGTGTGGACTAAGAATTTTGATTAATTAAAACGAGTCTGTTACACAGCCTTCGGAGGCAGACGATACCGTTCGTTGGTATTTATATAGCAATCCGCTTGTAGCTTTGTAAGCAGGTTTCACCCAATTTTTTCTTCGTTCAGCAAGTTCAGCATCTGATATTTTAAAATCAATCTTATTGTGAACTGCGTCTATTGAAATAATGTCGCCATTTTTTACTAGACCAATATTGCCGCCTTCTTGAGCTTCGGGTGTTAAATGTCCAACTACGAAACCATGTGTACCACCAGAGAAACGTCCGTCTGTAATAAGTGCTACTGAATCGCCAAGTCCTGCACCAATTAGAAGGGAGGTAGGTTTTAGCATTTCAGGCATTCCAGGAGCTCCTCTAGGACCAACATAACGAATCACTACTACGTGTCCAGCTTTTACTTCTCCTTTTTCAATACCAATGTTTAGTGCTTCTTCAGAGTCGAAGCATACAGCTGGCCCCTCAAATTCAACACCTTCTTTTCCTGTAATTTTAGCAACAGATCCTTCTGGAGCTAGGTTCCCCCATAGTATTTGAAGGTGTCCTTCCTTTTTGATTGGATTAGAAATTGGTAAAATTATATCTTGATCTTTTGGTAAGTCGGGAGAAGTTGCAAGATTTTCTTTTAGTGTTTTCCCTGTTACTGTCATACAGTCGCCGTTAAGCAAACCTTCTTTTAGTAGCATCTTCATGATAGAAGGTAGCCCCCCAATATTGTCCAAGTCTTCCATCATATATTTTCCGCTTGGTTTCAGATCTGCCAATAATGGAGTTTTATCGGAGAGTGCCTGAATATCTTTTAAGGCAAACTTAATTCCTGCCGTTTTTGCAATGGCTAAATAATGTAATACAAGATTGGTAGAGCCTCCCAATATCATAGCTACACGAATACCGTTGCAGATAGATTCGTAAGTAATAATATCTTTTGGTTTGATGTCTTTTTCAAGTAGTATTTTGATTGCTTCACCAACGGCTAAACATTCGTTTCTTTTTTTATCGCTGGTTGCTGGAGCAGTAGAGCTATAAGGCAAAGACATTCCCATTGCTTCAATAGCAGCGGCCATTGTGTTGGCCGTATACATACCTCCACAGGCACCAGCTCCTGGTACGGAGTTTTGAATTATTCCTTTGAAATCTTCTTCTGTAATTGCGTGTGCAAATTTTTTGCCCAATGCTTCAAAAGCAGAAACGATGTTTAATTTTTCACCTTTCCATACACCAGATCGGATAGTTCCTCCGTATACCATTATACCAGGTCTATTCAAGCGAGTCATTCCCATGATTGCTCCAGGCATGTTTTTATCACATCCCACGATAGATACTATAGAATCGTAATAGTGCGCACTTGATATAGCTTCAATTGAATCCGCAATTACATCGCGAGAAACTAATGAATACCTCATTCCGTCAGTTCCCATTGACATTCCATCGCTTACTCCAATAGTATTGAATTGAAGAGGTTTAAGTCCAGCTTTTTTTGTGCCTTCTTTTATTAATGCTGCTAGGTCATTGAGGTGCATATTGCAGGTATTGCCTTCATACCCTGTAGAGGCGATGGCGACCTGTGCTTTGTTCATGTCTTCTTCTGTAAATCCTGCCCCGTACATCATTGCTTGTGAAGCAGGTTGAGAGGTATCTTGTGTAAGTTTTGAACTGTATTTGTTTAAAGGCATAGTACTTAATTTTATTATTGACGTGCGACAAATTTAGTAGCTTAAGAGGATAATAAAAAATAAATTTTTCGCTACCTTCGAGTCGCAAAAACCATACTAATGAGTTTTTTAGAAATAAATTTTCAACTTCAATCCCTCTATCGTTTACAGCATGATTTAAGCAATCAGATAGATGGCGCTGCGTTTGCAGAAGATAAAGGACAGCTTTCAATAGACGAGCGTGCTCTTTTAGAGTTGAAACAGAATGAATTTGATCGTTTAGAAAAAGAAGTCGTAGTTATCAGAGAAGAGTTACAGAATACCTATTCGAAAGACTATATAAGCCATTTGTCTAGTATACACAAAAATCTTTCTTTAATTCAAAATCATCTTAACGCTTTACAAGGGGAAATAGAATTTAAACAAAGCTTTAATAAGACTCTTTGCCATAGCCTTCTAGCCGACCTTTCTAAACACATCCAAGGAAAAAAAATAAAAAATACTTTTTATTGGTTATTTGATGTCTCAACTATTCTAATAGAAGAATATTCTTCCTTTTTAAATAAATAAGTTATCTTTTATGTCTGTATTATTTAAACTTTTTATTTGAAGTACCATTAATTATATATTTAGTTATATAATTTTGACAATTTTAATAATTTTTATAATAATTCCGTTCTGTAATTTTCTTAATTTAACTTTAAGGCCGTAAATTTAAGAATGGTGAATACTTGTTGTTCATTCAATTTTAAAAAAACTATGCTTAATAAAATTCTAGTGGGGTTAATAGTTGGATTTGTGTTGTTTTCCAAAACAGTTTCAAATGCACAATTCAAAGTAATAGGTTATTTGCCTTCATGGGGAAATTATCCAAATACGATTAATGCTGTAGATCTAACAAAAGTTACGCATATAAATATTGCTTTTGCAAATCCCAATGCCACGGGAGATCTTGCTACTAGTAATGGAACACTTGCAAATCTTGCTACTGTAGTAACTACAGCTCATGCACAAAATGTAAAAGTTTTAATGTCACTTGGTGGCGCGGGTGCTCCAGGAATTACTTATAGAAACCTTATCAATGCTGATTTGTCTGGCTTCGTAGCTAAAATAGTACAATACGCAGTAGATAATAATTTAGATGGTATTGATGTAGATATTGAAGGTGATGTATTGAATGGTACTACGTTAACGAGTGTTCAATACGAAAATTTTATAACTTCATTGGAAGTAGGATTGCATGCACAGAACAAACTAATGACAGCTGCTCTGGCCACTTGGTTTGCCACTCGCGTTACCAATATTGCCGCTAGTAAGTTTGATTTTATAAATTTAATGTCTTACGATGCTTATGGAACTTGGACAGGGCCTGGGCAACATGCTCCTTATTCATTTGCAGTAAGTGATCTAACGTATTGGCAAGTAACTAAAGGGATACCAGCAGCTAAATTGACTGTTGGTGTGCCTTTTTATGGATATTACTGGGGTTCGTCAAGCAGTTCTTACACGTTTGCCGATATTCAGATAAATTATCCTGGAACTCAAAATCAAGATCAAAAAATTCCGACCACAGGAGGTGTTTTATATTATAATGGAATTCCTACAATCAAACAAAAAACCGTTTTGGCAATTGAACAAGCAGGAGGTATTATGATTTGGCAATTGGTTGGTGATGCTACAGGAGCTAATTCTTTACTATTGGCTATTGACGAGGTTGTGGTTGGTCACGCAGCAAATATTTCCCCTACGGTATCTATTTCTGCGCCATTGGCAAGTACTGTTTATACTGAAGGAGATACTGTACAACTTGAAATCAATACTGCGGATAGCGATGGAACTATTATGCGAGTAGAATATTATGCCGGTACGTTTAAAATAGGAGAAGTATTTGCCGCCCCTTATACCATGAAGTGGGTGGGAGCAGGACCTGGAAGTTATTCCCTTACCGCAGTAGTAATGGATAATATTGGGAAAACAGTTACTTCTTCGGCAGTTGCTATAACTGTAAATGCGGCTACTTTATCTTCACCATTCTCAGGAACGCCGATTAGTATTCCTGGAAAAGTGGAAGTGGAAAATTTTAATTTAGGAGGGAACAACATAGGTTATTATGATCTTACTAGTACTAATTTAGGAGGTTTCTACAGAACAGGTAGAGTGGATATTGAAGAATGCCTTGACAATGGAGGTACCTATGATGTAGGATGGACCGATGCTGGTGAATGGCTGGAGTATTCTGTGAATATTACCACTAGTGGTAAGTACGATTTTCAAAGTAGGGTAGCAAATGGTAGTACCTCTGGTACTTTTCATATTGAAATAGATGGGATAGATGTTACAGGTGTTATAGCCGTAAATACTACCAATGGTTGGCAAAAATGGCAAACAGTAACTACTAGTAACATTCAATTGTATCAAGGGTTGAGGAAAATGAAAATTGTAATGAACACTGGCGGGTTTAATATGAATTATGTATCTGTTTTACCAACCATTATATCTTCTGTTTCGAAAACTGAGTTAACAAAAAACAATAATTTCGTTTTCCCTAATCCAGTTGTTCAGTCTTCTAGTATTCATTTTTATTTACAACACTCAGAAAAAGTAAAAATAATGATGTATGATTCCATGGGAAAATTAGTGTCGATACTTGCTGATGAACCAATGTCTTCGGGCGAGAATGAGATTGAGATACAAAGAGGTGAACTACCAAAAGGTATTTACACTTGTAAAATAGTCACGTATAATGAAATAGTAGGTATTAAGGTTATAATGGATTAGGGTAAGGATACTTTATGAAATAGTGCCTATTTCTTACTATCCAACCTTCCAGTACATAAAATTCAATACTAGACTAGTTTAACGTTACGGTTCTATTTTTTTCTGATTAAAGTGCATTTTCTACTTTTTATCTAATGTTATAGTGATAAAGCATTTAGTCGGAAAACTGTTGGTGTAATACTGATAACTCAATACTAATTCCTTATATTTACTTTTTAAAGATATTTTTAGAAATGGAAAAAATTTTAAAGTCCTTTTTGAAAAGACTTACGAATATAAGTAGTAGCAATAGATCTGTTTGTTTGCTTAAGCTTTATCGTGAACAATTTTTTGATTTACATAGGCTTGATTTTTTGTATAAACAATCTTCTTTTCATCTTATCGGCCAACTCATTTCAGGAAAAAAAAAATTATTTCTTTGTGATGAACTCGATAGTAGGGATGAAAAAGTAAATGAGATAAGTAAAAATATTAGAAAAATTTCTAGGAGAGAAAAAATGCTCTTTGAAGAATCAGGTGTGCAAGATTTGTATGTGGGTTGGCCATTTGTAAAAGGAAAATTGTTGGATGGTTCACAAATACGTTGTCCGCTATTGTTTTTTCCAGTTAACCTACAACTTGAAAATGGCAAATGGCAGTTGATTCAAAAGGAAAATTCTGGTATTACCTTAAATAAAAATTTCTTATTAGCGTATTCTTATTTTAATAAAGTTAGTATTCCTGATGAGTGGATAGAAACTTCGTTTGATGATTTTGATAAAGACCCACTTGCCTTTAGAACTGCTTTGTATGAATTTCTAAAAACGAGTCCTTTAGAATTAAATTTCAATCAGGATTTGTTTACAGATAAGTTAGATGTTTTTAAAGAGTATAAAGCGGAAGAATTTAACGAAGTGCAAAAAAATGGGGAACTAAAATTATATTCTGAAGCTGTCTTAGGGATCTTTCCTCAAGCTGGCTCTTATTTGGTTCCGGATTATGAAGAGTTAATTATAAAAAATGAATTTTCTGACTTTGAACATTTTTTACAATCACGTAAGCATGTCGATGAGCATTTGAAAATAAAGGAGGAAAATAATTATTTAATCTTCAAGGCTGACGCTTCCCAGGAAGCAGCGCTTATTAAAGTAAAAGAAGGAAACTCATTAGTTGTACAAGGGCCTCCTGGTACAGGAAAGTCTCAGTTGATAGGGAACTTGATTGCTGATTTTACCGCAAGAGGGAAAAAGGTGTTATTAGTATGTCAAAAAAAGGCTGCACTAGAGGTGGTATATGATCGACTTAAAGAAAAAGGCATTCACTCTTTTGTAACTGTAGTTCATGATTTCAGGAATGATAGGGCTAAAATATTTGAACAATTAGAAAAACAAATTTCCGCTGTTGAAAGCTATCAGAAACAAAACAATGGATTGGATACTATTTATCTTGAGCGAAATTTTATTCAAGCTTCCAGACAAATAAAAAATAGTCAAGATGAACTAGGGAGCTTTCATAAGGCATTATACGATACAAATGATTTCGGAATTTCTGCAAAAGAACTTTATTTAACTTCTAATCCTAATGCACCTACTATAGATATAAAAGAATATACTTATCGATTTAATTTAGAAAGTAGTATTAGTTTTGAAAGGAAAATAAAAAATATTCTTCCTTACGCGCTTCAGTTTATGAAGGAAGACTATGTATGGCTGCACCGCAAACCATTTTCAGGGCACTATCAGCGCGATTTACAGTCTATTATTGATACAATTTCGAAGATACCAAGTTATCAAAGACAGTTGCATGAGAGTGCCGCAAAACAAATCGTATCGGGGATAGAAAAGTATTCGTTAAATTTTTTTACTGAAAATGCTATTTCTGCTACTAAAATAACAAAACTAATAAAAGACGCAGATGAGTATTTTTTGTTGTTGGACATCTTGAAAGAGAAAACAGATTTAGAATGGTTGAAGGAACGACAGCAAAAGATAAAATTATATTTTAGTGAAGGAATTCCAGAAATTTCTTTAAAAATAGATGAACTTGAACCTTGTGAAGAATGCATTAGAAAATATAAAGAGTCGAAGCGTAATTTTACTACATCGTTGTATTGGAGTTTTTTTTCGGGTGACAAAAATTATATTAAAGACATTTTAAGTAAAAATGGATTGTCTCTTTCATTGGAAGGGGTTGAACTTCTGAAAAATAAAATTTTTATTCGCAAGAAAATTGAAAAAGAGAAAAGTAGTTTAACTAAAAGAAGTTGGATTAAATCTTTTCCTAATAAGTTAGATGAAAATGAAATTGAAAATTGGTTTGAATATTATTTTAGAGTTTTAGAAGCAAAAGAGATTGTACTGTTTTCTAATGTACTTGAAAATTTAGTTAGTCATTCTAAAAATGATTTTAAAATATTTTATAAAAATTTTCAGATTATACCTATACTAGCCGAAGATATAGCGATACATAGGGAGCTGTGGTTACGCTATCTTACTGTAGATATGATTGATGTTTTACTAAAAGATCCTAATAAGGAAGGGTATCTTTTAGAGACACTTCGTAAGGACTTCGATTTATTAATTGAGTTTGATAAGTTGCAGGGTGAGCTCCTTTCTTTTGAAGCAAGTATTATTCATAGTTTGATGACGAATAAATTGACTGTTTCTGGAGAAGAAAAAATTACCCTATTTCGAAATAGTATTCGATTGCAATGGTTAGAATCTTTGGAAGAGAAATCCCCTATATTATTGTCGGTCTCTAATTTGCGGATGGAACAATTGGAGCGAACGCTTCAGGAATCTATTGCAGATAAGATGCATTTGGCTCAAGACATTCTTCAGTTAAAGCTTAAGGAAAGTAGTTATAAAAATATTGAGTACAATAGATTACAGAATAGGATTACTTATCGAGATTTATATCATCAGGTAACAAAAAAGAAAAAACTTTGGCCTTTGAGGAGGCTAATAAGCGAATTTGGAAATGAGTTGTTTGATCTTATTCCTTGTTGGATGGTCTCACCAGAGTCGGCCTCGGCATTATTTCCTTTACAGTCACTGTTTGATCTTGTTATCTTTGATGAGGCCTCTCAGTGTTTTGCAGAGCATGGTTTGCCAGCTATGTATAGAGGAAAGCAAGTGGTAATAGCGGGTGACAATAAACAATTAAAGCCTAATGATCTTTATAAGGCAAGATGGGAAGATGACAACGAAGATGTTCCGGATCTTGAAATCGAATCTTTATTAGATTTGTCAAGTAAATATCTTCCTTCAGTGCAATTGACGGGTCATTATAGAAGTAAGAATTTAGACTTGATTGATTTTTCTAATAAGCATTTTTATAAGCAATCGTTACAATTAATACCTTATTTTGAAGAGCTTAATAAACTTGAACCTTCTATTAAATATATTAATGTAAACGGTTTATGGGAAAAGAATTCTAATCCGAATGAAGCTCGAGAAGTAGTATTGTTAGCATTAGAGTTGTTGAAAAAAGACGATGGTAAAAGTATTGGAATTGTTGCTTTTAATTTCCGTCAGGCACAGTTAATTTCAGACTTGTTAGAAGAAATTTCAATTCAAAAAAAGGTTTTAATTCCGCCTAATTTCTTTGTTAAAAACATAGAAAACGTACAAGGTGATGAAAGGGACATAATAATATTTTCTGTAGGTTATGCTCCCGATAGTCGAGGACATTTTACAATGCAATTTGGAAGTTTAAATCAAGAAGGAGGAGAAAACAGATTGAATGTTGCCATTACAAGAGCGAAAGAGAAGATATATTTGGTAGCTAGTATTTTACCTCAGCAATTATTAGTAGAAACTAGTGTCAACGAAGGGCCTAGACTTTTGAAAAAATACTTAGAATATGCTTGGCTGGTATCTGAAGGCTTGTATAAACCGTCTCCAAAAATAGTGGAAAAAGAAAGTAAAGATTGGTATCTAAGTTCAAAAATATTAAAATTAACGGAGAATAATTCGTTTCAATATTTTGATGAATTACCATTTGCTGATATTACAGTGAAAAAGTCAGGAAAATATTACTCGTTAATTAGTACTGACGATTATTTGTATTATAATGCATGTAACCCAAAGGAAATGCATGCGTATAAACCCTTGGAACTGAAAGAAAAAGGATGGAATTTCAAAAGGTTTTTCAGTAGAGAATATTGGTTAAATCAAAATACTTTTTCACGTTTGTTATAAAGTGTTCTTGATTGTTAGATAAGTGTAGAAGGGATATATTCGATGCTGGTACTATAGTAGATATAATTAAAAGCCCTGATTTATAATAACTTGCTTTTGGTTATTTTTTTTGTAGTTTAGTATTATTGTTTAAACCGATACTTAGCGTTTTTGCTGGTCTATACTATGTCAAAATTAAAAAATATAATCAAACAGCTATCCGTTGCAGATTTCACTGCAATTTTCGATTCTTTAATGGAAAGTAATGCTGAGAAATCCGCGCATTTATTAAAATTTATGCGTGAGAAACAGCTGTCCGATAATAAAATCATGGATGAGCTTAACGTTAATAGTAATGCCTATTATACGTTACGTTCTCGTCTTAATCAGAAAATTGAAGAACATTTGCTTCAGCAAATGGAGACTCCGAGAATTACCTTATTGAAAAAAGTAGCAACTATTAGTGAGATCATTTTTACTAAAAAGAAAGCTATTTCTATTGCTACTTTGAAAAAGTTGGAAAAGGAATTAATGGACTACGATCTTTCAAGTGAGTTGACTATTATATATAAAAATCTTAAGAAGTTACACATCGGTAATCCTGATTATTATAATTACTCTCAATTGTATAATAGGCACGTTGCCTATATGCTTGCTGTTGATAAAGCAGAAGAACTTGTAGCACAATATTTCTATCGTTATGGGGATTATCTTTTTACTAAAAGTGATATAGAATATCAAGGTTTAGTTTTGTTGAAAAATGAAATTGATAATGTTGGAAGTTTATATAAATCCCATCGACTTTATGTTTACCAAAGTTGTGTAGGTATTTTTCATAGAATATTTGTAGATGTAAATGCAAAAATATCAGAGGACGATGAGTCAATTGAAAGTATTTTTGATAAGGTGCAAGGGATTTTTGATTTATACTTTCTTGACGCAACCTATTTCCACTTGAAGCCTGTATTTGAATATTTAAGATTTGAATATTATTATACAGTTGATACCTATAAGAAGAGTGAAAGTAATTATGAAAATGTGAACGAAGGTATTGGTGGATTGCTTACTAACTATGGGTTATATACATTTCCTCCTCAGTTTTTACTCACCAAATTGAATAAAAATATGGCGAGTGGAACAGAACGATCACTTTACGATGAGAGTAAAAAATTATTTGAAGATTTTGAAGTAGATAAAAGTAATATTCCTCAACATGTATTATATACGCTCTATAGAGCTATTGCCTGTTATTATGCAGGAAAATACGATGAGTCTGCAAGATGGATAAACAATATGTTAAATGAACAGAGTCTTAAAAAGTTGCCTTACACATTATTAGAGGTAAAGATGTTTATGGCTCTGCAATATTGCCTGATGAAAGATTTTGAATTATTTAATCAACTTACTAATAGTATACAACGCCAAGTGAGGTTATTAGGTAAAGAAAAATGCCAACACATAGTTGTATATTCAAAAATATTTAAGTCTTCTATCAATCAAGTTAAGAAAGGTAAGTCATCTAAAATAAGTTCACATATGTCGAAACTTATAAAGGTTAAGCCTGATTATTTTTCTCCCTTTAATTTTATTAGACTTGACGATGATTTTGTAAATAGATTGTCTCAAGGGTAAGCATAAAAAAATAAGTCACATAATTATGTGACTTATTTTTTTATGCTTAATATTTTCTCGATTATATTTTTTTCAAGTTGTCCTGGGTAAGAGGTTTGTTAAGATATTTCAAAACATATTTATTTTTCTTTGCTTTATTCATGTCTTGAGGATTTAAAGAAGAAGTTAGCATTACGACTTTGCAATTTTCTTTTATAACATCAGAGAGTCTATCAAATTCATCAAGAAATTGAAATCCATCCATAAGAGGCATATCAATATCAAGAAAAATAACTTCTGGCAAATATAAATCCAGAGGACCTTTAGCAAGTTTTTCTATATTCTTTAAAAATTCAATAGCGCCTTTAGCACCTGAATGAATAAATATGTTTTCGCATATATCTGCGGCCTCTATCATTTTCTGATTTATAAGATTATCAATCTCATTATCATCGATTAACATTACATTATGATATTTCTTAACTGCGACTGCCATTCCTTTAAATTTTCAAAATTTACAAGCATAAAGATAATAAACTATGTAAATATAACAAATATATTACACGTATTTTATCCGATTTATTCCTAGTTGAGTGTAGTAGTACAGGCGTATAAATCTATAATTCAAATTGTATTCCCTGTGCCAGAGGTAATTGATTTCCAAAATTTATTGTATTCGTTTGCCTTCTCATGTACACTTTCCAAGCATCAGAACCTGACTCACGGCCACCTCCTGTTTCTTTTTCACCACCAAAGGCCCCGCCAATCTCTGCTCCCGACGTACCAATGTTTACATTTGCTATCCCACAATCTGAACCCCAAGAGGCAAGAAAGTTTTCTGTTTCCGAAATATTTGTTGAAAATATAGCCGAAGATAATCCCTGTTTTACATCGTTCTGAATTCGGATTGCTTCACTCATAGAACCTTTATATTTAATTAAATATAAAATTGGCGCGAACGTTTCTTTTTGCACAATTTCAAATTTATTATCAGCTTCTACGATTGCGGGTGTGACATAATTTCCTTTTTTATACATTCCATCCACCAATACGGTTCCCCCTGAAATAAGTTTCCCTCCTTGTATTTCTGCCATTTTTAAAGCCTCTAAAAAACTAGTTACCGCATCTTGGTCAATTAATGGCCCAATTAAGGTACTTGCTTCCAAAGGATGTCCAATGGATAATTTTTCATAACTTTTTAACAATCTAGATTTTACATTATCATATAACGACTCATGCACGATCAATCGACGTGTGCTTGTACAACGTTGCCCGCAAGTACCGACAGCACCGAAAACCACTGCTCTTAAGGCAAGGTCCAGATTAGCGTTCTCCGTTATTATAATAGCGTTGTTTCCTCCTAGTTCAAGTAAAGCACGTCCAAGTCTTTCACCTACAGCTGCCCCAACTTTTTTGCCCATTCTTACCGAGCCTGTGGCGGAGATAAGTGGTAACCGATCATCTTTTGACATGAGCTCACCAATTGAAGCATCTCCAATAAGTAAATTAAATACTCCCTCAGGAACTTGATTGTTTTTTAGTACTTCTTTGATAATATTGTGACAAGCGAGAGCTGTTAGTGGAGTTTTTTCAGAAGGTTTCCAAATACATACATCACCACAAACTGCTGCCAACATAGCATTCCATGCCCAAACAGCTACAGGAAAGTTGAAGGCTGAAATTATTCCTATTGCTCCTAGAGGATGATATTGTTCATACATTCATGTTCGGGACGTTCCGAATGCATTGTAAGTCCGTTAAGTTGTCTTGATAATCCTGTCGCAAAATCACATATATCGATCATTTCCTGTACCTCACCAATACCTTCTTGTAAGATCTTTCCCATTTCATAACTTACCAAAGCTCCCAAAGGCTCTTTGTATAGTCTAAGTCGATCGCCTATCTGTCTTACTATTTCGCCACGTTTAGGAGCGGGTACTTTTCTCCATTCTTCAAAAGCCTTTAAAGAGTTAGTTACGACTTCATTGTATTCCTTCTGTCCAGCCATAGCTACCGAGGCTAGTAGTTGTCCATCTGCAGGACTATATATGTCTTTGGTTTGTGCTGAATTAGAAGACGAGCCTTCTTTTAAACCTGTACACCAAGCAGGATTGTGTTTTCCTATTTCTAGTTTTTTTAGTACTTCCTCTATAGTGATCATAGTATAAGTTAAATTTAGACGAGTAATTGTATTGATTTTTCCTAAATGAACGTACTTTCTTGGAAAAATCATAGAATAGAACGATATATTCTGAATATTTTCCAATATAAATGAATTGTAAATTAAACTAAATTTGTATTTTTGCCCCCCTAACAACAGAAATAAATTTTAATTTATGAATGAGATTGCTTATAAAATTGCCTATTCAATTCCAGTATTTGGTTTAGTAGCATTACTATATGCTTACTTTAAAGCTGCTTGGGTAACCAAACAGGAATCAGGAAACGAAAGAATGACGGAGATCGCTAAGTATATAGCCGATGGTGCTATGGCTTTCTTAAAAGCAGAGTATAAAATTCTTAGTTACTTCGTAGTAGTAATTGCTCTATTATTAGGAGTAATGGGTGCGTCAAACGAGAAATCGCATTGGGCTATCTCAATTGCTTTTATAATAGGAGCTGTATTTAGTGCTTTTGCTGGTTTTGTAGGGATGCGTATTGCTACTAAAGCAAACGTTAGAACAGCGCAAGCTGCTCGCACAAGTTTATCGAAAGCATTAAACGTATCGTTTGGTGGTGGTTCAGTAATGGGAATGGGTGTTGCAGGTCTTGCAGTACTTGGTCTTGGTGGATTATTCCTTATTCTATATAAAATATTTTCTCCAGCTTCTGTTAGTTCTCACGAAATGGAAATTGTTATTGAAATCCTTACTGGATTTTCTCTTGGAGCAGAATCGATCGCATTATTCGCTCGTGTAGGTGGTGGTATTTATACGAAAGCTGCTGACGTAGGTGCTGACCTTGTAGGTAAAGTAGAAGCAGGTATTCCTGAAGATGATCCAAGAAACCCTGCTACTATTGCTGATAACGTAGGTGATAACGTAGGTGACGTTGCTGGTATGGGTGCCGATTTATTCGGTTCTTATGTAGCGACTGTACTTGCTACAATGGTTCTTGGTCGTGAAACAATATCTGTTGATGCATTCGGAGGCTTTGCGCCAATCTTACTTCCAATGATGATTGCTGGTGTAGGTATTATCTTATCAATGATCGCAACATTATTCGTTAGAATTAGTGAAGAATCAGGTCTGAATCCTGCTAAAGTTCAGAACGCATTAAATATGGGTAACTACGGGTCTGTAGTACTTACCGCTATCGCAACTGCTGGTTTAGTATTTTGGTTGCTTCCAGAAACAATGACATTAAGAAATACTGAATTTACAAATCTTGGTGTTTATGGGGCGATTATCGTTGGTCTTGTGGTTGGTACTTTAATGAGTATCCTTACAGAGTATTATACGGCTATGGGCAAAGCTCCTGTTAATTCGATTATTCAACAATCGGCTACAGGCCATGCTACAAATATTATTGGTGGTTTATCTGTAGGAATGAGATCTACTATGTACCCAACACTGGTATTAGCAGCGGGTATTTTTGGTTCATTTAAATGTGCGGGTCTTTATGGTGTGGCAATTGCTGCAGCAGGTATGATGGCAACTACGGCTATGCAATTGGCAATCGATGCATTTGGTCCTATCGCTGACAATGCTGGTGGTATCGCTGAAATGAGTGAACTTCCTGCTGATGTACGTGAGAAAACAGATATTCTTGATGCTGTTGGAAATACAACTGCTGCAACTGGAAAAGGTTTTGCAATCGCTTCTGCTGCCTTAACTTCCCTTGCTTTATTTGCAGCCTTCGTTGGTATCGCTGGTATCACAGGTATTGATATTTACAAAGCAGATGTACTAGCTGCTTTATTTATTGGTGGTATGATTCCATTTATCTTCTCTTCTTTAGCAATTGCTGCTGTTGGTCGTGCTGCTATGGCAATGGTAGAAGAAGTAAGACGTCAGTTTAGAGAAATTCCAGGTATCATGGAAGGTACTGGCAAACCAGAATATGAAAAATGTGTAGCAATTTCTACACAAGCTTCTCTTCGTGAAATGTTGTTGCCAGGCGCTATCGCTATCCTTGCTCCAATTATTATGGGCTTTACATTTGGCGCTGAGCCATTGGGTGGTATGCTTGCTGGTGCTACCGTAACAGGTGTATTGATGGGTATGTTCCAAAACAACGCTGGTGGTGCTTGGGACAACGCTAAAAAATCATTTGAAAAAGGTGTTGAAATTGTTGTGAATGGTAAAAAAGAAATGTTCTACAAAAAATCTGAGCCACACAAAGCATCTGTAACAGGAGATACTGTAGGTGATCCATTCAAAGATACTTCTGGTCCATCTATGAATATCCTTATTAAATTAATGTCGATTGTCGCTTTGGTGATAGCTCCAACGCTAGCCAATTTAGATGCTAAAAAAGATGAATCAACGTTAAAAGAAAATGTTAAGGTAGTTTCTGTAGTTACAGGAAATGCAATAGAAGTAAAAAATACAGAGGCTTATTAGTCATTATTGAGTCGTAAGTATTGAGTAAAAAAACGCGAAGTGTATGCTTCGCGTTTTTTATTTTAAGAGTACTATTTGATAAATAGTTATTTTTCTCATTATGCAACGCAGACTACTCCATTTGTTCTCAATCACAATTCAGGTATATTTGGTTCTTAATTATGTTAAAAAAATAAAACCAATATTAAATAGTAGTGTTGTGTAGTGAAAATTGTTTGTTGAGACACAAACAATGGCAATACATTTAACTAAAACAATTTTGAATTTTCAAGATATATCTTCTCCAGAAGCACAAAAATTTCTACAGGAAAATAAAAATACTCCTGTAGAAGAGTTGTTGTTGCGTGCAAAGAAATATCCTCATTTAAATATTCCATTATTAGTAGCACAAATAGAAGGGCGAGGTAAAGCCCAAAAGAAATTACCTTCTTGGTTTAATTCCAAAGAGGTAATTTATCCTGTTAAGCTTTCAATGGAACAATGCTCTTCAGAACAAACTGCTACCTATAAAGCATCTCTTATAAGCGGTAACACTCTTATTGATCTTACGGGTGGTTTTGGAGTAGATTGTGCAGCATTTGCCAACAAGATTGAAACTGTAATTTATGTAGAGCGAAATCCTGAACTAGCTGCTATTGCTGAATACAATTTCAACGTATTTAAGAAAAATAATATAGAAGTTGTAAATACCGATTCTGAAAAATTTATTTCGAACTTTACTTCACTTGCCGATTGGATTTTTATAGATCCGGCTCGAAGAAAAGAAGGTAGTAAAGTGTTCCGTTTTTCGGATTGTGAACCAGATATTTTAACATTACAAAAAATACTTTTTAGTAAAACACAGCGTATTCTAATAAAGACTTCTCCTCTTTTGGATATTGATTTGGCTGTAAAAGAGCTAGGCTATGTAACAGAAGTACATGTTTTAGCAATTGAAAATGAATGTAAAGAGTTATTGTTTGTATTGGAGAAAGAAATTAAATCTGCTCCTGAAATTATAGCAACAAATATTAGAAAGGAAAATAGAATTGACAAATTTACATTTTCAAGGCAAGAGGAAAGCGATGCAGAAGTGAAAATAAGTTTACCCTTAACTTTTCTTTACGAACCCAACGCGGCAATTTTAAAAGCAGGGGCATTCAAATCAATAGGAGTGGCTTGTAAGCTTTTTAAACTAAATGTCAATAGCCATCTGTATACTTCAGAGGAATATCAGGGCGATTTTCAAGGACGTATTTTTAAAATAATAAAAATCTTAAAATATTCTAAGAAGGAAATTCTCGAGGAAATCCCTGAAGGAAAAGCAAATATTGCGGTACGGAATTTCCCCTATTCGGTAGAAGAAATCAGAAAAAAAACTAGTTTAAAAGATGGTGGTAACACTTATTTATTTGCTACAAAAGATAAAGACGATAAACTAATTGTTTTACTTACCCAAAAAATGAATTAACTTGTTTTCGTAATAAGCACTATCATGTCTGGAAGAGAAGATTATATTAATATAGCATTAATGCTTGTTTCTTGTGTATTGGCTTTTGTTTTGCCATTTGAGCTTTTTCTTTTTTCCTACGCAGTAATAGGCCCTCTTCATTACCTTACAGAGATTTCTTGGTTACATCAACGAGATTATTTTGCTACAGGAAAAAAAGATTATACAGTTTTAATAGTACTTTGTTTTTTGGTTTCATTAGGAATGATTTTTCATGATATTTTTATAATGAGGCACTATTTTGAAGGAATTTTTCAGCCCCAAACATTAAGGCAAATTATGAAAACCTATTCTGAATGGTTTCCAGTACTTGTGTTTACTGCCTTTATGGGTTCAATTGGATTGATCGCCTTTAAAAAAACATCTTCAAAGATTATTTTTTTTATCGTTAGTTTATTGATCGGATATGGCATTCGTGACACTAGTTTTAATATCGTTTTAATTGGCACATTTGTACCAACACTGTTACATGTATATTTTTTCACTGGTTTATTTATGCTTTATGGTGCAATGAAAACAGGCAATAAGGTTGGCTATGCTTCTGTGTTAGTTTTAGTAGCTTGTGCACTATCATTTTATTTTCTTCAAACTGTCCCTTCTTTATTTTCGGTAAGCACTTATGCGAAAAAAATAATATTAACAACAGGGTTTGGCTCCGTAAATGTAAAAGCTATTGGATTATTTAAATCAGGAATTATTAATACGTATGATGTTTTCGATTCCCGTAGAGGATTAATGGTTCAGCGGTTTGTAGCTTTTGCTTATACTTATCATTATCTAAATTGGTTTTCAAAAACAGATATCATTAAGTGGCACAAGGTTCCTAAGAAATGGCTTATAGGTTCTATAATGATTTGGGTAGCTTCAGTAGCTTTATATATTTATGATTATCGTACAGGACTTATCGCCCTGTTTTTCTTGAGCTTACTGCATGTATTTTTAGAATTCCCTCTGAATTTCAGGTCAGTAATAGGGATTTGGGAGGAGTTTAAGAATAAAATTTTTACTAAAAAAGGTTTGTCATCTACCTCTAAATAATGAACTAACGGCTCAATAGTTTGTTATTTAGAAAAATATTTTCTAATATAGATAAACGTAGTAACTTAAATGGGCCGGAAAGTTTTAGTCTTAAATCAGGATTTCAGGGTACTTACCGTTTGCAGTGTACATCGTGCTTTTCTACTCGTGTACATGCAAAAAGCAGAATTGGTCTCCAATGCTAAGAATGCCTATCTCCGTACAGTTTCTGCTTCCTTTCCTGTTCCCTCTATCATACGGCTTCAAGGGTATGTCAATATTCCTTATAAAGGGGTGGTTTTAAGCAGACAAAATGTTTTTAAACGGGATGGTCATATTTGTCAATATTGTACCTCTAGAAGTGATTTAACGCTTGATCATGTTATGCCTAGGTCCAGAGGAGGACAGTCTAATTGGGAAAATCTGGTTACTGCTTGTAAAAAATGCAATTCTAAAAAAGGAGACGGTACTCCTGATGAAGCTAATATGCCCCTCAGAAGAAAGCCCTATAAACCATCCTTCTTTATCTTTCTTAGGGATTTTTCAGGCACAATCGACGAGGACTGGATTACTTATTTAGGGAAAGGTGTGAAAGTGTAAAAAGGAAACAGAAATTAAATAGGCACAATTGCCACTTTCAATCTATTATTTATATGTTTTTTTCGTTTTCTCTATTTAAAGGTTTTTGTTTTGTAGTTTAATCGAAAAATCATTTTCAATTGACTAGTATAAGCGAATAAATTTTTGTTATTTTCACACATCAGTCAGTAAAATACATTCTTTAGCAATGTCATACAATGGAATAGGGTTGCACACCCAGTTTGAAAGAGGCAGAATCAGTGGTAGTATCACGATTACAAACGATTATATACTATTTTCTTATGAAGGTGGAGAAATAAAATTTCCAATGATAGGGATAGAAATTTCCCACGGAGGCGCTGGCAATAGGGTCATGTATTTTAATCACCCAAACGTTAAAGACTGGACATTTTATTGTGGCGATACATCAATAGAAAAAGATTCTTTTTTGTCTCAGCACAACGATGGAAAAAAATCTATTTCTAAGTTGAAATCAACACGTAGGATTTATCTAAGTATAGGTCTTGTTGTCTTATCCGTTATTATTGTGTTAATGTCTTCTGTTTTTGTTTTTAGAAAACAATTGGTCTACTACATTGCCACTACTATACCCATTGAATGGGAACAGAAAGCAGGGGAACAACTTTTTAAATCTATTGAACATACGCATACCTTAATAAAAGATAGTTTACTTCTTGCTGAGCTTAACCAATTAGTAGCACCTCTTGTAGCTCAAGTAGCAAAGGAAGATGCGGCTTTCAAATTCAAATTTTACATTGTAAAAGATTCTACACTTAATGCCTTTGCACTTCCAGGCGGAAGTGTAGTAGTCAATTCAGGATTGATTCAGCGTGCAGAAAGTCCGGAAGAAGTATTAGGTGTGCTGGGTCATGAAATAGCGCACGTTACCCGAAGGCACCATGCCCGTGGACTTATAGCAAGCAGAGGTGTTTATTATATAGCTAGTTTTTTTATAGGTGGAGGATCCGATCTGATTGACCTAATCGTAAACGCAGGAAGTACACTTCAATCTTTGCAATACGATCGCTCATTAGAAAGTGAAGCCGACGATTATGGGTGGGAATATGTTGTAAAGGCTGGAATTAATCCTAAAGGCATGATAAGCTTTTTTGAAAAACTAGAAGCTGCTCAAGGACCTATAGAAAAAGGCGCTACAGAGTCTTTGAATATTATCAGTACACATCCCGCAACCTCTGAAAGAATTGAACAATTGAAAAATAAATTATCTAAATTGTCGCCCCAGACTACCTATAAAACTACTTCGATAGATTTTGTAGGATTTCAGAAAAGAATAAAAGTACAAACAGAAAAATAATAATTATATGCAAATAACAATTGAAGGAAAACCAGCATTCGCATACATTGATGTATGGTTGGAGCCAGGTGAAACTATAGTAGCCGAGTCAGATGCTATGGCTACTATGGATACAAGGATAGATATGGTTGCCAAACTTAACGGTGGTTTAATAGGAGGATTGTTGAGGAAATATTTGGGTGGAGAAAGTTTATTTATAAATCATTTTACCAATAAAGGACAAATTCCCGCAAGGATAACACTCGTACAGGCTACTCCCGGCGACATTCAGGAAAAGGTATTAAGTAACCAAACTTATTGTTTGCAACCTGGCGCATACGTGGCTTCTACACCTGGTGTTCAAATAAGTTTGAAATGGGCTGGTATTTATTCTTGGATAGGAGGAGAAGGATTATTTAAGATAATGGTGTCAGGTACGGGTTCTGTATTACTTGGTGCCTACGGTGGACTTATAGAAAAACAAGTAGAAGGAGAATACTTAGTTGACACTAGTCATTTGGTAGCCTACGAACCTCACATGAAACTGAAAACACAATTGGCAGCAGGGATATTTGCAAGCTTTTTTAGCGGTGAAGGTTTTGTAACAAGAATAAACGGAACTGGAAAAATTGTTCTACAAACAAGAAGTCTTAGTGGATTAAAAGGCTGGTTAAATCGACATTTATAATTAAATAAAAATACTCAACAAATGAAAATAGATATTTTATTAAGGCCTGGATGTTCTACAGCGAAAGTGACCCTCTCGCCAGAAGAAACGCTTACTGCCGAGGGTGGAAGTATGGTTGCCATGAGCAATTATATGAACATCACCACTACGACCTTCAAAAAAAATCAAGGGAATATTCTGAAAGCAATGAAACGTGTGCTTTCTGGGGAAAGTTTTTTTCTCAATCATTATACCCCACAACATAGAGATGGAGATGTTTACCTCTCTCCTTCGTTGCCAGGAGATATGATTGTAAAGGAGTTTGACAACACTGAACTTATTGTACAAGCAGGTTCTTATCTGGCATCTACAGAACATATCAATGTAGATTTTAGTTGGCAAGGATTGAAATCACTTTTCTCTGGCGAGGGAATGTTTTGGTTAAAATTAACAGGAAAAGGATCTGCTATTATTAGTTCTTTTGGTGCAATATATCCTATTCAAGTAGATGGAGAGTACATTGTAGACACAGGACACATCGTAGCCTTTGAGCCTGGCTTATCGTTTTCAATATCTAAAGCGGGTAGTAGTTGGATATCTTCTTTTCTCGGAGGAGAAGGTCTTGTATGTCGTTTTAAAGGCAAAGGAACCGTATGGTGCCAGTCCCACAATCCTAAATCGTTTGGATCTACAATTGGTCCTAAATTAAAAGCTAGATAAAAAATTATATGGAACAGAAATATACACATAGTTTTGACTGTAAGCCTGACTTCAGTCTGCTAACCGTTCAGATAGCTGCTGGGCAAACTTTAAATGTAGAAGCCTCTGCCATGGCTTCTATGGATACAAATATTATAATGAAGACTAAAATGAAAGGTGGTGTTTCGCGCTGGCTTTCTGGAGAGTCGTTGTTTATAAATGAATTTACAGCACAAAAAGGTGCAGGTGAAATCTGTATCGCTCCTGGTTCTCCTGGCGATATGGATCATGTTTATTTAACGAATGAAACAATTTTCTTGCAAAATTCTGCTTTCGTAGCATGTGATCCAGCGGTTAAAGTGGAATCAAAATGGCAAGGATTTACAAAAGGTTTCTTTAGTGGAGAGAGCTTCTTTCTTGTTAAATGTTCGGGTACGGGAGATCTTTGGTTCAACAGTTATGGAGGAATACTTCAGATTGATGTGACCGATGGATACGTAGTAGATACTAATCATATTGTAGCGTTTACATCAGGGTTAGACTATAAAATTTCAAAAGTTGGCGGATATAAATCGTTATTCTTTTCAGGAGAAGGTTTGGTTTGTAGATTTACGGGAGCTGGGAAAGTATGGATTCAAACGCATAAAGCCCCATCGTTTATTTCTTGGGTGAATCCGTTTAGGCCTTCTAAAAATAATTAAGGAGAATAATAGGAATGAGGAACGGAGATAGTATGGGAAATAGTATCTCCGTTTACGCTTCTATTAAGTAATAAAATATTGTAGGTTATGGAAAAAAAATACTTGTTTATATTTTTAGCTTTAATGATTAGCTTATCCTTGTCTTGTGAACAATCAACAAATAAGGAAGTTAGAGGAGATGACGAAGTGATAGGCGTTAGTAGCGAAGATGCTGCTATGAATAAAATTATTGAAGATGCCCGAGCTTCTACAGATACATTCATCAAAGAATTTAATGGCGAGGATACCACGAAAACAGATTTTTCTGTCAAGTATCCTTTTGAAACTGATTCCGGGAGTACTTCAGAAGTGGAGCATATTTGGTTGTCAAATATTGAAATAGACCAAGGAAAATATTTTGGGTATGTTGCTAATGACCCATTTTACATTAGTACACTAAAATTGTCTGACCGGGTAGCCTTTGATATTAAAAAAATCTCTGATTGGAAATATATTGAAAAAGGATATCTTGTTGGAGGAAAGTCTATTTCATATTTTTATAATCAGATGTCAGAAAAAGAGAAAAAGGAATTTGAAGAACAAGCTGGTTTTAAAATAAAAGAATAAAGGCACTGCATTTTTAAAGATAAGACTTAATTGTATCATGAAAAAAACACATCAACTATTAAAGGAAATCAACGAGATAACGTTCAAGATGGAACAGGAATATCCTGAGCTTTATCAATATTTGGATGAAAATCCTGTAACAATTCCTAATGTTGCACATCCTAATTTGGATACCAAAGTTTTCGCTGATTATTTGGAGGCATTAAAAATTTTGTTACAAAATCATATTGATAGCCATAAGAAAAAATAAAGTAAGGCAGTTTTAATAGAACGTAGCCTTTTTAAATTTTTTAGTATTATTTTTTGTTAATGAAAACTTTTTAGTTCCAGAGTTTGTTAGGAAAGTTCAATGCTAGTTATTTATAGAAATGAACGAAAATAAACAAGGCTACTATTCATTTGACGATGTTATGGGTTTGGA
>JANOTP010000234.1:0-23415 GCA_031416415.1 Cytophagales bacterium | reverse complement strand
TTTTAGCATCTGCTGCTGCTTCATAGGCTTCAACCGCCAGTACGGCTGAAGCAGTATGATGTCCATGCCCTCCCTCTCCTGTTGTAGGAAATCGACAGATAACAACATCGGGTTTAAACTGGCGGATCGTCCAAACAACATCTGCTAGAATACTGTCTTTATTCCATATAGAAAATGTTTCTTCTGGATTTTTAGAATAACCAAAATCATTGGCTCGTGTAAAAAATTGTTCTGCTCCATCTTTACGACGCGCAGCCAAAAGCTCTTGTGTGCGAATTAAACCAAGCGACTCACCTTGTTCTTTCCCAATTAAATTTTGCCCTCCATCACCGCGTGTAAGCGACAAATAACCTGTTCTTAAATTTCTTTCCTTAGCCAAATAAGCAAGCAAACGAGTATTCTCATCGTCTGGATGTGCCGCAATATATAGGACTGAACCTACAGTAGATAGCTTTTTAAGTGCTAAAGCAATTTCAGCAGTATTGAGCTGTACTTCATTTTGAGCCTTTATTAATATAGAACAACTAAAAAAAAACAACAATCCTAATAGATATTTTTTTTTCATATATAAGTTAACTAACAAAATATTAAATCGAAAAATACTAGACATTAAACACTACGCCTTTACTTCAGCTAATGCTTTCAAAAGATCGTCTAATTTTATATCATCACTTTTTAAAATTATATGTGCGGAAGAATATATTACTCTACGCTCTGCCGAACGTTTTGAAATAATCGCCTGCACTTGTTCTGGTGTTTGGTTTTGATAAATAGGACGACCAGAAAAATTAGTATCCTTCACCCTGCTCCATATCTCATTGTCCGAAACATCCATAAATACGGTGATACCTTGCTTCTTCATAATCTCCATATTACCCATGAAACAAGGCAAGCCACCTCCGGTGCATACCACGGTTTCCTTCACTCCTTCAAAACGTTTGATCAACTCATGTTCGATTGCTCTGAATCCTATCTCGCCAACTTCTCCGTAGAGTTGTTCGATTGTCTTCCCTTGTTCTTGAATTATCAAATCATCGGTGTCGACAAATTTATAGCCACTATATTCTGCATATTTTCTACCTAAAGTACTTTTACCACATCCTGGCATTCCTATTAGATAAAGGGCATTTTTAGATATCATTTTTAACAACTATTATATACTCAATTATGAAGTTAATTTTTTATTATAACAAAAACTAAAAAAACACTATCAATAATAAAATAATCAATATTTATGAATAACTTATGGGTCATTTAATTAACCAATGTAATGAAATCAAACTGGATAGACATTTCGGTACCTGTTACTGAAGGGATAACTACATGGCCAACGGACCCGGTTTTCCAACTTAAAAAATTTGCTTCTTTTGAAAAAGGAGATCCTTGCAATGCTTCTCATGTATCAATGTCTGTGCATACAGGAACTCATATCGATGCTCCTTCTCATTTCATAAAGAACGGCGCAACAATTGGTACTTGGGAACCTGAAATTACTATAGGAAAATGCAGAGTAATCTCCATAGAAAACACTAAAGAAATTACAGAAGAAGAAGTTATAAAACACCATATTCAACCCAAAGAAAGAATTATTTTCAAGACCCATAATTCTTATATAGAATGGTGGAACAAACCTTTTAATCCTGGATTCATAAACATTTCTCCTGCTGCTGCTGCATTACTAGCAAAAATAAAACCCTTATGTATTGGCATTGACTATCTGTCCGTAGGAGGGCCAAAAACGGGAGTAGAAACTCATCAACATTTATTAGGGGCAGGAATATGGTTGATAGAAAGTTTAAATTTAACAAAAACAGAAGCGGGCGAGTATGAATTAATTTTTATGCCTATAAATCTATATGATTCAGATGGAGCGTCAGGTAGGGCTTTATTGAGGAAACAGTAAAATAGTAAGAGGAAACCGGGGAGTAAATAGAAAATAGAAAAAATAGGTACTATTCATTAATACTAAGATCATAAAAAAAGCGCACTTATTAAAAGTGCGCTTCCCAACTTTATACTAACCTAAAATATTTAATCAACGTTGTCATGAAGAAATTTATTATTGCCAAGTATTTCATTGTCTTCGTTAAGTGAAAAACGTGAAATACTTCTCTCAGAAGAATGAGGTTGTTCTGGCAAGTCTACTTTTTTTCTCATGTAAGCGGGGACATCTAATCTCAATTTAAATTCTTCTGGATCTAAATTTTGACTATTGGTAAGATTACTTATTCTTTTTATTCTTTCTTCCGCTTGCTCTTCTAATTTCTTTTTCTCATACTCAGAAACCACATTTGGCTTAACCTCTGTGTTGATTTCACTTTTTATTTCAAATTGATATTCTCTTCCATCAAGAGGTGTACCTTTAGATTCTTCCTTTGAGGAGAATAAATCTATCTGCGCAGTAGAAATATCTTCTTTTAGTTCGTAGATAATTTTACTTTCTTCTTCGTTTTTAACTTCTTCTACTTTTTTTATTTCCTCTACTTTTTCAGGCCTTTCGAACGAATAGATTATTTCACTTTTCTTTTCAAGTGGCGCTTGAATATCAAACATTTTTATTTGTTTGCTCGACTCCAAATCGATTACTTTTTTAGAGTCTTGTATATCTAAGTGACTAACTTCAAAACCTGTTGCAATAATAGTCACACGAATAGCATCTCCTAAAGAAGAGTCGCCACCGATACCGGGAATTACATCTGCTTGGTTGCCTACTTTTTCAGTGATATAATCTGTAATATCAGTAAGCTCATCCATTGTAAAATCAGCTGTATCGCCATAGGCAATGGAAAGCAACATGTTTTTTGCACCAAATACATTTCCTCCATCAATAAGAGGTGAATATAAGGCTTGCTCAATTGCTCTCATTGCTCTACCTTCTCCACTAGCAATAGCAGAGCCCATCACAGCAGCACCAGAGTTTTTCATTACACGTTCCACATCGGCAAAATCGACATTGATCTCACTTTGAACTGTTATTACCTCTGCAATACTTTTCGCTGCTGTAAGCAATACATCGTTTGCTTTATCGAAACTTTCTTTGATTTGAAGTTTACCATAAAGCTCTTGAAGCTTATCGTTATTGATAACAATAACGGTATCGCAACATTCTTTCATCTCCGCAATTCCATTCGAAGCTTGACCTTTTTTACCATTTCCTTCCCATCTAAAAGGAAGCGTAACGATACCAATGGTAAGTATATCAAGTTCACGTGCTATTTTTGCAATAATAGGTGCGGCCCCTGTACCAGTGCCACCGCCCATACCTGCAGTAATAAACACCATTTTGGTGCTATCACTTAAAATAGACCGAATATCTTCTTTATTTTCGAGCGCTGCTTCGCGGCCTTTCTCTGGTCTGGCTCCCGCACCAAGACCTTTTGTAAGATTGATTCCGATCTGAATTTTATTTGGAACTTCACATACTTTTAAATGTTGTGAATCTGTATTACAAACCAAAAATTCCACGTCACGAATTCCCTGACGATACATGTAATTTACAGCATTGCTTCCACCACCACCTACACCAATTACTTTGATGATGGATTTGTGTGAATCTTGTATATCGAATTTATAAATACTATTTGTCATAGCGCAAATGTTTAAGTATAAGTTAATACTCTAAGCTATCATCAATGTCTCCAGCAAGGAAGCCTTTTAATTTATCCTGAAATTTATTCAGATTAAGATCAAAAGTTCTAGATGATTTCTTAGTTGACTCTTCTTTTTTGTCGTTTTTATTATTTTCTTTTACTCTGAGTAATTCAGAATATTTATTATCTCTATCGTCTATCGAAGTAAATCCGGACAGTACAAGACCAACACCGGTAGCATACATAGGGCTTTTTACGATTTCTACTTTACTCTTACCTAGATGTTCGTTTGGATAACCAATACGAGCATCCATACCCGTAACGAGTTCAAACAATTGTTTGATGTATTGCAATTGTGCTCCACCACCAGTTACTACTATACCTCCAGCAAGTTTACCTTCATATCCAGAACTTATTATTTCAGAAAATACCATCTCGATAATCTCTTCCATTCTAGCTTGAATAATATGAGCAAGATTTTTTACTGAAATTTCTTTTGGAGCTCTGTTACGAAGTCCAGGTATTGATACAATTTCATTTGGATTTGCTTCATTAGCCAAAGCTCGACCGAATTTTGTTTTCAGTAGTTCGGATTGTTTTAGCATCACGCTGCAACCTTGTTGAATATCGTTTGTAACAACATTTCCACCAAAAGGAATAACGGCAGTATGACGAATAATATTATCATGGAAAATAGCTACGTCGGTAGTACCTCCTCCAATATCAACTAAAACAACTCCAGCTTCTTTCTCTTCGTCACTCAACACAGAGAGACTTGAAGCAATTGGCTCAAGAATTAATTTATCTATTTCCAAACCCGATTTGATAATACATTTATTGATATTATTTATCGCATTTGTTTGAGCTGTAATAACGTGAAAATCCGCTTCAAGACGCACACCAGACATACCTACAGGATCTTTAATTCCTTCTTGATAATCGACGGTATACATTTGTGGCATTACATGTATAATTTCACTTCCGTAAGGCATTACGGTTTTGTACATGTCATTTGTCAAACGATCTACATCAGCGGGTGTTATTTCGTCATCGGTAGTAGAACGCATGATACTTCCTCTATGCATAGAGCTCTTGATATGCTGACCAGCAATACCAACATTTACTACTTTCACATCAACGCCTGCTTGAAGCTCAGCCTCACGCATCGCTTTGGTGATAGCGTCTACGGTTGAATTGATATTCATAACCATGCCTCTGATCACACCTTCAGATACGGATTTCCCAAGACCTAGAATCTCCAGTTTGTTGTGTTCGTTCATACGACCTATGATCGCACAAATTTTTGTGGTTCCGATATCGAGACCTACAACAAGTTTATCATTTTTATAATCTTTCTGCATAGTATTATTCGCAAATTAATTGATTTTTATATTTCAAGTTCACTGTTTGATAGGTATTCCAACCTTTCGCAGGAATTATTTTTTTATAAAATAAACCCAGATTTCTTAATTTTATATCCAGATCTTCTGGTTTTCCCAAGTATATGATCTGTCTCCCCAGCTGCGGATACAATACAACTTCTCCGAAACGATCAATACTAATTTGTGCTATTTGAGTTTTCCAAAACTTATCTTCGTCCACCCTTTTCAATAAATCAAAATAAGTCTTCCCTTCCTCGCTTTGAAGAAAGTCTTCAGACATTAGTTTTGGAGAAAATGCTCCGTCAACAATAACAACCCGGGAGGTGAATTTTTCAGAAGTAGAGAGAGTTGTCCCATCGCTCCCAATGTAAGCATGGACGCCATTGGGATATATGATTCTGGCGATAGGTCTTTTTTGCTTCACTAAAACTTTTAAGTTTCCTTTGTGATCTCTTGATACCTGAGCATCAGATACAAATTTAAAAAATTTGATCCTCATCTCAATCTCTTTGAGGTTTAAATATTGGTATTTTTTATCCACAATTGGATCGCTTCCATTTTTAGTGATCAAGTCTAAAACATTTTCCTCTTCTACAAAGTAATTATTCCCCGAATGATCAATGTTGATAACTACCTTTTTGACTCTTTTATTAGCTTGTTTATTTTCCACAAAACCAATAAGGACAAGGAGTACAAGCCCTATACTAGAGTAAATGATTCCTTTCTTTATTTTTAGTTTTTTAAACATTTTTATTATTTCAAACCAATATAACTGTTTAATTTAATTGATACTTACGAGTAAGCATTTCTTTAATCGGCTTCACAAAAGTATCGATATCTCCTGCTCCAACGGTTACTAAGACTTCTGTTTCCTCGTTTTCTAGGATGGACATAAGTTCAGCTTTAGTACAAAGTATTTTATCCTTAATTGTAACTTTATCAAAAACCACTTTCGAACTTACCCCTTCAATCGGTAGTTCTCGAGCTGGGTAAATATCCAATAAGATTAATTTATCTGGCAGAGATAGGCTCTCTGCAAAGCCTTCCATAAAATCTCTTGTACGACTAAATAAATGAGGTTGGAAAATACAAGTAACCTTTTTCCCTTCATAAAGTTTCTTCACTGATTTCAAAAAAGCCTCTATCTCTGTTGGGTGGTGGGCATAGTCGTCGATATAAACAACTTTATCGGATTTCAAAATAAGCTGAAATCTCCTCTTCACACCTTTAAAACTTTCTATACCAGCCTTTACTTTTTCAGGTTCAAGACCTATCTCCAAGGCAATGGAAATAGCAGCTAACGCATTCTCGGCATTATGAAAGCCTGGCACCAACATTACAATATTTTCTATTTTATGATTCGCAGATACATAATCGAAAACGAAACTTCCGTTTTCTACTCGAAGATTTTCTGCTGTTATGGATTTCCCATTATAAGCATAATTATTAATTTCGACACCTTTAGGTTGACCTACCTCAAGTCCGTCTCGAAGAAATAATTTACCGCCTTCTTTTATTTGAGAGGCAAACAAAGCAAACGATTTTTTTACCTCATCGGCTTCACCATAAATATCTAAGTGATCAGCATCAGTAGAAGTGATGACTGCAATGTCTGGATACAATGTTAGAAAAGAACGATCAAACTCATCTGCTTCTACCACTACTAAACCATTCTTTTCGCCTATCAATAAATTTGATTCGTAATTGACTGTAATTCCACCGAGAAAAGCATTGACTTTTAATCCGCAAAACTTCAACACATGAGCGGCCATAGAAGAAGTTGTTGTTTTACCATGGGTACCTGCCACTGCTATAGTAAACATATCTTTGGTAAGCAGGCCTAATACCTGAGCCCTTTTCATAATATCATAACCACTTTCTTGAAAATACTTAAGCTCCACATTGTCCTTTGGTATAGCTGGAGTCAGTATTACTAGGGTTTCATTTTTATTATAAAAAGCAGTAGGTATTCGTCCTACCTGATCGTCATAATGCAAATCCATGCCTTCTTCCTTCAATCGTGCAGTAAGTTCGGTAGCCGTTTTATCATACCCACCAACAACAAATCCTTGCGCACGAAACCATCTCGCAATAGCACTCATTCCGATGCCCCCGATACCGAGGAAGTAGATATTTTTATAATTACTTAAGTTCACGTTTTTAGATGTCAGATTTTAGATACTAGATATAAGATTTCTTCTTTAGTAATACATTTAAACTTTTAACATTCAACTTTAAACCTTTAACTTTAAACTATCAACTTCAAAACTTCAGAAGCAATTTCCTTTGCTGCATTTGGTTTTCCCAGCTTTACAATGTTTTCACAATAAATTTCTTGTTTCTCTTTATTTTGTAACAATTTCAATACCGCTGGCACAAGAACTCTTTCTGCTTGTTCGTCCTTTATCATTTGAGCGGCATTCACTTCAACTAAAGCCATTGCATTTTTTGTCTGATGGTCTTCTGCAACATTTGGAGATGGAACCAATATGATGGGTTTTTGAACCAAACAAAGTTCTGATATAGACAAAGCACCTGCCCTTGAAATTACAACATCCGCTACAGCATACGCAAGATTCATATCTTTTATAAACTCTAACACTTTTATTTTATCCGTATTTTTTTGAGTTACTAATTCTTGACATTCTTCATAATAAAACTTTCCTGTCTGCCAGATCACTTGAACCCCAGCCTCCAACAGCATATCAATATTAGCCATCACACTTTTATTAATTGTTCTGGCACCAAGGCTACCGCCCATAATAAAGATTGTACTTAGAGTATTCGTTAAGCCAAAAAACTGAAGTCCTTTTTCTTTTTGATTTTTAAACTCTAAAATATCTTTACGTACTGGGTTTCCTGTGTATACAATTTTTTCTTTCGGAAAAAATCTTTCCATACCTTGATAAGCAACACAGATCGTTTTGGCTTTTTTAGATAATATTTTATTAGTAACACCAGCGTATGAATTTTGTTCCTGAATCAAAGTAGGAACACCCTTACTCGCCGCTGCATATAACAAAGGTCCACTAGCATAGCCTCCAACACCAACAGCTACGTCGGGTTTAAATTCTTTTACTATACTTCTAGCTTTTAAAAGACTACTCAATAATTTAAAAGGGAAGAGTAAATTTTTGAAAGTAAGTTTTCGTTGAAAGCCTGCAACAGGTAATCCTATAATCTTATACCCTTCCTGAGGCACTTTTTCCATTTCCATTTTACCTTCTGCTCCTACAAAAAGAAATTCAGCATCTGGATGCATCTCTTTCAAGGCATTGGCTATAGCTATTGCAGGGAAGATATGTCCTCCAGTTCCTCCACCGCTTATGATGATTCGATATGGTTTATTCTTCTTCATCTTCTTGTTGGTAATCGGGTTCTTCTTCCTCTACTTTTTCTTCCAGAATATCTTCTTCTTTAATATCACCTCTGCTAACGCTTAATATAATCCCTAAAGAAATTCCAGTAAACAGTAACGATGTCCCCCCCATACTCATCATGGGCAAGGGTTGACCTGTAATAGGACCTAACCCCACAGATACTCCCATATTGATCATTGCCTGAATTACAATACTAAAACATAAACCTGCGGAAAGTAATCCTCCAAAAGCACGCTCGCTATTTACTATAGTTTTCATTCCTCTGTATAGAAGTGCTAGATATAATAAGATCACAAGAACACCGAATAACATTCCCCATTCTTCTAGTATCGTAGCATAAATAAAATCCGAATAAGGATGAGGAAGAAAATCTTTTTGTATTCCGTTACCGGGACCCATACCAAAAAAACCTCCACGCCAAATAGCTATGAAACCTTGCTCTGCTTGAAATAAAATTTTATCATCAAACATAAATTTATTAACTCTGCTAATTACGGTACCTAACCTATCTCCTAGAGCTAACCCTGTTATACCTGCTACACCACCTACTAAACAAAGCAATCCTAATTGTTTCAACGGAACGCGACCGATATACATTAGGAGTAAACATGTAGCAAACAGCATAACAGCTGTTGAAAAATTCGTAAGCGCAATTAGTCCACATATTCCGGAGCACCAAAGAATAGCAGGCCATAGAGATTTATTCATTATTTGCTCTACGGATTCAATTGTTAAAGCTTTATCAATTTGAGTTTGGCGTTTTGTTAACATCCTTGCTAAAGCGACGATCAATGCTAATTTAGCAAAGTCAGAAGGTTGAAAACTTTGATTAATAATGGGGATTATAAATGTACGTTTTGTTCCATTTAAATCACTTCCAAAGAAATATCCATAAATCAATAAAAGGGGTGCGAACCATAAAGCGAGCTTACTAAGTCCCCAATATAATTTATAATTAACTTTATGAGAAAGCCAAGTTAACGCTAAGCTAAAGAATACAAGTAATGAATGTTTATAAAGAAAATGTTCTGTATCTCCTCCCGTTTTTTTATACGCAAGCGAACCAATGGCGCTGTACACTACCAGAATACTAAATAATGAAAAAGCAATAATAATCGCCCAGATGATTGGATCACCTTTGAGATTTTTATCGGTCCATATTTTTATTTTTTCATTCATTTCTTTCAAGTTTAGAGTTCAACGTTTAAAGTTTAAAGTTTTTTCAACCTTGAACTTTAAACTTTAAACTTATAACAGCTTCTTTAAATTTATCGCCTCTGTCTTCGTAGTTTTTGAACAAATCAAAACTTGCGCAGCAGGGAGAAAGTAATACCACATCTCCCTTTGTTGCTCTTTCTAGACATAGCTTAGCGCATGCTTCCACATCTTCTGTTTCTATGATTTCGGGTATTATATTTTTAAATGCTTTGAATAATTTTTCGTTTTCTTTTCCTAAACAGATCAATGTTTTTACTTTGCCTTTTACTACATCATTCAATGCACTGTAATCGTTTCCTTTGTCAACACCACCTGCAATCCAAACGATTGGCTCCTTCACAGCATCCAAGGCATAAAAAGCAGAATCTACATTGGTAGCTTTACTATCGTTGATAAATTTTACACCGTTAATTTCAGCTACAAATTCCATTCGGTGTGCGGCATTTACAAAATCACCTAATCCTTCTTGTATTTTTTCTTTAGTTACACCCATCTTTGCTGCTACTAAAGATGCTGCCATAGAGTTATAGAGATTATGCTTACCACTTAATACTGATTTTGTATTGTCTATTTCTATTATATCAGTAGCCTCATGTTCTTCTTTAGAAATATCATATTTTGCATCTATAAAGAATTTATTTTCATTACCCCAAGCAGCTACGCCTTCCTCTTCTTCTAATGAAAAAGGTAACTCCTGAGCATCAATTTCGAAATCAAACAATTTATCAAAAAGCAATTCGCTATCTTCTCCATATATAAAGGCTCCATCGGAATCCATATTTTGAATGATGCGAAATTTAGAGTTTACATAATTTTCAACTTTGTAGTCATACCGATCCAAATGATCGGGGGTAATATTAGTTAATACTGCAACATCGGCCTTAAACTGCGACATTCCATCTAACTGAAAACTGCTCAACTCTAATACATATACATCATACTTATCTTCTATTACTAGTTCGGCAAACGAGTTTCCTATATTTCCTGCTAGTCCAACATTTAATCCTCCTTTTTTTAAGAGGTGATAAATTAATAATGTAGTTGTTGTTTTTCCGTTAGTCCCTGTAATACAAATCTTCTTCCCTTTTGTATACCTTCCCGCAAATTCAATTTCGGAAATTATTTTTATCTTATTTTTTTTAGCATTTTTAATCAATTCAGACTTATCGGGTATGCCTGGACTTTTTATGATTTCTTTAGCACTAAATATTTTTACTTCTGTATGTTGCCCTTCCTCGTATGAAATATTATTATCTTCAAGTTTTTTCTTAAACGTATCAGTAATTTTTCCAGCATCAGAAACAAAAACGTCGAATCCTTTTGCTTTTGCCAATAGCGCTGCCCCTACCCCACTTTCGGCAGCTCCCAATACGACTATTTTAACTTTATCGGACATCTTATATTTTTAACTTTATCAGAACAAATTATCTAATTTTCAATGTAGCCAATGTTAATATTGCCAACATTATTCCAACGATCCAGAAACGCGAAACTATTTTTGCTTCGTGAAAACCACTTTTTTGATAATGATGGTGAAGTGGCGACATTTTGAAAAGCCTATGTTCACGGGCATATTCAATGCCTCGTCTTTTTTTCTGATATTTAAAATAAGCTACCTGTAACATCACAGATAAATTCTCAATTAGAAACACACCACACAATACTGGAATTAGTAACTCTTTTCTGATAATTAGTGCAAGCACTGCAATAATACCACCTAATGTCAGACTACCTGTATCTCCCATAAACACCTGTGCAGGAAAAGAATTGTACCAAAGAAATCCAATACAAGCTCCAAAGAAAGCGGCACAAAATATTACTAGTTCGCCAGTATGGGGGATATACATTATATTCAAATAATCTGCGAAAATTTTATTTCCTGATACATAAGCTAATACAGCGAGTGTAATACCAATGATAGCAGATGTTCCAGCAGCTAAACCATCGATACCATCTGTTATATTTGCTCCATTAGAAACGGCAGTAATAATAAATATAACTACAAGCGTATACCCAATTACATATCCTTTTTCTCCTAAGAATGAAAAGAACGAAGCGTAATCAAGTTCATTATTTTTCATAAATGGTATGGTAGTAGTAAGCGATCTTGAATCTTGAAAACATGCTACACCAGATAAACTATCGCAATAGGAAGGATCGACAAGATAATTTCTTACTACAACATCATCGTGATAAAAAAGTGTAAGTCCTACAATTAAGCCCAGCCCTACTTGGCCTACAATTTTAGCTGTCCCTTGTAATCCTGCCTTGTTTTTTTTAAAAACTTTAATATAGTCATCCGAAAACCCAACAATTCCCATCCAAGCTGTGGTAATCAAAAGTAGAATTATATAAATATTATTTAGTTCCGCAAATAATAAAGTCGGAATCAAAATAGCACCAATAATAATTAGCCCTCCCATAGTAGGAGTTCCTTTTTTTTGCATTTGTCCCTCGAGTCCAAGATCGCGGATACTTTCGCCAATCTGTAATCTTCTAAGCATATTAATAAGTCGATTACCGAAAACCATAGAAATGGTAAGTGAAAGCAAGGCAGCTAATACTGCTCGAAAGGAAATATATTGGAACAATCCTGCACCAAATAGGTGAAAATGTTCTTTCAGATATTTGAATAGATGATATAACATTAGTTCAACTGAAATTGTAGTTTAATTTTATATTCATTATTCTCTAAGCTTAGGTAATTTAGAATATTAATAATTTCATTAATACCCTCAACGGTTTCTTCGCAACAAGTATGTACCAAATTTTTCATTTGAATAAGTTTCAACCAAAATCTCACTTGTGTTGCATTGTGCAATGCTTCGGAAATTTTAATTACATTATCCTGCATCGTAATTGCGGCAAAAGATTCTTCAACATTTTCACGAATCACTAGGCTGTTTTTTAATATTTTTTCAGCCAGTTCGAATTCTCCATTTTTTAGCAACAAAACATACAGTTCCATTACCTTAAGTGAAAATCGGAATGTTTTGTCTACAATTTTGTAATTATTCATTTTCCTTTTGTTTAAAAAAAATTACTTCCCTAATACTTCGAACAACTCTCTTACTATTTCTTTATCATCAAAGTGATGTTTCACACCTTTAATTTCCTGATAATCTTCATGGCCTTTCCCTGCAATTAAAATTATATCACCTTGGTTAGCCAACATACAAGCGGTTTTAATTGCTTCTTTACGATCAACTATCGCCAATGTTTTTTTCTTATTTGTTATTGAAACGCCTTTTTCCATTTGTTCTAAAATAGATTGAGGTTCTTCATCTCTTGGATTATCAGAAGTAAGAATCACACGGTCGCTTAACCTTGTAGCGATTTCAGCCATCAAAGGACGTTTTGTAACATCACGATTTCCACCACATCCTATTACTGTTATAACTTGTTCTTTCCCTTGTTTCGAATCGTTAATTGTCTGTAAAACATTGTCCACTGCATCGGGAGTATGCGCATAATCTATGATAGCAATTATTCCAGTTTTAGAAACAATCCTTTCAAATCGACCTCTTGCGGAATCTAAACTTGAAAGTTGTGTCAGTACTTCATCTTTATCTTCTCCAAGTAATAAAGCAGTTGCGTATACGCCCATAAGATTATAAGCATTAAAACTACCAACTAATTTAAACCATACTTGAAGTCCTTCAACATCCATTTCAAGACCGCTGAAAGAATCTGAAATTATTTTTGCTTTAAAATCAGCCATTGTTTTCAAAGCAAAAGTATTTCTCTTTGCTTTTGTATTTTGCATCATTACCATTCCGCGTTTATCATCGGAATTAACGAGTGCAAATGCTTCTGAACTTAACATATCAAAAAAACCTTTTTTTGCTTTAATATATTCATCAAAGGTTTTATGATAATCAAGGTGATCGTGACTGATATTTGTAAAAACTGCTCCTTTAAAATTCAATCCTGCAATTCTATGTTGAACGATAGCATGGGAGCTCACTTCCATGAAACAATGTGTACAGCCTGACTCAACCATTTTACTAAGAAAATGATTTAATGAAACAGCATCTGGAGTAGTATGTGTAGAAGGTATTATTTCTTCGTTGATTTTATTTTCAACAGTAGAAAGCATTCCAGTATGATACCCTAACTTAATAAACAATTTATGAAGAAGCGTAACAGTAGTAGTTTTACCATTTGTACCTGTTACTCCTATTAGTTTTAGTTTAGAAGAAGGATTACCGTAATAATTAGCAGCCAATATGCCCAAGCCTATACAACTATCTAAGACCTGAATGTAAGTAATACCTGCTTTTAATTCAGTAGGCATAACTTGG
Organism: Cytophagales bacterium; assembly: GCA_031416415.1. GTDB lineage: Bacteria > Bacteroidota > Bacteroidia > Cytophagales > Cytophagaceae > JANYCO01. Next base: position 9,541 of record JANOTP010000234.1, on the reverse strand, counting down.
CAAACAATCGCCACAGCACCCTTATCGATTGCTTTATCTATAAATTGATGGCCATCAGATTGCACTCCAAGAGTAGCAACAAATAAACTACCTTCTCCTACCAATCTTGAGTCAAAGAAAATACCGTTAATTTCCACATCGGTATTTCCTGAAACTGAGTTCAGGGAAACTTTATATAAGATATCTTTTAGTACACGAATCATTCTAACGAAATATTTATAACGCTACCTTTTACAGCTCTAGCCCCTGGAATTTGTGATTGCCCTTGTACACGTCCACGGCCTTGTATTCTAACTTTGAGTCCACTATTTTCTAAAAGAAATAAAGCATCTTTTAAGGTCATCCCTGTAACATTGGGAACAAGATCTTCTTTAATTTTACGGTTGTTCCACATTACAGCGTTATTGCTTGTTGTAGCAAAAACCCATTCCTCATCAGCACCCGATTGAGTATGATTGGAAATGCCTAGTTCATTACACAAATAATTTAAATCGTGAAAGTATCCAGATTTTATAACAGGAAACGTAACTTCACTTGCTATCTTAGGTTCTGTTGCTTCGTGCAATTCTAGATCAACAGCATATAATTTATCTGCTACTTCTTTAAATACTGGCGCTGCTACATCTGCTCCATATTGTTGAAATCCATTTGGACTGTCAATAATTACGATACAACTATATTTAGGTTTGTCTGCTGGAAAATACCCCACAAAGGATGTATAATATTTTTTAATATATGCACCGTCCTTTATTTTTTGAGCGGTACCTGTTTTACCTGCTATTTTATAAATATCATTTTTAATACATTTTGCAGTACCATGCTCTACCACTCCCTCCAACATGGCTCTAACTTTATCCAATGTTTCATCAGAACAAACTCTTTCTTTTATAACATTCGTAGCGTATTTTTCAATTACTCTATCGGCTACTTTTATTTCTTTTACAATAATTGGTTTTACCATTTTACCATTATTTGCAATAGCGTTATAAAAAGCAAGGGTATGAATGGGTGAAAGTTTTAATTCATAACCAATCGACATCCAAGGGAGTGTAACACCACTCCAACTTTTTGACGAAGGACTTTTAATATATGGCTTTGCTTCTCCTACTACTTGAAGCCCTAGAGGATCAGACAATCCCATGCCTCTAATATAATCGACGTAACGCTGAGGATTGGTTCCAAACTGTTTGTAAACCATTTTTGAAACTCCAATGTTTGACGATTTTTCAAAAACTTGTTGAACAGACAATCTGCCGTATCCTGATTCTTTTGAATCAGTCATTGTTCTATCAAAAAAAGTATATCGTCCATTTCCACAATCGATCGTATCCGAAAGTTTTATTTTTGGATTATCTTCGAACATTGCCACCATGGAAGCCAGCTTAAATGTAGAACCTGGATCTGTCAGTCCTTGTGATGCAATGGCATAGTTATAATTTTCAGCATACTCGCCGTCTCTTATTTTTCCTAGATTAGCTATAGCTTTTATTTCGCCTGTAGCAACTTCCATTAACACTACACAACCGTATTCTGCATTGTGCATGTTTAGGTGTTTAAATAAAGAGGCTTCTGCAACATCTTGAATATTTATATCAATTGTGGTTTGTATATCTAAACCTTGTTCAGGAATTTTTTCATTTTTATTATGAATAGGTTTCCAGTTGCCACCCGCCATTTTCTGAAAAAGGGCTTCTCCATCTTCGCCACCTAAATATTTATCGTAACTATATTCTAAACCAGCACCAGATTTATTATCGTTTACAAAACCAATTGTACGCATGGCTAGGAAAGAAAATGGCTTGAAACGGCGTTCAATTTTTTCAAACATTACACCACCTTTATACTTACCATCTCTTATGATAGGCCATTGTGACATCATTTTTTTTGTCTGAAAATTAACCATGGTAAAGTTCAAAACAATATAGCCTCGGTCGTCTCGACGAGCATCGTTAATTTTTCTATAATATTCTCTCGCTGATTTATCTTTAAAATGTGCAGATAATAAATAAGCCAAAGAATCTATATGGCCACGAAAAAGTGTATCGTCAGCAGCTGATGGGTCCATTACCAAACGATAAAAAGGCAATGAGGTTGCTAACAGACTACCATTATCTGAATAAATATTACCACGTGTAGCTTTTACAACTTTGTATTCAAATATTTTTTGATCAGCCAATGTTTTCCATTTCTTGCTGTCTATAATTTGAATTTTTGCAATTTTATAAACGATGGCGACAGAGAATATCAGTATCGCCACAAAAGCTATGCGTGAACGTAGTACTATGTCTCTTTTAATATTCAAGTTATTAGTTATTAGTTATTAGTTATTAGTTATTAGTTATTAGTCTTCTTTTTTTATTTCTAGTTTATAGGGAGGAGCTAAACTTTCTTCCAATCCTAATACTGCCACTCGTTTTGCTACTTCTGATTGTTTGCTTTTAAACATGAGGTCTGCTTTCAAAGTAGTATAATCTGCTCTAAGGTCTTGCACTTCAGCTTTTGTTTTTGCTGTATTACGAACAATTTTATCTGCATAGTGGGTATTAGCGATATAGAAAATTAGCAACCCCATAATAAAAAGTATTCTGGGCATTTGCTTCATTGGTAATCCTTCGCTCAGAACATTATTTAATTTAAGAGATGTTTCTAACATTTGAAATACGGTACGTGTAGGCACAGTAGTTCCCTTCTCTTTAATTTTATTTTCTTCTTTTTTTCTGTACGTATTTTCAGCCATCTTTCTACACTTATAGTTACACTTTCACTGCAATTCTCAACTTCGCACTTCTTGCTCTTTTATTTAGTATAATTTCTTCTTCGCTAGCTTCAATGGGTTTTCTATTTTCAGCTTCAAAAGGTTTGTAGTAATTGCCATAAACATCTTTTTCTGGTTCTCCATGAAACAATCCTTTACCAATAAAATTTTTTACTAATCTATCTTCCAGAGAATGGTAAGACATTACAACAATTTTCCCACCAGGCTTGAGTACTTCTGCCGATTGCAAAAGCATTTCTTCCAATGCTTTTAATTCATCGTTTACATCAATTCTGAGTGCTTGAAATACCTGAGCAAAATATTTATTTTCTTTTCCTCTAGGAGCCAAGTGCCTGATGGCTGATTTTAATTCTTCAACGGTATTTATTAAATTATTTGCTCTTGCCTTTACAATAGCAGCAGCAAGGGTTCGAGCATTTGTTACTTCGCCATACATTCCAAAAATCCTGTGGAGCTCTTTTTCTGAATAAGATGCAATAATATCTTTTGCGGATTTCTGTAAACTTCTGTCCATCCTCATATCCAAGTCTGCATCAAAACGTGTAGAAAATCCACGTTCTGCAGAATCAATTTGATGGGATGATATTCCTAGATCAGCCAGAAGACCGTCTATTTGTGTGATGCCGTGTAATTTTAAATACCGCTTGAGGTAACGGAAATTAGCTTCTATTAATGTAAAAGAATTTTCTTTAATTGATTCAGCATTTGCTTTAGCATCGTTATCCTGATCGAAAGAAAATAGCTTTCCAGTTTTTATATGCTTTAGGATTTCCTTTGTATGCCCCCCGCCGCCAAATGTAACGTCGACGTATATTCCTTCTGGCTTTATCTCCAGACCTTCTATACATTCTTTCAACATTACGGGTACATGGTAGCTCATACAATTACAACTATTAATTTTGAATATTGAATGTTGAATGCTTTTTTCAAAAATGCCTACTCCAACTTTCTAACTAATCACTTAGTTTATCTCCCAAATATTTCTCGGCGAGTTTCGAAAACTCTTTCTGGTCTTTGATCAGGAACTGATCGTATAATTCGGGATTCCAGATTTCTATTCTATTTCCCATACCGACAACAATTACTTCAGTGTCGATCTGGGCATATTTTGTCATTGACTTTGGAAGTACGAATCTTCCATTACTATCTAATTCTACTTCGGTATTTCCTCTAAAGAAATTTCGTTGGAAGTTTCTATACTCCTCATTGAATTCATTTAAGCCTGAAACTTTCGAAAATATTTTTCTCCATTCCACTTCTGGATATACTACCAGACAGGCTTCAAAGCCTCTATTGATCACTATATTATTTCCTGAAGCAGCAGGCAAATTGGCTTTCATTCGGGCAGGGAGTATTAGCCTGCCTTTTGCATCCAACTTACATTCATATTCACTTGAGAAATAAGACATTAATATTTCGATTTTGAACTCTTACAAATTTAGAGAAGAAAAATGAAAAAACAACCACTTTACTCCACTTTACTCCACATGTGGATAAATTCAAGTTAAAACCAAGTAGTTAAGGACTATATCCCAACAAATAAAAAAGGTACAGATGTTACAAAATGCTAATTATAAGATATTTAAATAATTAATATATACATAAGCGTATAGTAGGGGATAACGAGTGCATAAACTGTGGGAAACAGATAATTGATTAAAAGGCTTTTAGTTCCGCTCAAAAAAATAGACTATCTACTCTAACTGGTTATATATAGGGCCCATAACTAGCTATTGTAAAGTATACTTTATAATAGCTTTTATAATCAAATTTAAAAAAAGTGAATATTCATAAGTTTTAATAGACAATCAAAAAAACTTCACTTTAACATATAAATTACTATTTTTATAAATGCTTTCTATATGCATCCCGATTTACAATACTTCAATTCGATTACTAATTGAATCACTCTATAAGCAATGTATAGGGTGCAAAATACCTTTTGAAATTGTTTGTATCGACGACGCCTCCACATTATACAAAAAAGAAAATTCTTCTGTGTTAGACTATAAAGAAGTGAAATTTTCTGTACTCAAACAAAATGTAGGAAGGGCTGTTGTTCGAAATTTATTAGCAGAACAAGCTAAGTTTGATACCATACTTTATTTAGATTCAGATGTAACGATTCCTTCGAATGATTTTATAAAAAAATACTTGGCATGCTTAGGGCAAGAAAACACCGTTGTGGTAGGAGGAATAGCTTATAATAAAACGTTGGTTGACAATTCAAAAAAACTACATTTCACCTATGGGACCAAACGTGAATCAAAATCGATATCAATAAGAAGTAAAAACCCCTACTCATCTTTTCTAACAGGAAATTTATTAATTCAAAAAACACTTGTTCAAAAAATCCAGTTTCTTTCATCACTTACAGAATATGGACATGAGGATACTCTATTTTGTCTTGAATTAAAAAAACAATCAATCCCTGTAGTGCACATTGAAAACACAGTAGTGCACGAAGGACTAGAAACAAATGGAGTATTTGTAGACAAGCAACTTATGGCTGTCAAAAACTTATCCTATCTAATCCAACAAGGTTATAACATAAAAGGAATTTCTCTATTTGATTATTATTTAATTTTAAAAAAATACAAATTAGCTACTTTATATTATTTCTGTTTCAAACCCATTAGCAAAATCTCTGAAAAAGCACTAAAAAATGGATGGACCAATTGGCTAATTATATTTGATGCTCTTCGTCTTTATAAATTATTGATATTTTTAAATTCAAAAAATCAACTTTAGTATAATTTAATACACTTCAGTCTTCAATTGAAAGTGTACCTTCTCAGAATCCAACACTATACCGTTTTCCACTTTTAAAACTCTTGCAGGATATTTTTCAATAAAGCCATGTTGGTGAGTAGCCATTAATATAGCTGTTCCGCTGCGATTTATTTCTTGAAAAAGTTTAAGAATACTATCAGCCACTTCTGGATCTAAATTTCCTGTTGGCTCATCAGCAAAAACGATTAAGGGTTCGTTGATAAGCGCACGAGCGATAACGATACGCTGTTGTTCGCCACCAGATAATTGATGGGGGAATTTGGAAGCAACAGAGCCAAGGCCAACTTGCATGAGTACTTCTGCTAGACGAGCTTTGATTTTACTCCTATCTCTCCAGCCACTTGCTTTCATTACAAAAAAGATATTTTCCGCTACGCTTCTATCGTTTAGTAATTGAAAATCTTGAAATACTATTCCTACTTTTCTTCTTAAATAAGGGATTTCTCGTTTTTTTATTTTAGAAATATTATACCCCACAACAGAAATTTCACCACGTGGTTTTGTCATGTCGGCATAAAGTGTTTTCAATAAAGAACTTTTGCCACTTCCGGTTTTTCCAATAAGGTATACAAATTCACCTTTTCTTATTGTAAAATTAATATCATCAAGAACTATAACATCTTCATGATAAAGACTAGCATTTTTTAGAGAGACAATCGGATCTGCAGAAAATTCCATATTATTATAATTCTAGCTTTTGTAATTTCCCAAAAGGAAGTTCTTGAATTAGTTTACTCAGGGCTTCCTCTTTCCCTTCAAGTCCATATTTTTTAAGCAACTTCACTGGCCTATCAACCCTAAAATATGCTACAAGCACAAAGTTATCGTCACGAAATTGTATATAGTCTGGAATTTTGGCTTTACCTTTTACCTTAATAATATACATATTTAAACAATGTTTAACTTCCCTCATCTAACAAACAAAGATATAAAAAAGGAAGAAAGAATGAAAGAGAGATAAAATTATGAGAATATTGATTTTATAAAAAAAGAGGAGCAAAATCAGCTACATGAAAGCGCTACCTTACTCCTCTTGATTTTCATTTGGATAAAAATTATCCGTTTACTTTTTTATGATCTGCCAAAAACTTCGCAAGACCACTGTCTGTAAGTGGATGATTCAATAAAGAAGTAATTACATTCAATGGGCAGGTTACAACATCTGCACCAATTTCAGCACATTTCAATAAGTGCATTGTATGACGTACAGAAGCAGCTAAAATCTCTGTTTCGTATCCGTAGTTGTCATAAATCTGTCTGATTTGAGCAATTAGTTCCAATCCATCTGTTGCGATATCGTCAAGACGACCAACAAATGGAGATACATAACTAGCGCCAGCTTTAGCAGCAAGCAACGCTTGACCAGCTGTGAATACTAGAGTACAGTTTGTTCTAATTCCTTTTTCAGAAAAATATTTTATAGCTTTAATACCATCTTTTATCATTGGCACTTTCACTACAATTTTAGGATCAATCTTTACAAGTTCTTCTCCTTCTTTTATCATTCCAGCGAAGTCTGTAGAAATTACTTCTGCACTCACGTCACCTTCAACGATATCACATATAGCTTTGTAATGTTTTTTCACATTCTCATCACCGCTAATGCCTTCTTTGGCCATTAGAGATGGGTTGGTAGTAACACCATCAAGTACTCCAAGGTCTTGTGCTTCCTTGATTTCCTTTAGATTCGCAGTATCAATAAAGAATTTCATAATAATATTAGTTTGAATAGTTTAGTAATTAAGTGGTCAAAAGTAAGGAATTAAGTCGTTACATACAAGATACTAAATGGGAGATGCTAAGATGTTTGAGGCAAGCTAATAGTATTAATTGGGATTTCTGGAAAGGAAAGGTGCGTTTTTAAAGCAACTATAATAAATCAAAAAAGTTATAAAAAAAGGCAAACCAAGTATCGCACCGCTACAACCGTTTACCCTTGCTTTCTTCCGAACCTGGGGGAGTTGACAGGAGCTGGTCGTACCGGCTTGCCGAGTGCAAAGGTATAAAAATTATCACTAATCAAAAGTTTTTCTTTTATTTATATGCAAATTCACGAAATAAATAGACCAACGCACATAAATGGCTGAAAAGAGACTTTCGCTAAAGCAATATAAAGATGGCTTATTAAATGGTGACCGTGTGATACTTGGCAGAGCTATAACACTTATTGAAAGCATTCTTCCAGCAGATGAACTCTTAGCATTAGAACTTATCGACAGTATCTTCTCTTATACTGGAAAGTCCTTTCGAATTGGTGTTAGCGGAATTCCAGGTGTTGGGAAAAGTACTTTCTTAGAAGCTCTGGGCAAACAACTTACGGATCAGAAAAAAACATTAGCACTATTAGTTATTGATCCTACTAGTAAAATTAGCGGAGGCAGCATTCTTGGCGACAAAACAAGAATGAACACTCTTTCGCAAAGTCCGTTAGCCTATATCCGCCCTACTCCTTCTGGCTCCTACCAAGGCGGTGTAGCTGGAAAAACATATGAAACCATGCTACTTTGCGAGGCGGCAGGTTTTGAATATATATTTATAGAAACGTTAGGCGTAGGCCAATCTGAAACGGATGTATATAACTTCACTGATCTTTTTTTATTATTAATGATTACTGGAATGGGTGACGAGCTCCAGACTATGAAGAAGGGGATCATGGAACTCGTTGATTTAATAATAATTAACAAAGCTGATGGCAAAAACATAGAACGTGCTAAGCAAACCGCTTCTGAACTACATCAAGCGCTTAGACTCTATTCAACAAACGAAATTAAAGTAGTAACCTGTTCCTCTACAGAAAATATTGGCATAGAAGAAATACTAATTTTATTAGAAAATTTCAGACAATCTGCTCTAGAAAATGGGCAATGGGAAAAGAAAAGAAAGATTAACACTCGACATAACTTACTAAAAACATTAAACGAATTTTTATTTCAACACCTACTCACTAATCCCGACATTCAACAAAAAATCAAAACAATTGAAAATGAAGTAGCTAAAGGAAAATTAACACCAAGGGCAGCCGCAATTTCTCTTTTAAAAAATTATAACCCTTTAAAATAATTTTTTCACAGTCGGTTTTTAATATTTTTACGTATTATTGAAATAGAATTATAGAATTAACGACTACAGCCCATTATAAATTTTCAATTCTAATCACAACGATTATGACTATGGTAAAAAATAATTATACAGAACAAGAAGATGCAATTTGGACAATATTAAACACGCGTTTATTACAATTTTTACCTGAAACAGCCGACATCGCTGTATTTAACAGCATACAAAAATTAGGCTATCCAACCAATAGAGTACCTGACTTGATTGAGGTAAACAGCAAACTCACTGCCATTACTGATTGGACTGTAGTGCCGCTTGAGGATATGGTTGAAGACAATGAATTCATAGCTATGTTGGCTGAAAAAAAATATCCATGCAGAACTTGGTTGCGTACACAAGAACAACTAGATAATGATATTGACGAATACGATATGTTTCATGACATCATTGGTCACACACCACTTCTTACAATTCCTGCTTATTCAAATTATCTTACAGGTATAGGAAAACTTGCATTAGAAAATCTTAACAACAAGGAAGCTATTTCCCTTTTAAAAAGAGTGTATTGGCATTCCATACAATTCGGACTTATTGCGAGTGAAAATATGTTGAAAATTTATGGTGCACACCTTATCTCTTCTAGAGGTGAAACCATTTATTCAATAAGTGCAGGAGTACCAAAATACAATCTAAATGTTGCCATCATGATGGATACTCCTTATAAAAAGGGAAGCTATCAAGAAAAATATTTTGTTATCAATTCCTATGACGACTTATACAATAGCTTAACAGATATCAAGAATGAACTTAGTAAAAGGATATAATTTATCTTTCATAATAACTAAATAAGGATAAAGAAGCTGCATGAATTTCCGTACTGTAAAATATTCCCAGACCACTATCACCGAATTAATG
>JANOTP010000233.1:0-6612 GCA_031416415.1 Cytophagales bacterium | reverse complement strand
ATGCGGATACGATGGTTCATTTTTAGAAGGTTCAAATAAATAATATTTAAGCCTACTTTATCATAAATCCCAAGTATTATTATTAATAAATATTTTTTACAATCAATTTAAACTTACAAAACTCTAATATGAAATTCCCTTTACTTTTAACGTGTTCTTTTTTTGCAATATCAATATCAATTGCGCAAAATTTTGGTCCTGACTCTGGAAGGAATTTATTCTATAGTTCGATAGGAAATACAAGAATAAATATAGCTGATAATAATAATTTTGATCACCCAGATAATAATATTACAATAGAGGCATGGATAATGCCAACATTATTGTCTAATGGATGTATTTTTTCTAAACATGCAACCATTAATACACGAGAATATGATTTATTTATTCTATCAAATGGTAGTATTCGCCTTGGCTTAATAAATAATTCCGATATTCAATTTTTCATTACTTCAAATGCTTTAATCCCATTAAATCAATGGGTTCATATAGCTGCGACATACTCAAATACTTCAGGTAATGCTTGTATATATATTAACGGTATTTTAGATATTACTCAAAACATTGGTAATATAATAATAGCTTCGACTTCAACTAATCCATTGATAGGTGCGTATTGGATGCCTGATAGAGTTGCGCTAAGAGATCACTTCAACGGTAGCATAGACGAACTAAGATTATGGCATAACGAAAGAACCCTTGCCCAAATTCGTAATAATATGTGTAGAACTTTGGTCACACCGCAAGCAAATTTGATAGCCTATTATAGGTTTGATGAGACAACGGGAAATATAGCTAACGATGCTTCTGGAAATGGAAATAACGGTACATTACAAAATTTCCCAGCTGCACAAATAAATACTAGAAATTTTTCTGGAGCGCCTATTGGGAATGCTAGTACACATCAATATCCAAACTCATGGACAGGAATAAACCTACTTTTAAATTCATCACCACCTGGTCAAAACGAAGGAAGCCTTACACTTAGTAATATTTCTGGTCTCACTAATCCAGATGGGATTCATCTATTCAGAGTAGATGCTCTCCCAAGTCAAATTGGAGGATTAGTATCTCCAGCTCCTACTTATTTTGGTACTTTTGTTGCTGGAGGTTCAGACATTTCTTACCAAGCACAATACAATTACACAGGTTCCATTTATGACAATTTAGCTTGTGAAACCTTTTATAGACTTTCAGAAAGAAATGACAATTCAAATTCAACTTGGTCACTATTGAACGCTCCTTTAAACACAACATTAAATACTTTAACTGCAACAGGTCTTAACAGTAGAAGAGAAATTATATTACAACCCTCTTGTACTGCACTCCCACTCGAATTCATCTCTTTTGATATCAGAAATGAATTGGAATATTTAGATCTAAATTGGACTACAACTAATGAAATCAACACTAAAAATTTTATAATTGAACGATCCTATAATTCTTTAGAATTCACTTCCGTTGGTTCAGTTGAAGCTAAAAATATAGCTACTACTATTAATTCTTACTCTTTTCAAGATACTAATCCTCTTACTGGAATATCTTATTACAGACTCAAGCAAACCGATATTGATGGACGAAACAGCTACTCACCAATTAAAAACATTAATAGAAATATCAACGAACTTGGAAACATTTACCCTAACCCTAGCAATGGCTTTTTTACTATTGATTTCAAAGATTTCGATTTGTTAAGTATAAAAGATTGCAATGGCAAAGAAGTATACAATTGTTCATCAACAGGTGATAATAATTCTATTAAGCATATAGATTTATCTAATTCAAATGCTGGGATTTATTTTGTCTATTTTACATCAGAAACAAAGCAACTCATTCAAAAATTAATAGTACAATAATTATTTTTTATTTTTTAAGAACTATTTTTTAAAAAACTATTTTTATTTTTAAACACTATTTTTATTAATACATATTTTTTTGACTATGGCGAACAATTAAAATATGTATTTTTTTTATAGAGGAGTTGAAAGCCATTTCAACTCCTCTTTTATTTAGCAATGTTTTATAGTAACTTTACATTACTATAAAACGAATAAAATGACAAACAATAAACCGATAGGAATATTCGACAGTGGCATAGGAGGACTAACTGTTGCTAGAGCGGTGAAAGATCTGCTTCCCAATGAGAGTATTATTTATTTTGGTGATACAGCCCATCTGCCCTATGGAGATAAATCTGCTGCAGCAATACAATCCTATACCGTAAAAATATGTGATCTTCTTATCAAACAACAATGCAAGGTAATTCTTATAGCTTGCAACTCGGCTTCTTCAGCCGCTTATCAATTGGCTAAAGAGTATGTAGGAAGCAAAGCAAAAGTAATCAATGTAATTGATCCAGTAATAGCCTATTTAGGTGAGAAATTTGAAAATAAAACAATTGGTTTAATCGGTACTAAAAGAACAGTTCGCTCTAATGTTTATCAAAAAAAACTTGATAAACTAAATAAAAATATCCAACTGCGCTCGCTAGCCACACCTTTGTTAGCACCAATGATAGAAGAAGGCTACTTTGACAACACGATAAGCGAGCACATCATTCATAGTTATATTTCAGACCCCTATCTTAATGGAATAGAAGCATTAGTATTGGGATGTACTCATTATCCATTAATAAAAAATCAACTGACTAGTTTTTATAAAGATAAAATCGAAATTATCGATAGTTCACACATCGTTGCATCCTATTTAAAAAAATATCTTGAGAAAAATAATTTACAAACAGATTCCGAAAGTGTTATAAATAAATTTTATGTATCAGACTACACACATTCTTTTGCTGAGGCAACAAGAATATTTTTTAAGGAAGAAGTAAATCTGGAATTCTATCCGTTATGGGAATAATATAAATTTATATCAAAAAGAAAGAGCGAAATAAATTTCGCTCTTTCTTTTTGATATTTATGCACGAATGTTATTCACAACTTTTTTTGACAACTTCGGCTATTTCACTGTTACCAAGCTCTCCTGATTTTTTAAAATCTTTACAAGCTGCATCTTTTTTATCTAGTTTAATTTCTAACATTCCTCTGTTAAAATAAGCTGTAGCATTCTCAGGTTTTAATTCTATCAGTGCGTTTAAATCACTCAATGCTCCTTCCATATTTTTCATAGAAACTCTTACATCGGCTCTTTTCTGATAAATATAAAAATTATAAGGATTCATGGATATATAATTAGTATAATCGGCTTCCGCTTCTGCATACTTAGCCAATGCAGTATAAGCCATAGCTCTATTAATGTATGGATCTAACCCCTGAGGATCTAACTCTATTACCATACTATAATCTGCTGCTGCTTGATCATATTTTTCAAGATTCATGCACGTAGTAGCCCTATGATAGTAAAAATCATTTACTATTGGATTTAATTGAATAGCCAGATTGAAATTATTCAAGGCCAAATCAAAATTTCTTAAATAATGTTGAGCAATTCCTATCCTATGGTAAATGTAGGCATCTTTTTTACTTGCAGTATCAGCCGATGCTGCAATTTCTTGAAGATCAATATTTTTAGCTATTTCAAGATCAACTAAGGACTCTGCATATTTACCTAGCTTAATTTTTGAATCCGCTCTATGAAAATAAAAATTCTTATTTTTCTTTTCAAATTTAATCGCGTTCGTAAAAAATATTATTGCCTTATCTTCATTCCCTAATTTGGATTCAATTATACCCGTTATATAATCAATTTCAGCACCTGGTTTTAATTTACTACATCTCTCAAAATCTATTAATGCTTCTGGGAACAATCCTATTATATTATATATTAAGCCTCTTTGATAACGTGCATTATAATTTTTAGAATCTAATTCAATAAGTTTGGAATAATCTTTTATAGCCTCGTCATCTAACCCTATTCTTGAATTAAGATGTCCTCTACAAAAATAAGCCTCTTTGTTCTTAGAATTCAACTTGATTACTTGATCATAATCAGCTATTGCCTGAAAACTATTACCCAACTTTTCATTTGTGTAGGCTCTCTGTAAAAATGCAGCCTCATAAGAAGGATTTATTGAAATAGCAGAAGTGAAATCGTTTAATGCTTCGGAATGATTATTCTTTTTGAAATTTTCCATTCCCTTCTGGAAATACGCTTTTGCTGCTGGGTCTATTCCCGCAAGAATTGTGTTTATGGAAACAACAAAACAGAAAAACAGAAAAAATAATATGGCTAACTTCCTTTTCATTTGATTTAAAACTTTAAAATCTCCTTCACCTTCAATCAATATTATGTTATACGAAACAATAAGTCATTAGTTACATAAAATATTATAATTTTTATAAAAAAAATTCGAATAATACCATGAATAATCCTTTATGTAAGAAAAAAACAAAATTAGACCGAAACCAAAAGTAAATATTATACTAATATGTTTATAAACAATTATTTAACTATTTTTTAGTTATTTCTATTTCTATTTCTATCATATCTCCATTAGTCTCATCACTTAACTCAATAGTGTATGTACCATCTTTTGAAGACCAAACTTCATCGTCTTTATCATTCACTTTGAAATTGCCATATCTTTCAGAAAAATAACCCTGAAAATCATCAATTAATGTCTCTTCTGGAGTTGCATCTTTAGTTTCAAAAAATTCTAATCCAAAACTTTTAATTTTTTTTGCTGGATCTAAATAATAAATCACTTCGCAATATTCCTTAGCGTTTATAGGAACCCTATATATCAATGCATTAGGAGTTTCTGCCTCTAGTTTTGCGTCTTCTGTTATCTTGATTTTATCGATATGATTTCCAAAATCAAGACCTCTAACAACACCAACGGCATCTGTTTTAATTATTTTCTGTATTTCAATACTATGTTTTTTTAAAATCCCTTGAGAATTGGAATTATAAGAAACTAATAAGAATAGAATTATGAATAAGTAGGCGATTTTTTTCATAAAATACTGATTTATTACACTGTAACCTTGCAAATATATACTATTGATTATTTTATTCAAACCTATTATTCATAAGTTTAAAAATTTAAAAACAAGAAGCATACCAAAAATTCAAAAAAAAAATTAATCATCTTCTTCTTCATACTCTTGTTCTTGGAGTGTCGATTTGAATTTCTTCTTTTTTATATCTGTAATAAAGCGGCTCCATGCAAAAGGATTACCAAATGTAATGCCGGGGCTAACGATGTTATAACGGTTATCATTAACTTGTTGCTGCTTCTGCATGTAATACTTATGATTTTCAGCTCCACTAGCAGAAGAAGAATATAACATTCGTTTCAATACCTGCTCATTAAGATTCTGATTCATATTATTCATATCTTGTTCAGGTAGCTTTAAGCTTAAAAAGGCCTCTTTGAATAACTGCTCTGTAGGCCAAGGAAATATTTCTACCGCTGGTAATATTAAAGTATCTTCCAACAATTCAATTATAAGACTCATTTTATCAGCTCTCATAGTATCAGGAACAACATATTTCCTTAGTTTATAGCCTAAAGAGTTAATTAGAATACTGTCACCCGCTAAAGCTGCTAATGAAAAATAGCCCACATAATTAGTAACAGTTCCTCTTCCTGACTTGGGAATGTAAACGGCTACCCCTGGAACTCCATATAAGCTATCTCCACTTACTACTAAGCCAGAAACCTGTACGACTACTCTTTTACTATCTTGAGCTCTAACAATTGATGCTGAGCAGAAAACCATAACAAAAAACAATATTTTAATTTTTATATTCACTTCAGCTAAATGTCAAAATCTGTACACTAATTTTAAATAAGAACTAATGATTTGATTTTTTAGTTTCTTATCAAAAGCTAAATTATCAAATCTTCAGTAATTCCAGCTATGATGTAGTATATTTATCCTTTAAATTATCAGAAAAAATAGATATTTTGGAATTAAAAGTAGGAACCGCTGTTTTTAAATGTTTTAGTGATGAGGCAAGGGTAAGAATCTTACATCTTATCTTTAAAACTGAAGAAATGTGCATTTCAGATCTTGAGTTGATATTAGATTATACTCAAACTAAAACTTCTCGCCATTTAATTTATCTTAAAAACAATGGTTTATTAAATTACAAAAAAGCGGATCAATGGATTTATTATTATATTAATGCGGATTACAAAAAAACAGTTGGTGATTTATTAACTTATTTTGATAAAAACCAAATTCTTAGAGAAGATCTCTATGAGTATAGAACACTCTATACTAATAATGAATTGGCTGTAAGAACACTTCATATTAAACAAAAGAAATTTAAATTACCTCCATTATAAAATGAAATATCAAAAACATATCTTTATTTGTACCAACCAAAAAGAAGAAGGTAAGGCTTGTTGTGGCGAGCAAAAAGGAATGGAATTAGTTGACGCTTTTAAGGCGCTAGTTAAAAACAATAATTTATCTATGAATGTGAGAGCACAAAGAGCTGGCTGCTTTGACACATGTGGTATGGGACCTTCCGTAGTAGTTTACCCAGAAGGTGTTTTTTATGGGAAGGTTCAAGTTTCAGATGTTGAGGAAATCTTCACTAGTCATATTATAAATAATATCCCTGTAGAAAGACTAAAGCTGAAATTTTAATGACTTCAATTTACAAACATATATTCTTTGATCTTGATCATACACT
>JANOTP010000232.1:0-10548 GCA_031416415.1 Cytophagales bacterium | reverse complement strand
GCAATCCATGGCAATAGAATTTGATACCTATAGAAATATTGCAGGAACAGGTTTTGAGGTTAATAATGATCCTACTTTCGATCATATAGCTGTTGAAAAAAATGGAGATGTAGTACACGATGGTAGTGCTAATAATATTACTGCTCCAATACAAATGGATGCAGTACTTACAAATGTTAAAACAGATTTATGGTATGATTTTCAAATAAATTATAATGCTACATCAAAAGAACTAAAAGTATATTTTAACGGCTCTTTAAGAGTAAATATTGTATACGATATAAAAGCGAATGTTTTTCCTGGTGGACAATATGTGTATTGGGGATTTACATCTACTACTGGAGGGTTTAGTAATATTCAGCAAATAAATATTGATGCTACGCTCACTAGTCATGTTATAAAAGACACTACTATTTGTAGTGGTTCAGTTCCTGTTACACTGCCATCGCTTACTTCTTTAAGAGGTACTAATCTAGCATTAAACAATCCAGTAGTAGCCTCTAGTGGAGGTGGGAATGAAGTTCAAGCAGTAGATGGGAATTTAGGCAGTAGATGGGCAAGTGATTGGGCTGTAGATCCACAATGGATTTATGTGGATTTGCAATCCATAGCCGATATAGACAGTGTTGTGTTGGATTGGGAAGGAGCTTATGCTACCGCCTATCAAATTCAAACGTCTACCGATGCTACTACGTGGACGAATAGATTTTCTACTACAACCAATACTGGAGGGCATAATAAAGTAGTATTTAGTGCTACTAACGTTAGGTATGTAAGAATGTATGGTACTGCTAGGTCTTTAGCTTCTTATGGGTATTCGCTATGGGAATTTAAAGTATTTGGTCAGCCAAAATATGTTTGGTCGACTAACAATGGAACAAATGGAACCATAAGCCCTAACATTTATAGTACCTCTGTTACGTTATCACCAAGTACAACTACTACGTATAGTGTTCAAATTCCTGACCCATGTTTGGGTTATACTACCTTGTCGGCTACCGTAACTATTAGCTGTCCGGCTTCAGTAGAACTTATAGAATTTACAGCAATACCAACTAATAATAAAGTCTTATTGAATTGGAATACGGCTTCCGAGCAAAACAGTAATTATTTTGAAGTATTAAAATCGGACGATGGAATTAATTTCTATTTGATGGGTGTAGTTCCTGCTTCAGGTAATAGCACTACTGCACGTAGTTATAGTTTTGAGGATAATACTATGCCTAAAGGAAATTCATATTATAAAATTAGTAGTGTAGATCTAGATGGAAGTAAAAAGGATAGCGAGTTGAAGTCAGTAATTGTTAAAACAAAAAACATAGTTTTAATTTCCTCTGTATTTGAAAACGAGACATCTCTTTTAATAACAGGAAAGTTAGATTATATTCAATATTCGATTTTTGATATGATAGGTCGTGAGGTTATTCATAAATTAATTTCAAATCCATCGGAGGTTATAAGTATTGGTAAAGAGCTTTCTTCTGGTTGTTATCTCTTGAAGTTGGAGAAGGATAAAGAAATTGAAACGATTAAAATTTGTAAAGTAGAGTAATAGCATAGAAAATAAAAATAACTATTTATTTTAGACTAGTTCAATAGAGTTAACGCTATCGAATTAATTTATTCTAATGTCATAAGTTCAATTATATTATTTAGTGTGGGAAATTCTTTTAGAAGCTCTGTTTTTTTAGCCATTTCAAAATCTGCAAAATCAAATCCTGGAGCTACAGTGCAGCTGACAAGTGAGTACCCCATCGAATTTTTAACTCGGGACGCAAACCATGTATTGGCGGGCACCACTGTTTGAGGAACTTCACCTTCGATAATGTTATTGCCTAGATTTATAGTTTTAAGTTGGTTATTTTCAATTAATAAAATTTCTAAAGATTCTCCTTGATGAAAAAACCAAAACTCGTCAGAGTTGATTCGATGAAAATGAGATTTATTATCATTTTCAAGTAGAAAATAGATTGCGGTACTTATATTTCTTATTTTTCCTTCTACTGACATTTGCTTGCTACATCGATAGGTTTCCTTATAATAGCCACCCTCTGGGTGCGGTTGAAGTTGTAAGGATTCAATTAAGTAATTCGCTTCCATTTTTAAGTATAGATTATTCCGTTTTTATTTTATAAAATTCAGCTTTATAGTAGCTCATTTTTTGGCAACCATAAAATTTTTTTGAACTCTAGTACTACATCATTTTCTACTTTTATACCTTCCTTTTCTAAAAGTTGTTGCATGAGGTTTGGTGTTTCAAAATGATGTTTTCCAGTAAGCATTCCCTTAGCGTTTACAACTCGATGAGCAGGTACGCCTTTTTCTCCATGAGAAGCATTCATTGCCCAACCAACCATTCGTGCAGAAGATTTTAATCCCAAATACTCGCCAATGGCACCATAAGAGCTTACTCTGCCTTTAGGAATGAGTTTTACTACTTCAAATACGTCTTGAAAGAAATTGCTATGATCTTTTGCCATTTGGCTTCAAAAATAGCGATAAGTTTATTAAATGTCCATAATTAGGCATTATAGTCCCTGATTAATAATAAATTAAATAGAATTGTTGAATTCTAATCTTTACTTTTAATCACTAATAAACCTAACCTTAATTTTACTATTATGATTGAAACTTTGTACAATATGCTGGGCAGTGCTCCTGTAGTAGGACAGCCCATTACGCTTGCTTACCTTGCGAGTAGAGTGAAAAAAGCCGTTTCTAGTACTAAAGACAAAAAATTAGATACTAAAACAGCAGAGATGGCAGGAGAACAACTAGATTCTTACTTACAAGATCAGGCGAATAGTATTTATGACGAACAAATACAACCTCTTGTCTCTAAAGCCAATCTTCCAAATGAAGTAGTAAATCCAATGAAAGAAAAGGCTATTGAAGAATTGGTTGGCGTATTGAAAGAAAAAGCTCAGAAGAAAGTAACAACTGCTGCTTAATTATAATTTTTATACCTGTAAGGTTTCCCAAAGCCTTACAGGTATTTTTTTGAAGTATATTTTTAATTAAAAGTCTTATATTTGCGCCCTGAAATTATGGAAGTAATGGCCTCAAATCTTTTTATTAAAAAACATACAGGAAAAATTAACTGTAGTGTAACACCCCCATCGTCAAAGAGCGAAAGCAATCGTGTATTGATAATTGATGCACTTACAGGTGGAAAATGTACGTTAGATAATCTTTCTAATGCTAGAGATACCCAAACGATGATTCGTTTACTGAGCTCTAAGGAGTACGTTTTAGATGTGATTGATGCTGGAACAACGATGCGTTTTCTTACAGCATTCTGCGCAGTAAGTGGACGTGAAGCCGAGATGACAGGAACAGATCGCATGTGTGAACGACCAATCAAATTATTGGTAGATGCATTGCGTGAATTGGGTTGTAGCATTGACTATAAAAATAAAGAAGGTTATCCTCCATTAAGCATTAAAAAATTTGATAAGAATAATATAAAAACTAATCGCTTGAAAATACGAGGCGATGTAAGTAGTCAATATATTACGGCATTGTTGATGGTGGCACCAACTTTTCCTAATGGAATGATCTTAGAGTTAGAAGGCAAAGTAGGTTCGAAGCCTTATATAGAAATGACTTTGGCGTTGATGAAACTATTTGGAGTAACAGCTAAAACGGATTGGACGAAAAATACAATTGAAATAGCTCCTCAGAAATATATTCCTTCAACGTATTCTGTAGAATCTGATTGGTCTGGAGCGAGCTATTGGTTTAGCATGGTAGCTTTGGCAGAAGAAGCAACAATAGAAATTCGTGGATATAAATCAGACTCGTTGCAAGGCGATCGCGTTATTACAGCTATTGCTGAAAAATTTGGTGTTAAATCTACTTTTACCGATAGGGGACTTATTCTTGAAAAAACGAATAGTATAGAATCTTTTGAATGGGATTTTACTCATTGCCCTGATCTAGCTCAGACCGTAGCGGTGGTTTGCGCTGCAAAAGGTATTGAGTGCACCATGACAGGATTAGAAAGTCTTAGAATTAAAGAAACAGATCGAATTACTGCTATACAAAATGAATTGCAAAAATTTGGAGGAGATCTGATAGAATTGGTACCTAACGAAAAATACAAAGTGGTCAGTTCTGGGTTTTCTGTAAAAGGACAAACAGTCGCAACCTACAAAGATCATAGAATGGCAATGGCTTTTGCACCGCTGGCTTTACTAGGAGACTTGACTATTGAAGGTCCAGAAGAAGTAGCGAAGTCTTACCCAGATTATTGGGATGATCTGAAAAAAGCAGGATTTTTAAGTGAGTAAACAAAAGACAGTAAACAGGATTCGTCTTGTTTACTGTTACTGTTTCGTCTTTACTGTTCCTCATACCTCTTCCTCATTTATAAACATCGTTGACTAAGTCTTTTAAATCACTTATCTTTGAATATAATCTAACGATTCATGGATAATTCTAGGGTTTTGTCGTATCTCGAATCACTTGAAATAAAGGTGAAGAAACTTGTTTCAGAGCATCAAGCTTTGAAAAAGGAGCTTATGTCTTCTATGCAAGAAAATAGAGATTTGGCAATGAATCTTCAAAACCTAGAAGATGAAATACATAATCTGAATTACAAGCGTGCAGATACTGGAGAAGAAAAAGAAGCATTAGAAGAAGAACTTGATTTTTTAAAATCTGAAAATAAAGGACTTATGGAAGCCCTTAACACAGTTCAAGAGCATTTTAAAGAAGTTCAAGATAAAAGTGACGCTTTAATAGCGGAATACGATCAGATTAGGAAATCAAATGAAGAACTTTCTTATAGAAATAAAGAAATGGA
The DNA here is from genome assembly GCA_031416415.1 of Cytophagales bacterium. Taxonomy (GTDB): domain Bacteria; phylum Bacteroidota; class Bacteroidia; order Cytophagales; family Cytophagaceae; genus JANYCO01. The sequence continues at coordinate 5,741 of JANOTP010000232.1, read as the reverse complement.
GGATGCTTACGAGCAGCAAGTTGAGTCTATAAACGAGTATATGATAAATCGTGATAAGTTTGTTTTGGAGCGTGAATCCTTGAAAATTCAGCTAGAAGCATTCAAAATAAAAAACGATGAGTTGAAGGAAAAATCAGAAAAACAGGAAGAAGCACTGAAAAATTTTCAAAATCAAGAAAAAAATAGTAAGATTGTAGAGTCAATAGTAGAAGATAGTACGAGTACGAATGAGTTAAAGCTCAAAATAAACGAGTACATCAGGGAAATTGACAAGTGTATATCGCAGTTAAGTGACTAACAAAAACCGATAAAAGTATCCCCACATGGGAGAATTATCTATAAAAATCAGGATCGTAGACAGAGACTACCCTATGAGGGTCAGTACTGACGACCAAGACAAAGTCAGACTAGCCGGAAAGCAATTAAGCGATAAAATCAGAACGTTTAAGGAACAATTTGGTGTAGAAGATAAGCAAGATTTACTTGCAATGGTAGCTTTTGATAGCGCTGTTGAAAAAGTAAATAACTCCGAATTGGAAATAAATCATGCTTTAGACTCTGTTTTACTAGCAAAGATAACTGAACTAGATAGTTTGGTTTCTTCTGCTTTATCCGACTGATTTTTCCCTCACTTTCCTTTCCATACGCATTTGTCAGATCATTCTGCTGTTTAAGTTATATTATTAACCCAACACATTATGGACATATTATTTATTGTAGTTGCCGGAATTGCCGGAATTGTTATTGGAGGTATCATTGTAAAAATAATACTTCAGAAATCGCTAAAAAAATCAGACGAAGATGCTGAAGCAAAAGCAAGACTGATTATTAAAGAAGCAGAACTAAAAGGTGAAACAGTAAAAAATGAAAAAATACTCGAAGCTAAAGAAAGGTACCTGAAACTTAAAGCAGAATTTGAAGATGAAGTAAATAAGAAGAAAAACATCATTATTCAAAACGAAAATAAGATTAAGCAGAGAGAGCAGACGCTTTCAAAACAGATAGAACAGAATACCCGAAAAGAAGCAGAACTTGAAAGTATGAAAGAAAATCTTTCTGCTCAAGTAGAAATTGTAAACAAAAGAAAAGAAGAAGCTGAGAAATTAAGACTTTCTCAAGTATCTCAACTTGAAAAAATAGCCAATCTTTCTGCTGACGAAGCTAGAAATCAATTGGTTGAAGCTCTTAAAGAAGAAGCTCGCTCTAAAGCTTCCGCACATATCAAAGACATCGTAGAAGAAGCTAAAATGACTGCTACGAAAGATGCCAGAAAAATTGTAATCGAAACGCTTCAAAGAACGGCTACAGAACATGCTGTAGAAAATTGTGTTTCTATTTTTAACATAGAAAACGACGATATTAAAGGAAAGATCATTGGTCGTGAGGGTAGAAATATACGTGCGCTGGAAGCTGCTACAGGTGTAGAAATCATCGTAGATGATACTCCAGAGGCAATTATTATTTCTGGTTTTGATCCAGTACGTAGAGAAGTAGCTCGTTTATCACTTCACAGATTGGTTCAAGACGGTCGTATTCACCCAGCTCGTATTGAAGAAATTGTCGCAAAAACGTTTAAAAATATTGACGAAGAAATAATTGAAATAGGTGAGAAAACGGTAATCGACTTAGGTATTCACGGTCTACACCCCGAACTTATTAAAATGGTAGGGAGAATGCGTTTCCGTTCTTCTTATGGACAAAATCTTCTTCAACACTCTAGAGAAGTAGCCAATCTTTGTGCTACTATGGCTTCTGAGCTTGGCTTAAATGCTAAAGTGGCAAAACGTGCTGGTCTGCTTCACGATATTGGAAAAGTTTCTCCAGACGAACCAGAGCTTCCCCATGCTTTGTTGGGTATGGAGTTGGCTAAAAAATACAAAGAAACACCAGAGATTTGTAACGCCATTGGTGCTCACCACGATGAGATCGAGATGACCTATATGATTTCTCCTATTATTCAAATTTGCGATTCTATTTCTGGTGCAAGACCAGGTGCTAGACGCGAGGTAATGGAGTCTTATATCAAACGTCTGAAAGATTTAGAAATTCTTGCTATGTCTTTTGATGGTGTTACTAAGTGTTATGCAATTCAAGCGGGACGTGAACTTCGTGTGTTGGTAGACGCAGAAAACGTAACCGATGAAAAAGCTGGAATGTTGTCTTTTGAGATTTCTAAGAAAATAGAAAATGATATGCAGTATCCTGGTCAGATCAAAGTAACGGTTATTCGTGAAATGAGAGCAGTAAGCTACGCTAAATAATGTAAACAGTTAATTAAGAGGGAACAGTAAAACAGGAAAGGAATCTTGTTTACTGTTCCCTCTTTTTATTGTACTTTTTTATTCTTCCTTTTCCATGTTTTACTCCCTTAGTTACATTTTATAGCTAATCAGCATTAACAAATAGATCAACGAAAACGTATAACTAGTTGTGGCACTAATTTCTTAACTATTTAACGAGTAACACGATGTCTGAAAAAACAAATTTGCCGATTAACCTTTATAAAGCATTAGAATTGTTGCCGTTTGTATCGTTAGACGCTCCATATAGGTCATTGGATACGGCATTTTCAGCAATTTATTTAGATTTTTCAAGTTGTACTATTCCCTACGAATCTATTAAAGATTCGTATACTTGTTTGAGGGAAACGTTTACTACAATTTATTTGGATTATACAAGTTTGAATACTCCTTATGAATGTCTTAATAATGGATATGATTCTGTGATTACCAAATAATCAATATTTCTTTTTGAAACTTTTATTTACCTTGCATTAGTTATATAAACCACTAGGGTCATTCTCCATGAGAGTTTTAGCTTTCTATTGTTACTTCCTTATAATATCATTCATAAGTAGTGCTCAGACTTCGCCAAAGCCTTCTTATACGCTTAGTTCTAGACTTCACTACGGTTATATATGGAATTTTTCAGAAAAGGTAGCACATCTTTCCAATCAACACATGCCTGCTTTTGAACTTGATCTTATAAAACAAACAAAAGGTAATAAAGCTTGGCAACAAGAGTATCGCTATCCACAAGTCGGCTATTCCTTATCTTATTTTGCTTTTGATCCAGCAAAGGCTGTTGGAAATTCATTAGTAGTAATAATTCATGCAGGTAAGAATCTTTATAAAACCAGACGTACAAATCTTCAATGGCGATTGGGTTCTGGAATGGCTTATGTTGAAAAAAGATTTGATGTGTACACCAATAATAAAAACAATGTTATATCACAACGAATAAATTTTGCATTAAATGGTCAATTGAATTTCAACTATCAACTTTCTTCAACGCTATTGTTTAATGTGGGCATAGGGTTGGTTCACATTTCTAATGGAGCGCTTCATAGGCCAAACTTTGGTATTAATCTACCAACTATAAATGCTGGTATTGGAGTTAATATTACAGATAAAAAGGAGGAATTTAAAAGAGATAGTAGTGTTGATTTTAAACGGAAAACATATTTTTATATTACTCCTTTCGTTGGTTTAAAAGAAGTATATCCTGTAAATGGTCCCAAATATTTTTTGGGTGGAATAAATGGCCTCATCGAAAGAAGAATGAACCTCAAGAGTGGGTTGAATATTGGGCTCGATTTTTCTTACGACCATTCGAAAAAATCAGAAATTTCTTATGATACATTAAATGTTGAGAATACTTTTTTAAATAGGTCTCAAGTAGGCTTTGTTGCAGGGCATGAGCTTTATATCAACCGTCTTTCAATGCTCACTCAAGTGGGAGTATACTTACATGATCCCACTCATATTAATAAAGCCATTTATCAAAAATTAGGTTTTAAATATTATGTTTCTGATAAAGTATTTGTAAGCATGATTATGAAAATACATCTTGGAGTAGCAGACTGGATAGAATGGGGAGGAGGAATACGTTTATGAGAAAGAAAAAATTAATTCTTATAGTCTGTATTTTTAGTTTTTATACATTCAATTCATGTACTAAAGAAAAAACGTTTGATTGTGTGAAAAGTACTGGAGATATTAAAAAAGAAGACAGGTATTTTGATGATTTTTCTATAATAGAAGTAGAAGATAATATTAATGTTATTTTAGTTCAGGATCTGACTGGAAAAATTATCGTAGAAGCAGGAGAAAATCTTTTACCAAAAATAAAATGTAACCAAGACGGAAATAAAATCCGGATTCAGAATAAAAACACCTGCAATTGGGTTCGAAGTTATAAGCACGCTATGAATGTGTATATAGGGATAAACCAAGCTAAAAAAATCATTCAGAAGGGATATGGAAAAATCAGTAATGGCGAATATATAAAAACAGATACTCTTAGGTTGAATTGTGTTTCTTATGGAGAAGTTGACCTTACAATAGATTCAAAATTTATAGGATTTCTTGCTGATGATCATACCACCTTACGGCTTAGCGGAAAATCTAATTCTATTGCGGGAAGTTGTTTTAATAATTCCTCTACGAATACAGAAAAAATGTATGTTAAATGGTTTGTCATGTCGAATCAGTCTTTACTGGATGCAAACATTTATTGCGATAGTTTGCTCCAAGCAAAAATAGGAGGGTCAGGAAATATTAACTGTGCTGGACATCCTCCTATTGTGGAATATGAACAACTTTCTGGAAGTGGGAAATTACAGTTTCCTTAAATTTGTTAGGAGTTACAGTTCGAAGTTGATTTTTGAGATCCGTAGTTTGGAGTTGATTTTTTACCTGCTTTGCAAGAAACTATACTCAAAACTAAACATATAAGAATTACTAGTGTCGAATTTTTCATTTTATAGAATTTTAACTCAATATAATCAAGCGTACAATAAATTACAACCCCTCATTTCAGTATTATCCATTCGTCCTAAAATTTCAAATCTTCCATCGGGATGAATAGTGGCAAGGTCTTGAATTTCTATAAAGGCACAGGAGTCAATGTTGGCCATATCAATGATATTTAGCGCTCCTCTTCCCTCTAATTTAACGTCAAATGGATCATTAACTTGCCTAATAAGTACTTTCATCCAAGATGGACATTCAAATATTCCTTCACCCCTCGAGTAGGCTTGGGAAAGTAGTTCTGTCATTCCATATTCAGAATGTATTGTAGAGGTATGTAGCTGTTTTTTTAAGTATTCATGAAGTTCAGATTTTATCATTTCTGCTCTTTTACCTTTCATTCCTCCTGTTTCCATTACTATGAAATCAGATAAGTCAGGGCCATGAAGTTCGGCAAGCTCAAGCAAAGCGTAGGCTACACCAATAAGGAGTACCTTCTTATTTTCTTTTTTATAACTAGACAAATTTTTCAAAAACAAATCAAAATCAGTAGAAATAAATGCAGAATGTTTTGAACCACTTTCTTCAATCAGATTTTCAACCATATAGAGCAGTGAGGAATCCTGATTTTCTTGGTAGGAGGGAAGCAACGCAAGTATTATATAGTTTGAAATAGGTCCGTATTTTTTTATGAAAATTTCTCTAAAAGTTTTTTCATAAAGCTCGAGATCTAAAACATAATGTTTGCTTCGGAACTGCCTTTCTGTAGTGCCACTGCTATAAAAACAACGTTTAGGAGTTGAGTTTCCAGTAATCACCTTTTCAGTTTTGTAAAAGGTAACAGGTAAATAAGGTATATCTGTAATGGTTTTTACTGTATCGGGCGTTTTCTTGACTAAATTTGCATAGTTTGCGTAAACAGGGTTATGTGAGTATTGATAATTAAAAAGCGCTAATGCTTTTATATTAAAATTACTCTCGTTAATTTTA
>JANOTP010000231.1:0-36330 GCA_031416415.1 Cytophagales bacterium | reverse complement strand
CACAGCCCAAAACAATATTCCCTGCATTTTTAAAAGCATCGGCTAATATACTATCACTTTCCATGTATATTGAATCTTCCTCCGGTATACCAGTTCTTAATTCATAAAAAAAACGAGCATCAATTCCAATAACTTTTGGTTTATACTTACTTAATATATTAATCTGTTCTGCAATTTCTCTCCTTCCAGATGTTCCTATATTCACTAAAACAATATTTGGATCCACATCTGGACTTTCTCTGATTTTTGAAAAAACCAGATCTGTTAATTCAAAGTCCTCAAATGTTTGTGAAACAGGATTAATAATTTCAAGGTTAATATTCAAATTAGAAATACCCCACAATAAAATAATACAAAACAATGCAGTCCCCAATGCATCCCATAGAAATCCTTTTTTCTTCATAAAAATAGTTAGGTAGTAATTTAAGGTTTATTAGAAACCAATAATACGAAATATTTTCATAAAAGTTTGCTTAGCCTAACTTATATAAATACAACGCTAGAGTGGCATAAAATTTATAAAAATCTCATTACTAAGTCATTTTGTCTTGTTTATTAGAAAAAAGCAACTCGCCATTCAGTCATAGTGACCTAAATCATTGCAAATAACAAAGATGGTTTTTAATTTGATGAAGTTGATTCACATTATAAAGATTTGGAAACTATGAACTTTAATAATTATACTATAAAATCTCAGGAGGCAATTCAAAAAGCCACTGAATTAGCAGCTGTAAATGAGCAGCAAATTGTTGAGACGGGTCATATACTAAAAGCTGTCCTTTCTGTAGATGAAAATATGATTTCCTTTTTGTTCAAAAAAATTGGAGCAAATAAAAAATTAGCGGAAGACAAGATTGAAGAAATTATTAAAACCTATCCAAAAGTAACAGGCGGAAGTCCATATTTATCAAATGATGCAGCTGCGGTACTTACCAAAGCAACTAATTATCTAAAGGAATTTGGCGATGAATATGTAGCAATAGAACATATATTTCTTGCCTTATTAGGTGGAAAAGATAAGATAGCAACTATACTTAAAGATGCAGGATTTACAGAAAAACATCTTAAAGTAGCTATTAAGGAACTCCGTGGAGGCAGCAAGGTTACCGATCAAAATGCTGAGTCAAAATATAAATCGTTAGAAAAATATTCTAAAAACCTTAACGAACTTGCAAAAGCGGGAAAAATAGATCCTGTAATTGGAAGAGATGAAGAGATAAGGAGAGTATTACAGATTTTATCTAGAAGAACTAAAAACAATCCCATTTTGCTTGGAGAACCAGGGGTAGGTAAAACTGCAATTGTAGAAGGGCTTGCGCAAAGAATTGTACAAGGCGATGTGCCTGAAAATTTAAAAACAAAAACACTCATTTCGTTAGATATGGGTTTATTGGTAGCGGGTGCAAAATACAAAGGAGAATTTGAGGAGCGTTTAAAATCTGTAATTAAAGAAGTAACAGACGCTGATGGAGAAATTATTTTATTTATAGATGAAATCCACACACTAATAGGAGCTGGTGGTGGTGGTGAAGGAGCTATGGACGCTGCCAATTTACTAAAGCCAGCCTTGGCTAGAGGAGAGCTTCATGCAATTGGTGCCACTACACTAAAAGAATATCAAAAATATATTGAGAAAGACAAAGCACTCGAAAGACGTTTCCAATCGGTAATAGTAGACGAACCAAACGAAGAAGACGCTATCTCAATACTTCGTGGAATAAAAGATAAATATGAACTTCATCATGGTGTACGAATCAAAGACGACGCTATCATCGCGGCAGTAGAACTATCCAGCCGTTATATTTCAGATCGTTTTCTTCCCGACAAAGCGATTGACTTGATGGATGAAGCAGCTTCTAAACTTCGAATAGAAATTGATTCTTTGCCTGAAGAGCTCGACGAAGTTCAACGAAAAATAATGCAATTAGAGATTGCACGTGAAGCAATCAGAAGAGAAGACAATAAAGAAAGAGAAAACATTCTTACGAAAGAACTTGCTGAACTCAATGAAATCAGAAATGAATTAAAAGCTCAATGGCAGAACGAAAAAAATATTATTGACGGCATTCAAAAAGCTAAAGAAAATATTGAGAATTATAAACTCCAAGCCGATCAAGCAGAGCGCGCTGGGGAATATGGGAAAGTAGCGGAGTTGCGCTATGGCAAAATAAAAGAAAGCGAGGATATATTAAAAACATTACAACTGCAACTCTCCGAAGAAGGAAGCACTATGCTTAAAGAGGAAGTCACAGCCGAAGACATTGCTGAAATAGTTGGTAAATGGACAGGCATACCAGTATCAAAAATGCTTCAAGGAGAAAGAGAAAAATTACTTCACCTAGAAGACGAACTTGGCAAACGTGTAGCTGGACAAACGGAAGCAATTCAAGCCTTATCTGATGCAGTAAGAAGAAGTAGAGCTGGCTTACAAGATCCAAAAAGACCAATAGGCTCTTTCATTTTCTTAGGAACAACGGGTGTAGGAAAAACAGAATTGGCTAAGGCACTTGCAGACTTTTTATTCAACGATGAAAATGCAATGGTACGTATTGACATGTCTGAATACCAAGAACGCCATGCTGTAAGTAGGCTTGTGGGAGCTCCTCCTGGCTATGTAGGCTATGACGAAGGTGGGCAACTCACCGAAGCGGTAAGAAGGAAACCGTATTCTGTAATTCTACTCGACGAAATAGAAAAAGCGCATCCTGATGTATTTAATATTTTACTACAAGTATTAGACGATGGAAGACTAACCGATAATAAAGGAAGATTGGCAAATTTCAAAAATACTATTATTATAATGACGTCTAATATTGGCGCCCATCTTATTCAACAAAATTTCGAAGACCTTAAAGAAAAAGTCGCTTTGATGGGGAATAATATGCAAGAACATTATGAAGAAGAATATACAGAAAAAGCAAAAACTGAAGTGTTTGATTTATTAAGAAAAACGCTTCGTCCTGAATTCTTAAATAGAATTGATGAAGTAATTATGTTCAAACCTTTATCAAGAACTGAAATAAGAAAAATTGTTGAAATACAGTTTCGATCAATCAAAAAACGCCTTGAAGAAAGTGATATAAAACTGGAAGCTACTAATGAAGTCCTTGATATGTTAGGAGAAGAAGGTTATGACCCACAATTTGGAGCAAGACCACTTAAAAGAGTTATTCAACGATTAATATTGAATGAACTTTCAAAAGAAATACTTTCTGGAAAAATAAAAAAAGATTCTGTAATAGCAGTTACACTATCAGACAATAATAAAATAATATTTGAGAACCATGAAAAGGTAGAGATTTAATCTCTCCCTTTTACACATTCAAGGCAGTAGGAGTTAATTTATTTCCTACTGCCTTTTTTAATATAAAGGCTACAAAGAGAATACTAACTGCTCCAAAAAAGGCAAGACCCATATCTTTCTGTGCATCCCAAACATCGCCTTGTGTACCTAAATAGGCAACACCGTGCGAAGGATACAACACATCTGCTACTAGCCATTCAATAATTTCATACAACCCACTAAATGACATTGTAATCTCAGCAGGCAATAACCACGAGTACCTTGGCGGAAATTGAAAAATATTTAAAAATAAATCTCGCATTGGATAGGCGAGCATAAATCCAAAACTAAAGTGAACAATCCTATCATAATGATTACGTGAAGTATGCAAAACCTCCTGTAACCAATAGCCAAAAGGGTTCTCCGCATAGGTATACATAGCTCCATATATATGAAGTAGAAGATAGACAAATATAAAAGTATAACTAAGATCAGAAAGTCGATATTTTTTAAACGTAAAAAAAAGTACTGAAACAAAAACAATCGTAAGCGTATTTTCAATTAACCAATTTTTATTATCTGTAGTACCTATAAAAGTCCAAATCCAGATTACAAAAAATAGTCCCAAATAAATTTTATGCAACAACGATGAGTCGTTTGATTTTGTATTAGAGGCCGTTGTAAAATTCATTCTATTTATAATTAGTTAGGAACAATTATTTCTTTTAATTTGGCAGGCTCGTAATTGATAGATTTAAGTGTTTTATTATCTCCTTTTCTATACACTAAAAACTTACCATCACTTTCAACATAATAAGCTTCTGTACCATCTTTCTTCTCATAATAACGAATTGTTAACTCAGCTTCCTCAACTGAAATACAAGCTTTACTCATATTGGAATTATGCACCTCCGAAAATAATTCATCAAATTTAGCACCTAATCCAAATTCAAGAATAGCACCTGACAAAACATATTGAAGGTCACAAAGTGCATCTGCAATTTCTACGACATCGTTGTCTTTAATGGCATCTTCCAACTCCTTTAATTCTTCTGCTATAAGCGAAATTCGTAATTTACATCTTTCAACAGCAGGAATAATTGGGTTATCTTGTATAGGATGTTTAAAGGTCCTATGAAACTCCGCGACTTTATTTAGAGCATTAGCTTCTTTCATTTTCTATTTTTTATAGTGTAATTTTTAATTAGAATTTCGAACTATTAAGTATATATAAATTCCTTCTTAAATTTAAAACTATTCTCTTTATATAACAAAACTACTTAACACTATTAAGAAATGATAGTGTTGTAAATCTAACTTAAATAGCTACCAGCTACTTCCAGAACCGCCGCCGCCAGAACTACCACCACCAAAACTGCTTCCGCCACCAGAAGAGGAAGACGAAGAAGATCGTTCTTTCCTCGGGATTGTATACGTTTCAGAATGTGTTTTATTACAAAATTTACATTTATATGTTTTTTCACCTGTACCACTACTATCATAGGTAGCGGAAACAATGGTAACATTGCTATACAAATAATAAGCTCTAGTGCCACAACTTGCGCATTCGTTATACTTAGAAAAAATATTTTTATAACTCAAAACTTGTTTTGCCGAACAACCTCCACAATACCATACATCGTAATCAATTGATTTCAATTGCTCTTCTAATAACTGTGATTTAGACAAATGAGTATCGTCTGCAATTTCATCAAGCTTCAACATTGGGTCAGTACAATTTTTGCAATTTCTAGGATGGTTTCGTAACTTATTTTTTTGATTTAAATAATAAAAAATATAAATCAAAAAAGGAACAGGAAAAAACAAAGCTGTCCACCACCAGTATTCATGAGCTTTTGCATACTTAACATAGTTTCCATAAAAATCGTCTTGAATAGACTTTTTTGCATAAAAATCATTTGAACGTAATCGTTTTTCTATAAAAATAAAAATAAAATAGAGATAAAAAGCAACAACAAAATCAACTATGTAAGCTTCTCCTCCATAGAAAAAATACATAAAACTCATAATTGCCAATGGAATAATCAAATAGAATGTAACCCACTTCCCTTTGCTAATCACCAACGTTATTTTTTCCTTTTGCTTTTCAGTTGCACTTTCGTATAAATCTTCAAAAGATTTATTTGTACGTTTTACAAGAAAAATAATCCCTACAATTATAATAAACATAAGAGCAAATATCCCTGTAACAATATCTTTAGCATCCGTATTAGTATAAGAATCATCGGGTTGTGGACTCATTTCTAAAAAATAAGTTGAATTTTCTTTATTCTGCATTATATCTATAGCCACATTAATACCATCTATTATTCCTTGATCAAAATTTCCTTCTTTGAAACGTGGAATCATATAATCCATCTCTATCCTTTTACAAATAGCATCTGGTAGAACAGCTTCCATTCCATAACCTGTTTCAAATTCCACTCTATGCTGATCCATCACCATCAAAATCATCAATCCATTATCTTTTCCTTTCAAACCTACCCCCCACTTATTAAAAAGAGCGGTTGAAAAAGTTTTGGGCAACTCGTCACCTATAGATTTTAATACTACAAGAGTGGCCTCATCAGAAGTACTGTCCTTTAATTGTACAAATAAAGAATTAACCAAAGCAACGGTCTCCTCCGTCAACACATGATCAGGATCGCTCACATAGCCATTTCCATTAGAAGTAGGGTTTGGCACAGTTTCAATAGTATAGACTTGTGCAAAAATTCCTACGCGGAAAAACAAAAGAATAAAAACGGATAGAAATATATTCTTCATAAAATATCATTAAAGTTTCGAATCTAAAATAATAATAAGAAACCAACTAAAAAACAATTCGATAAATCTTTATACTCTAAAAATAAAAAACAGCTTTAGAGACTCTCTAAAGCTGTTTTAAAAAGATTAAATATTATAAAAACAAGAATAAATTATTTTTATACACTACAGCCGTCTTCAGGTGAGCAAATTTCACCTTCTGTTACAGAACCTACTATTTTAGAATTTTCTTTCTCAAACTCTTCCCAAGATTTTTTTAGCACAGTCAAAAAAACCGTAGAATCTTGAGCCCCAGAAACTGCATGTTTTCCATTAAATACAAAAAAAGGAACCCCTCTTGCACCTACTTGTCTTGATTCGTAAATGTCTTTTTGAACCTCTTCTGTATAAAGATTAGTATCTAATACCTCTTTAACTTCTAACGAATCTAAGCCTATAGATTTACCCAATTCAATAAGTACACTATGTTCTGCAATATTTTTGCCATCAGTAAAATAGGCTTTAAACAATTGCTCCTCGGCAGCATCTCCCTTATTATGCTTTTTCGCTAACTGGACAAATCGATGAGCATCAAAAGAATTAGCCAGTACTGATTTGTCCAAATTATACTCTAACCCTTCGGCTGCTGCTAAGTTGGTTACATGCGCGTTCATTTGTTTAGCATAATCAAGCGTCCAACCTTTTACTTCCGCGAGGTATTCATTAATATTTTTATTCGGTTGTGTTTTCATTTCCGGATTTAACTGAAAACTTTTCCATACTAGTTCAACATCTTCTTTGTTTGAAAATTCACCAAGTGCTTTTTCAAATTTCCTTTTCCCTATATAACAAAAGGGACACATCACATCACTCCAGATTTCTACTTTCATTTTAATTAAATTTATAAGTAAGTTTCCTGCATGTTTTAATATTTAGACAAACAAGTCAGTTTATTTCATCCAAAAACAAATTTACTACTAGAATGATTCCATTTAAGGTCTGTTTGTTTTATCAGGAAGGTATATGCTATAGATTAATTTTGACTAATGTTGCTTTTTTTATTATAACCCTCTTATTAATTTATAATTATACTATAAATTATCATCTAAAAAAATTATTATCAAAATCCTTTTACCGCTTTTAAAACTATGGAAATAAATTAAAAATATCATACACCCTTTCATCACCCATTATTCATTCAGCTACAAACTCCATATAATTGAAATTGAAATCTCCTTTTTTGAAAACTAATTTAATTTCATGTTTACCTTCTTTGACAAAGAATTTATCTGAAGTTACAGTTTTCCACTTATGTCCACCCTGAGTACCTTTTAATTTAACAGTGGTAACATTTTTATCATCTACCAATACTTTAACGATGGCTCCATTGCCTGCAGCTGCAACTCTAAAATTAATAAAATAATTTCCTCCTTTACTAGCATCTATGGTATACTTAACCCACTCATTAGATTCAATTCCAGTCATGGTATAATTCACTCCAGTAGAATCCGTTTGAATCTCCATATCCACGCCATCATTTCTTCCCACCCAGTTATTATTCCAAGTTAAAAATGGGTTATTAGAATTTGTTGCATATACATTATCTTTATAGGCTACGTCCTGCCTGCCTATGTCATACCAAATAGCATTCAACCTACCTGGTATTTTATTGCTTGAAAAAGGCCAGGGAGTAGATTTTATTGAATAATCTTTTCGCATGATAGCCTCATATACATCAGGATTAAACTCACAATTATCGAGCGTAGTACTTTTAGCGAAATGCAATAATGAATTGGTAATAAATTCAGTTGAAGGTTTTTCTATAGCGCCTTTCCAATAATCTTTTAAGCGAATCCAGCCCGGAGTAAAAACCAATCTAAAAGGAGAAGTAATTGAATTTGGTTTTTTATAGGTCCACCAACACCATCCTATATTGTTTTCTTCCAAAATTTTTATCAAATCACAGTACCATGAATTAGAATTTTCACCAGATTCCCCTAACCACAATGGAACATTATACTCATTCATGATATCCAACAAATATTGCAAATGCTCTGTTGTAGGTGGCACCCAGTATTTATGAAAGCTATATACCATGTTATTATCCCATGTTGGCGTTAAGCCTCTGAAATCAGAACCGTACCAATTCCCCTCAATGAAAATGATATGCTTTTTATCCACCGTTCTAATACTATCAGTTACTCTAATAAAAACTTTTCGCATTAATTTATTGTCTGGTTGATCGTCAGTATTTACAGACTCGTTAACTAAATCATAGCCTCCAACAGTAGGTTCGCTTTCATATTTTTTTGCAATGTATTTCCAAATCTGACACAACCGATCTTGATTTTTTGTATAATTCCACAAATCAGCAGCACCGTGGCTATCCCCATGCCCAGCAGCATTAGCAGCACCTGGCACGCAATGCATGTCTAATATTACATACATATTTCTTTTTTTACACCAAGAAATAGTGCTGTCAATATAGGCAAAACCTTTCTCTAGATATACTCCAGGAGAATCTTCAGGTGTTAATAAATTATAATGAAAAGGTAGTCTCACATGATTAAATCCCAACTTGAAAAGCGTATCAATATCTCTTTCCTGAACATAACTTGCTCTATATACTTCAAAAAAATGAGCTGTATTTTCTTTACCGATAAGACTTTCAAGCTTATCTTTAATTTCATGTGGCGCGTCTGCAGCAGGTTGCATCTCCATCATGTATCCTTCGTTCACCAGCCAATTCCCCAAATTTAAACCACGTAATAATATAGGGCCATTATCATTCACAATTTTAGTTCCAATAGCCTTTAAATATCCTTGGGCGCTAGCGTTAGTTTGTATTACTAAACTTAAAATACAAACAAATGAAGCAATACTCTTTATGCAACTATATTTTATCATGGTGTTGAATCAGTTAAATGAATGGCCAGTCAATTTAATCCAAACAGACTGGCCAAGGGATATGAAAATTATTTCTGAATTACCATTCTTTTAGTTTCAGATATCTCTCCTACTGTTAATGTATAATAATAAATACCTTCTCTAAGAGACTCTGCATTGAATGTATAATTATAATCACCTGTCGTTTGAGATTGATTATTCATAAGACTTGCAACAGGTTTACCTAAAACATCGTAAATAGATAACGAAACATCTCCCGCTTGTTTTAGAGAATAATTAATAGAAGTTACGGAACTAAATGGATTAGGAGTATTCTGATCTAATTTAGAAACAGTATTACTAACTTCATTAAACACTCCAGTAGTAATTGTTTTACCTACAAAATTATCTACATAATAATCTAACGCTGTAGAATTCATCAAGCCATCATCAAACTTCCAAAGTAACGCATAGCCATTGCCAGGAGTTATAACGTTGCCGCTAACACTTGAAAAATCGAAGGTCAATGTTTTCCAAGTATTAATATCTCCTATAGCATAATTTTTTGTAACTGTTAATACATCAATATTAGAAGCTCCATTATCTTGCAATACAAGTGCCAACGAGAAAGCTTGTGCTGCATATACATCTATTTCGACCGTATTATAACTTGAAAAAAATGCGAAAGGAGTATAACCAGGCTTGAGCTTACAACCTAATCCTTGATATTCTTCGTTAGCATTTACAGGTACAAATCGTGTATATTTTCCAACTTCTACAGACGTATTTCCTACTGCCGAAGGATTAGTAACGTTATCGTTGATATAATTACTTCCATAAAAATTCCAATAATCCGTACCACTTGTTTTAAAATCGTCAAAAACTGTTGTTTGTGCATTTGCAAGATTAAATCCTACAGCCATTGCCAATAATAGTAGTGTCTTTTTCATAGTTTTAAGTTGTTTATAGTTAATTGAATATTTATTTAGTTAAAAAG
The DNA here is from genome assembly GCA_031416415.1 of Cytophagales bacterium. Classification (GTDB taxonomy): domain Bacteria; phylum Bacteroidota; class Bacteroidia; order Cytophagales; family Cytophagaceae; genus JANYCO01. The sequence continues at coordinate 26,398 of JANOTP010000231.1, read as the reverse complement.
CTTTTATTTCATTGATATAGAAAATCTTTTTTAATCCACCGATTTCGGCTTCAAAGCTACCAGCTTCTAGTTTCCAAGAATTAGTAAGATCAACAAACGAGAGTTCGGTAGGATGAAGTTTAAAGTTCACCACTTTACTTTCGCCCGCTTGAAGCGTTATTTTCCTAAATGCTCTTAACCTTTTTATAGGTGGAGTAATACTTGAAAATTCATCTCTTATATACAACTGCACTACTTCTTGTCCAGAAATTTTACCTATATTTTTCACGGTGATAAAAACACTTATTGAATCGTTTGAATTAAGAGTATCTTTTGCTAGGGAAAGACTTGAATACTTAAAACTGGTATAACTAAGACCAAAACCAAATTCATATTGAGGCGCATACGCATCATAGGTATCCGTTTTACTTCTTCTTTCACTGTATTTATGATCGTACGGTACAAGCGTACCTGTATATCTAGGATAGGTATATGGTAATTTTCCATTAGGATTATAATCACCAAACAACACATCTGCGATAGCTCTTCCTCCTTCATTTCCGGGCAGGTAAGCTAGAACTATTCCAGACAATTGATTCTCTACTGTACTTATAATTCTTGGTCTCCCTTGAGCCATAACTAATACAACTGGAGTACCAGTTTTAGTTATTTTCTCTATAAGTTCCAACTGCACAAGTGCCATAGAAAGATCGTCTATATCTCCTGGTTTTTCTGTAGCAGGGAGTTCCCCTACGCACACAATTACATAGTCAACAGCTTTCGCCGCTAAAATTACTTTTTCAGTATTAATATCTTTATCGTAAGAAGTTCCTTCTACATAAATAACCTTTTCAGCCCCAACTTTATCTTTTATTGCCTGAAGTATCGTTTTTTTATTTTTCGTATTATAAGAAGTATCTAATCCCTGCCATGTATGAGTCCAAGCACCGTTAAGAGGATTCAATAAATTAGAGGCCACTCCTGTAATCAATACTTTTGCAGTTTTCGATAGGGGTAAAATATTATTTTTATTTTTCAATAAAGTGATTGATTCAAGTGCCGCTTGATAACTGACATCAGAAAATTCTTTGGAACCGAATTTAGTATAAAGACTTTCGTCGTAATATGTTTTATTAAAAAGATTAAGTTGAAATTTCACTCTAAGAATTCTTCTTACTGCGTCGTCAATTCTAGACATCGGCACTTGGCCTTCTTTAACTAATTCAATAAGGCACTTAGAAAATTTATAACTGTAAGGAACCATACTCATATCAATGCCTGCCATTATTGCTATTTTAACTGCTTCTTTCTCACTAGAGGCGATATGATGAACGGTATGTAACATTATTATATCTTCCCAATCTGAAACAGCAAACCCTTTAAAATTTAATTCACCTTTTAATACTTCTGTAAGTAAATGATAATTAGCATGACCAGGCACTCCATTTATTTCTGAAGAATTTACCATTACCGTCATGGCACCTTCTTGAATTGACTTTTCAAAGGATGGTAAAAAATATTCCTTCAAATAACGTTCTGGTATCCACGCAGGCGAGCGATCTTTTCCACTAACAGGCAAACTATAACCAACATAATGTTTAAGACAAGACGCTACTTTATAAGGAGAAGAAAAATCATCACCCTGATAACCCTTTACCATTGAAGCTCCCATTATTTTGGTTAAATAAACATCTTCACCAAAAGTTTCAAAAAACCTTGACCATAATGGCTGCCTGCCAATATCTAATACAGGAGAAAAATTCCATGGTATACAAGAGGCTCTTACTTCGTAAGCTGTTATACCAGCAGCTTTTTCAACTAGGCTAGGATTCCAAGTAGCTGCAAGTCCGATTTCCTGGGGAAACAACGTAGCATCAACAGTATACGTGGCTCCATGTATAGCATCGATACCATACAAAATAGGAATTCCAGACTTACCATTCTTTATAGAATAATTCTGAATCTCTGGAATTATTTTTCTCCAATGTTTTTTATCAAATGTATGGTACCCAACATTTAAAATTGACCCAACATGAAATTGGGAAATGGCAGTATCAAGTTTTCCATAATCTAATTGGTGTGGATCAATTACATTGCCCTTTCCATCTCTTTTGGAGATCACATCTAATGTGATTTGTGTCATCTGACCTACCTTTTCTTCCAACGTCATAGTAGATAAAAGCTTCTCTACTTGTTCTTCATTTTTATTTTTCTGATTGGCAGGCTTTACCTTTTTAAAAGTAAAAGCATATAAAACCAATAACATCAAAAGAGTTAGGCCAGACAAAACATACCATTTCATATTTTTCGTATTCACTATAGTGTTAAATTCTTCTATATTATTCATAGTTAACGTATATTATTTAGTACTATCAAAAAAAACAGCTTCTCTTAAAATAGTAGAAGTATCATTTGAATTAGAGGTTTCACTGCCATAATAAATAGTAATACCTCCCACCTTGTATAAATTTATTTTTTTCAACGCCTCAGTAAAACTAAAATAATACTCACTAAAACCATTGTCCAATTTCTGGACAGTAAGAGGTGAAACTTTCTCTGTTGAGTTCCCTTTATCATCAAACAGTTTTACCTCAAAATCAGTATGAGATGATTTTACTACCAATTTAAATTGATTTCTAATCGATAAATCTTTTGTATCAAAGCCTGAACCGATCATAGTTTCTTGCGGAGTAGTATGTTCAGCTATTATTTCTATATAACTATCCTGAACTTTTATAGTACCTCCCTCCCCCACCCACCAAAGATCTAGCTTGTTTGACTGTACTATATTTATATTTTTATCTAATTGCACTAAACTTTTTTTAGTGTCGTAACTACGTATAAAATTAGTAACTACTTCTATATCGGAAATAAATATTTTTCCAATATAATTACTACTGCCAGGGTTAATAAAAAGCATTAACTCTTTGATATTTTTTTCATCTACTTTTTTAGTTTGTGGCCATCCTTGATAAAATTTATCTTTAAAATCGAAAAAATAATCTCTGTATTTATTATCATTTGGAATAGTTTTTATTATAGCTTCCCCATTTGTTGCATTACCGTCTGCATCTACCATGTCCAATCTAAAATCTGGAGCTGTCTCACCCTCTGCTTTTATTCTTACTTTAAGCACAGAATTTTCACTAAAATTGGCAGATGAAAAACCTCTTCCAAAAGATTCGTAATGAGCTCCTGTTCCTCTAGAAATAACAACAATAGCAGAATCTTCGTCTGAGTACTTTAACGAATATTTAGCATCGTTTACCCACCAATATTTCATGTCAATTTTAGAATTATTTTGCACATTAACGATGCAAGTATTTTCGGCATTACTATTTATTTTTTTTTCATCAATAACAGTTATCTCGTCAATATAAATTGTACCCGTATAGCCAGGGCCACCAGGATTTATAAATAATTCCAATTCTGAAATTCTTTTTTTATCCACGGCTGTCCTTGTAGGCCAACCTTGCTCAAACTTACTTTCGAACTTAAAAAAGTAATCTACATAGTCATCACAAATTAAAATTCGTGTTTTAGTATCTATATGATTAGTAGTATTTCCATACGCATCTTTTAAATCAATTCTAAGTACAGGAATTGAATTGCCCTCTGATCTTGCCCTTACTCTTAAAATATTATTTTCACTAAAATCACAAAATGTATGAAATCTATATCCAAAGCGATCATAAGCCAATCCAACAGAAGAGGCATTTATAACTAATGCATCTTTTTTTCCTGATAACACAATTCTATCAGAACCCCACCAGTTGTTTTTTACTCCTGTATTAAAATCAGCGATCACTCCATTATTATATTCTTTAGAAGGGATTGCTTTCGATAATTCGACAGTAGATTTAGAATTATCTGATACTGCGTGAAATAAATTGTCTTCATCAAATTTAGTTTCAACAACCCGCATACAGGATACGACCATAGTTGTTGAAACAAACAATAATAATATGTTAAATATCTTTACCATAGTTTTATTACTTCCCAAAAGGTTTTCCGTATGTAAACACTGGATAATCGTATACAAGACTAACCCTCCCATTTTTCTTTTTAGACCATAGTGCGTATTCAATACTTTGAATAAGATTAGGCCTGTGTGTTTTATCACCACCACCACCATACGCTTGATTACCGCTTACTACAACAGTAGAATAGTTTACTGAAAATAATTTCCATCCAGTATGAGAAAGGTCTGTTAATTGCCATTCATATCCATTCTCTGTAGGATCAGAATAAGTACCATCTCCATTATCATCTTGTTTGAATTTTATATACATCATAGCATTAGGATCTCCCGTACCAAAAATGAAAATATTAAACCATAATGAATCGGGTTGTTGCAATCCTGCATAGGTATAATAAATTTTCCCTGGACCAAAAGCAGAGTATCCATTTTTAGTATAATACGCCGTAGTATTAGTTACAGGCTGCGTATAGGATAACCCAATAAATCCACCTCCTTTTGTATCGACACCTTCCATTTTATATCCTTTACTTCCTTCAAATGCAGTATCAGATTTTCCAGAATAAATTTTTTCATTTGCTTCCCAGAAACCAACACTTGCACCTAAACTAAAATTTTCAAAATTAGCAATAAAAGTCCCTTTCAAAGTAGAGGTTACATTTACGGAAGCAGATCCTACAATTCCATCTTTGCCAAGCACCGTTAATTCAGCTACACAGGGCTCAACCACAAAAAACACAAAGTCTCCACTTCCTTCCCAATTTGCATTGTTTAAGTCAATTTTATCAGCCAGTCCTTTAATTGTTTTTTTAGCTCCCGAAATGCTACCAATAATAGTAATCGTAAAACTTACTTTTTCATTAAACTGAGCATTAAAAAATACATTAGGATCAGTTTTGAAATTCACACTAGTAACACTAGATGAAAATGCTGTTGTAACGGCAAAATCTTTTGAGGCAATGCCAATATCTGGCCCCACGGATTCATTTTTATATTTATGACAACCAATAAATATAAAAATGAATAGTACAGTAAGGATATAGTTAAAACTTTTTTTCATAGTTGTATTAATTAAAATTTCATTGTATAACCAAAGAATAATTGATTCATGGTATAATTTCTTGTTATGTCATCTTTATTTGTATTACTTGACAAATTCGCTTGCACTGTAAAATAAGTATTCAGATTAAATTGATATTTCATTCCTGCAAGTACAATACCTTCATCGATGGTTATGTTTTTATTTGTAGTAGAAAAATCTTCATAACTTCCTATTTGGCTAGCATCGTTATAACGACTTATATATTCATTTCCGGATGATGTTATATATTTATATCCACCAATAAGAAATACTTTTCTTAAAATCTCAAATTCAATTCCTACATCAGCTAAAATACTAGACATATTAACGAGTATATCACGCGTAGATTTCTCGTACCTGCCTCCAAACGTTATAGACATGCGTTTTTTATAATTTACTATTTTCCCAAGATCAATCAGCGTTCCACCCCTAACAGACAAAAATTTTCTCTTAGCGCTAGTTCCCTCTCCTATTACTTCTGATAGAGACTCTACAGTTACATCTGCTTTTATATATTTCTTATTATCTTCCGTAGCAATAGTTACTGTGAATCCTTTTCTATTCGGAGTAGCTCTTCCATAAGGTGCTACTAGATTGTACCGAGGATTATAAGTCATTAGCACTGGAGAGATAGTTCTGTTATAGATTTCTGGCTGAGAATACCTGTCAAATTCATTAGGAGTGCGCAGTGTAGTGGATTGATCTACTTGTCCAAAAATGCTTGGAGTACCATAATCTAGGGTTCTACGCGTCTGTGCTCCAACACTTCTAAAATTAGCGCCCACATCACGATACGATAAAGTAGCAGTGAGGTTTAATGGTTTGTATACTGTTTTTAATTTCATGTCATAAAAAATATCATTAAAAGAATTTGAATCATTCAACGATTTATCACTGTAAGAAAAAGTACTTGTCCCTGCTTCTCCTAATAATGAGATGTTAATTTTATCAGCTAAATAATTGATTTTATAATCCCCTGTCAATACTCGATTGTTGTAGTTATAAGAAGAATTTTGAACCGTTTGAGAGAGGTCAGAGAGTTGAATATAATTTGCTCCGACTTCAAAATAGTTACTCTGTACCAAATCTACCTCTCCACCTAAAATTATACGGTCTGGAAATTGAAACGATGGAGAGCTTTTTGTTCTTACCACGAAGCCACTTAACATTGCAGACTTTACTAAATTATCAAACTCAAATCCAGAATTCAAATGTATACCCTGCACACGCCAGTTTTCTCCCACATTGAAATTTTCATAAGAAGTAATACTTCTTCTTGCTTTAAAAGCATCAGCTTCGTAATCGTTATATATCTCTTGGAAATTAAACAAAGTATACTCTGTCAGTTTCAAATCAATATCTCCGATTTCGTATTTAATACTTTTTTTATTAGAGCCTAAAAATCCGCTCATTTTAAATTGTCTAAATTCAAGTGCTGCTCCATCTCCAAAAAAACCTCCGAACTCGTTTCTAGCTCTCATCACAGCCGTCACTTTTAATAAATCAGAAGCTTGGAGATTTAATCCTAAATCAAATAATATATAGCCACCAGTACCTCTATTTGGAGAAACAGTATCTTTATCTACAAGATTTCCTTTTAAATAATTATCCGTTAAGTACAATCGTCCAAGCCCGTTAAAGGACACATTCGCAGATTGAGCCATGGTCATTTGAACTAATAAAAGAAAAAGTACTGTAGTTGTTATTCGTTTTATCATTGTAGTCATTTTTAAAAGAAAACTTTAAATTCAACACTTGTTTCTTGTCCTTTAAATTTATCGAGAACGAAGTTGGTATCTTTATGCTCAAACCATCGATGTCTAATATAAAATCCCGCCTTATCATTTATATCTATATCCAACCCAATTCCATAAGCATAGCCAGTCTGATTCACATTTTTTCCATTGGCAGCGGCCTCTGTATCCGAATTTCCAATAACTTTTTCTGTGCCAAGTAACCCTATTATACAGAGGCCACGAGAAAGTTCATATACTGTTATAAATTCATTAAACAAATAAGTAATGAACGCTTTGTCTTGATTAACGGGTAAAGCAGACAACCCTTTTTGAACGGTATTATAATTGGTATAATTAGAAAGTATTACTTGACGATTAAATAACCAAAACTTATATTTCAAGGTGAGATCGACAATATTAAATCCTTTTCTGTAAGCATCCGTATTTCCAGGATTCGTTATTCTAATAGATTCAAATGTTGTCAGGAATACGCTGTAGATTCTATCGTAGGGACCAACGCGACTTTGATAAAAATTAAATTGTGCTCTACTTGTTCTATTTAATCTATGTTGAAAGGTAATTTCATTATAAAGGTTTTCTATTTCTTGACCAGCAGAAAAACCTAATCCAAGCTTAAAATTTCTAATATTTTTATTGATTATTAAATTAAGTACTCTTCTATTATTTGTTAATTGTCCTATATCAAATATTCCACCTTTTTTAGTATTCAATTGAGTAGAATCACCAAAAGATTGTGAGAGACTTCCTACAGAAGAATTTTGCATTTCACTATTTAGATTAACGACATTAGGACTGACTTGAAAAAATTGTATCGTAAAAGGTAGACGAAGAAAATTTCTAGTATTAGATTCGATAACGTTAATAGCTTCGCCACTCTTTTGGCTAACGATTGGATTAGAATAACTTCCCATTCCTATTTCAGAAACTATAGAAAAGCTGCCTAGGTTTATAGTAGCATCTGTAGTAAGTATAGTGGTAGATTCTTTCTTTCTATTAAACTGATCGGTTTCCCCAAAAGAATTTGAATAATTTAGTCCAATAATATGTTGTCCAAATTTCTTATTTACTCTATACGCTTGAATTTTCTTTGGAGATTGCTTCAACCAACTTTGATACCCTCCACTAAAATTTGATTTTCCGATTATAGCTGAAAACCCTAATCCATGAGGCAAATCAGATCCTTCAACTTGTATTCCTTGTATAGCTGCACTACCGAATCTACTATCTTTACTTTCTTCTACATTCGTTGAAGTATACCACTTATTATACCTATCGATAGAATATCCAGATCCTTCCCAAGGAATCCTTTCGAAAGAATCATATCTGGTTTTAAAACCACCTAACGTCATAGATGTTTGACGCGTCCACATAACCCCACCTCCGGCAAATCTAAATTTTCCATAATTGGTGTTATAATGAGATTGAAAAGTTATGGTTTGAAGTGGAGAAGCAGTTCTTATCAATGAATTATTATCATCTTGTCCATACAACAAACTATTGAGGGTATATTCTACTTCAAAGTCTGTATTGTGATAGATTCGGGCTCTCCCTGTAAGTCTAAGTAAAGGTTGACCCCATCCTGCTCCTATTGAATACCATTGAGCACCGCCAGGAGTATCCGTATATCTATCTTTTAAATTTCTACCATAAAAATATGTTCTTGCATAACCATTCCAACGTATTTCTTTAAGGGGATGATAAATAGTCTCTTTTTCATCAATAGTATCTTTATCTGCTATACTATCAGCTTTTGCATATAATTCATTCTGATAAAACATAAAGCTAAAATGAAGGATGACAAATGTCATTTTAAGTATGTTATACGCTTTTCTATAGTTCATTTTTAAGCTTTAAAACAGTTACTATTTCAAATACATATTAACTTATCTAGAGAGTTGACTTTCCTATTTGTTCGATAGAAAGATCTTAAGTGTTGTACTGAACTAGATAAATTATCTTATCAATGATAAGTTACTTACAAGAACTTTTCAAGAATTTCTATCAGAAATGTTGTAAATTTTCTTTTATAAATACAAATTAATTCTCTAAAATCCCCTAATAAAAACATTGAAAAAAGAGTAAAAAAGAACTTTTATAGTCAATTTTATCATTTCACAATGTTTTTTTTGCGCAAAAAAAACATTGTGAAAAACACTAAAGAAAAGCACTTTTACTTACCTAATAACTTTATAAAAACATTGAATTTATAGTAGACATACAGATATTTTAAGCCCAGAATTAGAGTAGTCTATTTCAAGGTTACGTTACCAGGAATTCATATACAAGAAATAACCTTTTTAATGATCGTTCTATAATTAAACATCTACCTTTCTATTCAAAATATTCTAGTAGACTGCAATTAACTCTCATTAGCATGAGAGACTATAAAAACAGAGATTATACTATTAATCTTCAAATATTAACTACGTCAAAAAAATACTCCTTACTAGAAGTTAATTTAAAAATACTTATGCTTATTTTTTTATTTTTCAGGCTCTTCAATGTAATTAAAAACAACATACCCCCAATTTTTAAGAGCAGCTCTTGCACGTTTAGCTTTGTCAGAATCAATAATTTTCATTAATTTTTTCTTAAAATTCCAGCATGTATTTCTACGAAGCTCTAAAATTTCCGAAAGTTGGTCCAACGTAATATCTTCTCTCTCTGTAATAACGGTATACGTAATATAAAAAGCTTTATTTATTGGAAATTTTGTTCCTTGGAAAATAGTATTCGAAGTAATGGACTCATTGTATCCACAACGTGTACAACGACGTGCAAACAATTGACTCCCCTCAAAGTATTTATCATTTGTGCATTTTTTACATATATATCCATTTACCCACTTTACCTCATCTAGATACCTTAAACATGTTAATTCATCAGGGAATATTTTTTCAAATTCTTCGTACTCAATATTTTGTTTCATAACTCGAGAAACCATTACCTCTTGAATGTTTTTTTTCAACTTAGAATTATCAATATCTAACACTACATTCATTTGGTTTATTTCTTCGGCTTGTTCTTTCAATAGATTATTTGCAACCTCCAAAAGTTTATTTTTTTCAGCGATCTCTATAGTACGCTCTTTTACTTTACTTTCAAGTTCTTTATTTACTTTATCCTTCAACTCTGCATTTATAGAATATTGGTTGATAATTCTTTTTTGAGCTCTCTCCTTTGTGTCTTTTATAATTCTTACTTTATCCGCCAAGGCGAACGAAAGAAAGATCATTTCTAAAACGATGCTAAAATTGATACTATAATGTGACATAATTGAAAACGGCACTATTTCTATAAATACCAAAAAGCGAATTAAAAATCCACAAAATAGAAAACCATATGAAACTACAAAAAAACGTGCGGGACTATACCTTTTGTAATAACTAATTATACCTGCATAAAAAGCAACAGACAATGGTAACACCTCAATGACTTTATATTCGAACAAATCATTATAAACGAATAGAGCCACTAGAAATAGCAACGTTCTTAAAATTATTATAGCAACAATTATTTTATCTAAAAAGGGAAGCTTTTTAGGAATATTCAAAAATAACCTTGTAAAAAAAAGTGCGGCAATAATAACCAAATATAAAAATAATCCATTTGCAATTTGATTCCACCAAGGGTAGGAAGGCCATAAATATTGGTACGCAACGCCATCTGTAGAGGCTGAATAAACACCTACACTCAAAACATACAATACATAGTATACATATTGTATGTTTTTCATAGCAAAGTACATTAACAAATTATAGAAACTTATAACAAGAATAATTCCATAAAAAATACCAAAACACATGTATTCGTTTAGACCATAATAAACAAATTTATTAATTGACCTCAATGCAACAATCATTGTTATTGGATCATTCGCTTCAAATCTTAAATAATAATAATGGTAGTCTTTCCCAATATTAGTAGGGCCCAAAAATTCAAAATTTTTATGTTGAAAGGTTCTTTGAGAAAAAAGAAAATTATCTCCTGCTTCTTTTTTTATATAGCCACCTTTCCCATTCGGTATATAAGCCTGAATACTGTCGATTGTCTGATCATAACATTCCAAAAGCCATATCTTATCACTAGTAGAAATATTTGCAACTTTAAATCTAATCCAATAAGCTGCCTTTCTATTACTATTTTTAGGTGCATAAAAATTATTTAGCACAAATTTCTTGTTAATTCTAGAATCCGAAATGATATCTTCTATAGAAAAGCTTTTATATGGATCCTCTAATACTTCTAATTCTTCTCCATAAATAATATGTTCAGAAAAATTATTGTCAATAATTATAGGATTTAACCCACAACAGATAATTGTGGAATAGATAATCAGCGCTATTGTAAAAGATAACTTTTTTACCATATAATTTTATAGCTAGTCGCAAGGATAAAGTAGCAAAAACTTTACTAAGTAATTATACTATTAATTTATGATATTAAAAAACAGCAAAATAAATATATCTACTCTATACATTTAGATATAGAGTTAAAAACATTACTGTAGTTTCTAGAATATTCTATAGAAATTTACACTGAATACCGATTACTCAAAACTAATTAAAGAAAGAATTAATACAATAAACATTAAATAGCTACTATATTTTAATTATTTTTTTTATTGTTATAATTTCGTCTTGAATTATTTTCAAGTAATAAATACCCGAATTCAAATTTTCTATATTGAGTATAATTTCATTTTTTTCATAGCCAACAGTATACTCATTATCTTGAGTAATTCTACCAAAGGCATCTATTAATTCTAATCCTTCTATCTTTAATTGATTCCCACTCTTATAAAGCATCCTTACTTCCTTAGCAGCTGGAATAGGATATAGTTCGAAATCTTGAGAGTCACTACTCAATGCTTTTTCATCTATAGCTGTGGGAACTTGTAACGAAACTATATAATAACTAAGATTAAAGCCACCAACATCGGCCACCAACTGAAGTACATGATTTCCAGAACTGAGATCTATATTTTCCACTATTGCAGTTTGCCAAGTATCCCAGCCCGTGGAATTTTGCAAGGTTACAACTTGAGTAATATATACTCCGTCTACAGCAAATTGAATTTTACTACCATTATAGGGTGTAGCATACCTAATAGCGAATTTATACTTTCCAGATTGGGCAATAGCAACTGAATACGAAAGCCATTCGGCGGTATTCAACCAACCTATGTAATAGGTGCCGCCTTGATCGTTTGTATAACCAATATCTACACCATCATTTCTATAATTCCAACCATTATTCCAATCCGTCCATCCTGTTCCCTGTGAAGTTGTTTCACAAAAGTCATCTTCATAAGCCGTTCCGTTTCCTCCCATATCATATTCTATTGCATATACTTTACCGGGGATAGAATGTATTTTAAAAGGAATAGAAACACTGCTGAAATTATCCCTAAGTAAAGCATCTAAAACATCTCTTTTTTCAGAACATTTTTCAATCGAAGTATTTGTCGCCATTTCAATTAAATAATTATAAGCATTTATAGAAGTAGGTTTTGCTCCAGTACCGTTCCAATAATTTAATATTTGTCTATAACCTGGTAAAATATTGGCCGTATAGGGAGCCGTTATAGAATTTATTTTTTTGTGGGACCACCAGCACCATCCTATATTTCTACTCTCCAAATCTTGTATTTGTTTATTGTACCAATTATTTGAATTTTCACCTGACTCTCCAAGCCATATTGGTAAGTTGTCTAATGCTGCTCTTTGTGTTTGAGTTGTAATAGAAGAGGATGGAATAGTTGTCCAATAATTATGAATAGAATAAGCCATATTAGCATCCCAAGCAGGAGACAGCACAGACAAATTTGTAGCATAAAAATTTCCTTCTGCAAAAATTAAATGATTAGTATCTACTAATCTTATGGAATCTGTAATAGCAACATATACGTCTCGAAGCTTCCAATAATCTGAACTTTTTGAAATGACAGGTTCATTTAACAGATCGTAACCACCCAACCATTCATTGCTTGCATAACGACCTGCAATCCATTTCCATATTTTTGCAGTGAGTGGTTTATTTACTGCATAGTTTGACCACAATCTTGCTAAACCATCGCTGTCGCTATGATAGTCTGAATTTTGAGCACCTGGAGCGCAATGCATATCTAGTATAACATATAATTGTTTTGCTTCGCACCATTTTAAAACACTATCCATATATTTAAAACCATCACTCGACAATTGATTGGTAACTGTATCATAAAATGTCGCATAATGAAATGGGACTCTTACACTATTGAATCCTTTTGAAGCAATACTATCTATGTCTCCTTTTTTTATATACTCATCTCTCCACGTTGATATAAAATTTTCTGCAGCAACTTCTGTACCTACTAAATTTTTTATAGCAATTCTAAAATCAGACGGTGAAAGATATCCAGTTTTATTTATTCCCATCATGTAACCCTCTTGAACTAGCCAATTCCCTAAGTTCATTCCTTTTAGAAGCACCTCACCATTATCGTTAACGATTTTCTTTCCACTCCTTCTTAAAAACCCTTGCGAAGTGGCCGTGGATAGATCAAGCAAAAAAAAGCTAACAAGAATTAATACTATCTTCATACAAACGCTCTTATTAAAAACATATTCAAATCTTCAAAATTAATTTATTCTATCAACAAAGGTTTATTAATAGTAGTATTATCCGAAACGATTTGGACTATATGTAAACCTTTGCTGAGAACTGAAATGTTAACTGGAAATTCATTCAACCCTTTTTTCACGTAAACACTTCTGTTAAATTCAATTTTGCCTGTTAAATCTATCACTGAAATTAGAATAGTTGTCGACGATCCAGCGTAATATTTTATATATAAATTGTCATTATGATATGCAGGATTAGGGAATAGCTCAACTAAAAAAGTTTCAGGAGGGTACAATTCAACATTAATAATTGAAGAATATTGATAACTCTCATCCTTATCCACGATTTTTAATCGGTAATATACAACTGACTGTGCGGCTGAATTTTCTAGTGAATCAATAAATGTATACGAAGCAATAAGACCATTAAGTTGAGAAGATTTTACTATAGCTATTTGTTGATAGTTGCTCCCATCTATGCTTTTCTCAACACTAAAATAATCAAAATTATTTTCTGAAGACGTACTCCACGTTAACGCTACAGTATTACCTATAGTTTTCCCTAAAAAAGAAACTATCGTAACTGGAAGAGGAAATGTATTTAGAAATTTTAAGTATTTTAAATTTACATTCCCAGTTTTAAAAAGCACTTTAATTACGTGGTTGCCTGCAGTTAGATTGTAGGTATTCGTGGCATTTGCCCAATTCTCCCAACCACCTGTATTGGCTAAGTTATAATTTCCTAACAAAACATTATCCAGCAAAATATCCAAATTCTGTCCAGTACCATTTGCTGAATAATTAGTAGTAATATCCCACAAGCCTGTTTGAGGCACGCTAATCGTATACTCTAGCCATTCGCCATTACTAATATATCCAACATGATAACCTCCACTAAAAGAAGCATTGATATCTACGCCATCGTTTCTATACGTCCATCCCTGATTCCATGGGCCATTGGTGCATGATCCCCCACAATTATAAGTAGTCTGTTGATAATAATCATTTTCATTATAGGCTATACCTTGATCACCCATATCATAATCTACTGCTTCAATTGTACTGGGTATAGTATTCGTATTAATTTTTTTATTAGCAGAAATAAAAGACGTTCTTGTCAATGCATCAAATACGTCTTTCTTTCTCCAAGCATTTGCAATATTTGTATTGGTAGCCATTGCCATTAAAGAAGTAAAGGCAGCACCCGCGCTGGGAGCTCCGGCCCAACCATTCCAATAATCAACTATAGCTTGAAATCCACTTGAGTAAACAGGTACATAACAAGCTGAAATGGAAGTCAATTTTTTATAATTCCAAAAGGCCCAATGACCGCCACGACTTTCTATATCAATGATCTGATCACGTATCCAAGGATTTGAATTTTCTCCAAACTCACCTAACCAAAGAGGTACGTTATTACTACTTGCAAAACTAAATTGATTAGCTACTTGAGGAGTATTGGGCAATGCAGTCCAATAATTATGAATAGAAATAGCAAGATTGTTTCCAGAATCCCAATTCATAGGACTTAAATCATTGTATCCCCAACCTGATTGATCCGTTTCAGCAAAAATGATATGATTATTATCGACCATTCTGATTGCAGTAGTAATTTTAGTATAAATATCTCGCAAAGGATTTCCTGCACCACCAGTATACCCTTTAGGCTCATTTAATAAGTCGTACCCGCCCACCCATGGATCAGATGCATAATGAGCAGCAATGTTTTTCCAAATTGTAACAGTTGGTGTCACATATGCGTTGCCTGGATATCCCGACCACAAATTGGCCGCGCCTGTTGTTACAGGGTCACTATGATAGTCTCCATTTTGAGAACCGGGTGCACAATGCATATCCAAAATAGCATAAATCTGATTCTGTCCACACCATTTTACTATACTATCTATATATTGAAATCCGGAAGTTAAATAAGTATTTGTTCCAATATTGTAAAACATAGTATAACTAAAAGGTACTCTTACCGAATTAAAACCTGCAGTTTTAATAGAATCTATGTCCGCTTTAGTAGTATAATTAGTTAGCCATGCCTGATAAAATGTATTGGCATTAGCTGCCCCAACTAAAGCTACTACCGCATTCATTATTTGAGTATGGGATTGAATAGAGCTTGCATTATTAAGACCTAAGGCATATCCTTCCAACACAAATTGATTGCCTAAGTTAACTCCTCGCAAAACCACGGGGCTACCGGTTCCATTCAAAATTTGAATACCGCTAGTATGTAAATATTGTGCTTTAGCGCTATTCAATAAGTTTAGCACTACTGAAAATACAAGTATAATTACTTTGACTATTTCTATAAGCTTCTTTGAAAATGTTAACTCTATTTTCATATACCAACTACTAAATGATTTTACCTGTATATCGTTATAAAAGAATTAAAATTGAAGAAAAGTGAACTTTAATCTAAAAATAGTACCTGAATTGACTATTCAAAAAATGGTGTTTATAACACAACATAAACAAGATTTTAGCCTTTTAGAAACTAATAACTATGTTGAATAAGATCGAAATAGTCAATTAAAAACATTTATAGAAACTAGTTATCGTATTCTTGTGCTTTTATGTTCATAAACACCAGATATAGGGTAAGAATTTCAAATAATTCTAAAAATTAGTCAAACTAATCTCATTAACTTTATAAATGTTTTTTTCGGCAGTTAACGTTCTTATGCAAAAGGTATGATAAATCATAAAATGTTGATTATTAAATAAATGATAATGTTTTTTTTGTGCACTTTTTCACAACTTAAACAAGATCAGTTTAAGGCTATTTTGAGTGTATTTTTAAAAAAATCATACATAATCATGATAAAATTATGTAAGTAGTAATAAGAACTCAAACAGGTATAGAAAAATTGATAGTTACACTAACTAACCAATTAATTAGCTTAAAAAAACCCACTCATTTATGAAATCAATGAAATTTACCTCAGCTAAAACAATTTTACTAAAAAACTTTATTGCCTATACTCTATTTATACTTCTATTAATTAGTAGGATACCTAGTTTTGGAGCTACCTATAATGTAAGTACAGTGGCAGATGCTGGAGCTGGTTCTTTGCGTCAGGCAATAATTAGCGCCAATGGGACGGTAGGAGTAAACGATGTTATAGATTTCAGCTTATTAGGTGCAGGAATTTTCACGATTAATCTTGCATCCGACCTACCTAATATTACGGACAGGGTAATTATTAATGGATATTCAGCAATTAGTTACACTACTAATAATCCAAAAATTGAAATAAAAGGCCAATCACGTGTATTTCTGATTAATTCTACTGCTGCTAATGGAAGTAGTATCCAAGGGCTTATAATGAATAGATGCACCGTTTCGGCTATTGAGCTAAATGGCGTAAGCAATATAACCATTCTAGGATGTTGGATAGGACTTACCAACACTGGTGGAGCTCCTACGACTGTAGCCGACTCCATTAATACAGATGGTATTTTTATTACCAACTCCTCTAGCAATAATATTATCGGTGGACCAAATGCAGACGACAGAAATGTAATAAGTTGCTGTAGAGGTACAGGAATTCAAATCAACCAAACTTCTACCTTTAATAGAATAGAAGGCTCCTACATTGGCGTAGGCCCTAATGGAATTACAAACTTTGGAAATAAAAGTTTTGGAATAAAAATAGATAACGCCACAGACAATATAGTTGGAGGTACTACTATTTCAAAAAGAAATATAATATCGGGCAATAAAATCAACGGTTTATATGTCATCAACAACGCTCACCGAACTATTATAAAAGCCAATTTTGTGGGACTAGACAAAAACGGCAGCACCACACCTGTTCCTAATAAAGATCATGGAATTTGGATAAATGGTGCAGGTACTGCTACTGTTGGAGGAACTACATTTCATGAAAGAAATGTAATCTCTGGAAACGGTAAAGGAATAGGACTTGGTAATGGCAATGGATTATCTTTTGACGGTTCAAATAACAATGTTGTAAAAGGAAATTGGTGCGGAGTAGATTCTACTGGATTATTAGTAGTGCCAAATACACAAGGAGGTATTTCATTCTGGAATTGCGACTTAAATACTATTGGGGGTTCAACGCAATATGAACGAAATGTATTTTCAGGAAATGTCAACGAAGGATTATTTATGGGTGGAGGTTCTGACGACAATCTTATTATAGGAAATTATATTGGTGTTGGAGTTGACGGTACTACTGCAATAGGCAATCAGAAATTTGGATTGAATTTATTCCCAGATACAAGAAATACAACTGTTGGAGGTTCATTAGTCAATGCAAATATTATTGCGAATAATGGATTTATTGATCCCGGTACAGGAAACACTGGACCAGGCATCAGCTTAGATGGAGGAAACTCTACTAAAAACATGATGACGTTTAATAAAATTTATTGTAACGCAGGTGCAGCTATTAAAATAACTGGCGGTGCAAATAACGGTATTCCACCTCCCGCTATCTCAACTTCTGGAGCAGCAACAGTATCTGGTACAGGTGCTACAGGCAATACAATTCATGTGTATAGAAATGGAAATTTTGGAGGCCCAGGTTGTGATTGCGAAGCTGAAATTTATGTAGGTAGTGTTGTGGTTAGTGGAGGCACATGGTCTTTAACACACAGCCTAGGCCTTAGTACTGGAGCTGGAGGCCAAGCCTCTTATGTAACCGCTACCCAAACAGATGTAAATGCTCCTATACCGAATACATCTGCCTTGGCACCCTGCAACACTACTCCTCTTCCAATTGATTTGCTTTACTTTAATGTTGCCAAGAAAAATAATACCGTAGAAATAGAATGGCAAACAGCTTCTGAAATTAACAACGACTATTTTATACTTGAAAGAAGTAAAGATGGAATTACTTTTGAAGAAATAGGAAGGATAAATGGACACGGCACTTCCAATACTGTTATGACGTATAGTTATACTGACAATTCTCCATTAAATGGAATAAGCTATTACAGAATTAAACAAGTAGACTATAATAAAATGAATAGCTATACACCAATAAAATCTATCCAGAATTTTAACGCTCAGATTACGATACTTCCTAATCCTACAGCAGGAGAGTTTTCTGTGAGCTTCTTTAAAGCTGATAAAGAGCTATATCAAATTCGAATATTTAATGTATTAGGTCAGGAAATATACCATTCAACAATTGAAGACATGGAATCTTCTTCTATCACGAAAGAAATAAACCTGAATACATACGAAGCTGGTATGTACCTAATACGTATTGAATCTGTTAATACTCTCTTAAATAGTAAAATTGAAAAATATTAAACAAGTATGAATTCATTCAATTTCCTTTTAAAAACATTTCTCTTCAAAGAGTTTGATGAAAAAATGATAGGAGCAATAGCAGGACAACACATTTCTACTTCGCTCCTTGCGTCTAGATCTTATCCCTTTCAAGAAGGTTATATCATTAGCAAAAATTTATTTGATTCCATTTCAAGCAACCATTCATTTCAGGAAAGTAAAAATCGATTGAGTAAAAAATATAATAAACATTCCGATGAAGTTATTTATATGTTCTACGAACATTTCTTAGCCATAAACTGGGAAAATTATTCTTCTATACCGATGAATGAATACACCTTAAATCTAGAAAACTTACTTAATACAAATTCAAAAACTATCCCTTATACTATTAATAAACTACTCCATAATCTTTGTAGAAATAACTGGGGCAATAAAATATCCAGTATTCAAGGGCTTCATAGCTACATGACTAAATTAACAAAAAAAAGTAATTTCCCAATCTTATATCAAGACTCTATCCATGATCTATCGGATAAATATTCTTTATTCAATAATGACTTTAAAAAATGTATGTATAGTCTAAATATGCAAACAATTAATAACACATTATTATTAATTTAATATTTCCATCTATCGTTATTTATCCAACTTACTATACCTCTTCTGTAGTAATGAAATTAACAACTTACTTCATTAACTCTTGCAAAATGAGCCTATCAAAAATCCATTTTACTACGATTTTATTTTATATGTTTATTCATATAACTATAACTACTATTTCTGGACAAGCTATAGATTCTTCGCTAACACTTCAAATAGTGAATGGCTCAATAGTACCTTTTCAAATCAATGGAGGCTCCGTTCCAAGTCAAACATTTGTTCCCTATCATGATTTTCAAAAACAAACATCAAGAACACATATACCGTTAGCAACAGGATGGAAAAAGCAACGACAAAACCTTGATCATACTTTATCACTTAAAAAAAGAGATGCAGGTGTCATAGCACAAATTGAAACAGAAGCGGGAGGGAAACATACTACTGGTTATAATGATGCAGCATGGCAAAACATAACTATACCTGCAAATGAAAATACGATGCCTTCCTACGAAAATTTAGCAGGCGTTGAAGTTTATGAAGGTGGCGTATGGTATAGAAAAACGTTTACTGTAACTCCATCATGGAACGGGAATAAATACATCACACTAAATTTTATTGGTGTAGGATATATTGCAGATGTATGGCTAAATGGAATATACCTAGGTTTTCATGAAGGCGGGTATACACCTTTTCTTTTCGATGTTTCAAGTAAATTAAATTATACAGGCAACAATTATTTAGTAGTAAGAGTAGACGTCATTCCTTGGGGAGGGGCACTAGCAGAAAACAATGTAACGCTACCTTTCCAAAAGGTAGATTGGTTTAATCAATGGGGAATTTACAGAGAAGTATTTTTAATGATAGAAGAGAAAAATCATATTGTACGCTCAGATATAAAAACTACTGACAATACTGGAAATATATCAGTAAAAACCGTAATTCATAACAACGATAACTCAAACAAAAACTTAACCGCAATAATCGACATTTATAAGGCAAATTTTTCTGGTAAAGAAAATTTAGATCAAGTGGATGCAAGTGTAATCACTACTCCTATTATCTCTTCATCATCCGTAAACATTTCAGTTAATGCAACTTCTGTAGTTTCTAGAACTGATAATTTTACTATACCTAATCCAGAATACTGGTATCCAAGTAAAACGGATGCACACCTATATATTTTGAAAGTAACTTTGAAAGAAGGGGCTACTATTTTAGATGAGTATTATACTCAATTCGGACTTAGAACACTTGATACTAAATGTTCAAAAATAATCCTTAACGGCGAGGCAGCTCCATTTCTGGTTGGTGTCGGAAGGCATGAGGAGTCTCCAACTAATGGCCGCGCAATGACGAATGCTGAAATATATAACGACATTACTGTTATACAAAATAATTTACATGCCAATCTTATAAGAGGTCATTATGCTTTCAATCCTATCACATACAAATATCAAGATAGATTGGGAGTAGTTGCCTATGCTGAAATACCTGTATACTGGTATCATAACGCTGTAGATTACACTCGGATGAACAGCAGAACAATTAGAGATCAAATGTGGAGAGAAATGATTTATGCAAATTATAACAGTCCAAGTATATGGTTTTGGAGTACACAAAATGAAAGTGAAGCATGGACAAATCTTATCGCACACAATCAACATCTAAAAAACGAAGCGGACAAAATAGACGGAACAAGAATAGTAATACAATCTGGTGTTGGGAAAAACACTACTGACCCTTCTCATGGACCATTAAAAGCAGTAGGTCTTACGATGTACTACGGTAGTTTTCATGGAACACCAGGAGATTTTTATGGTGGAACAAAATGGGCTTTAGAACAATATCATGCAAATAATCCAGACAAACCAATACTTGATACTGAGTTTGGAATGTGGTCAGAGCCTAACAACAGCAATGGTGCTCATCAACTGTATGTTTTTCAAGAAACTTTTAATGCTTATAAACTTTACGCAACAAGAACAGAAACTGGTCAAATTAATTCGAATGGATTTGTAGCAGGCTGTACTTGGTGGGCTGCCTTTAATTGGTATACTTCACACAATACATTGGTCGCATCCATGGGTGTTTATAGCATGAATAGAACTAGTACAAAACCAATCACTAGTGTATTAGCCAATGAATTTATAAAATACTCTAGCCTTACGCCATCCGCTACTGAATACGACATGATATACGATGTACCTGGAAAAATACAAGCGGAAGATTATCGATATATCTGTCCTGGATCAGGATATAATGATTTTACAACAGGAAATACAGGAACGCAATACAGGCTAGATGACGTAGATATAGAAGCAACAACCGATGCAGGGGGAGGGTATAATGTTGGATGGGCTCAAGCGGGTGAATGGCTGGAGTATACTACAAATGTTACCTCAACAGGAATCTATTCGTTTGACTTAAGAGTAGCAAGCGCTGCCAACGGCAAAAAAATTCACTTAGAAATAGATGGTGTCAATGTCTCTGGATCCATCACTATACCAAATACTGGTGGCTGGCAAAACTACCAAAATGTAGTGATAAATAACATTTCGTTAACTACCGGAAAACATATTGTCAGAATCGTATACGAAACAGATGGCGTGAATTTTAATTATATCAATACCACTCTTGTCACCCCTTTACCCATTAGTTTATTATACTTCAAAGGAGAACATAAAAAGGATCACAATCTCCTTTGGTGGCAAACTTCTTTTGAAAAAAATAGTTCCTCCATCGAAATTCAAAAAAGCGAAGATGGTAGTATGTTCCATAAGATTGGAACAATAGCAGCCCAAATAAACTCAACAAATCTTGTAAAGTATGAATTTATTGATTTGAATGCCAGTAGTAGTAATTATTACAGATTAAAACTAATTGACCTAAATGGGGAATTCAACTACTCTACTATTATTTATATATCGAACTACGAAGAAAGTCGCTTTGAAATTTACCCTAATCCTGTCATAAAAGCCAAACCCATTACTTGCAAAGTATCTTCATTGCTAAATTCAACTGTTGAAATTTCTTTATTTAATTCTTTAGGACAAGTTATATTTTCTAAAATAACGAATATAATAGCCGGTGATAACGAATTAATAGTACCTACTGATTCCATGCCTTCAGGTTTATATATACTCAAGGCAGCAACTCAAAATGACTCCTTTATGCAACGCTTAATAATTGAATAATAAGAAAAATTAAAAATATCTACCATGAAATTTTATAAAAATAGATAAAAAAGCAGACCCAACTTACCCAATAAGTCCAATTGATTTTGAATGTAAAATTGCTTCATTAGTATGTTTGAAAAAGCAAGTAGCTATCTTTTTATTATGTATAGAAGTTATTAATTCTTTTGTACGCATTTCTTTCTTTAGGCTGATATTCCTAATGTAGATAGCTACAATTCGCTCCGGATATTTATTTGCTATGGCCACATAAATATCGGGATCACTTTGTGAATTGTCGCCAAGCAAAACAAAGAGCTGTTTTGGAAAAGCTTCCAATATTCTAGTTATTCTAATTAACTTACCATGATGTTTTGTATTCCCCGTTTTGACAAGTTGTTTCCAATTTTTTATTTGATTTAGAAGAAACGTCCCTTTAGGAAGTTCATTATATTTAAAAAACTCATTCAGATCATCATATAAATTCCATTCACTACTAGAGACGTAAAAAAAGGGATTTAATAAAGACGGTTTAGTATGCGCAAGAGAAAGTAACTGATAATATTTTACCACATCTGAAAACGTTTTTCGGCTCCGTGGATTTTTAGTAAATAAGACTCTTAATTTTTTCCCTGTAGTAGCCGAATGAGAAACGAGTACCGTATCATCAATATCAGATATAAAACCATATTGTGTAGATTGTGGTATATATATTTTCCCTTCGCCACTAGTTGCTATAGCTCCTTTTTCATTAAGTAAGTTTACTTTTACCATGTGCCATCCTGCTTCTACAGCTGTACTTGACTGCCATTCAAACTTGAAAAAACCATCTGCTTCTGTAGTACTATATAATTTCTGATCCTCCCATTGCAATTGAACCTGCACATGCGGTATTGGCTTAATAAAAAAGAGTTTGATCAAATGAAAAATATTGAATAGGGTATTATTATTATAATTAATACGGTTAACAGGTTTACTAGCTAATACATGGCCATAAACAATAAGATTTTCTTTATGCCCATAACCATGATATATTTTCACCGTTGCACCCGCATAATTTATTTTTCTCTTCATATTAGCATAAAACAATAAAATATTACTTAATATTGACTGTACTACAGATTAATACTTCTATGACTGAAAAAGAGAGTATCAAATTACTTTTTATTATCAATCCTCGTTCAGGGAGCAATACAACTGATTGGGCGATGGTTATAAATGATTATTTTAAATCATCAAATCATACCATTGAATTATTTCACCTTACTAAACACTGCAATGTACAAACTATAAAAGAAAAAATAAAGCTTGTCTGCCCAGAACGTGTTATTGCAGTAGGAGGCGATGGAACTGTAGCACTTGTTGCCGAATGCTTGATAGAACTAAATATCCCTTTAGGAATTTTACCAGCTGGTTCGGCAAACGGCCTTGCAAAAGAATTGGGCATAAGTGATAATTCTACAAAAACATTAGATCTCCTTATAAAAGGGCATTCTAAAAAAATACATGTAGTTAAAATCAACGATCAACTATGTATACATCTTAGCGATATAGGGCTTAATGCTCATGCGATGAAAAAATTCAAAAGTCAAAATAGGCGTGGCATGTGGGGATACTTGAAAGCTTCTTTAAAAGTTTTGTGGCACAACCCGATAATGGATGTAGAAATAAAAATTGATACTAAAACCGTTAGAGTTAAAGCGGAAATGATCGTTATTGCCAATGCTACAAAATATGGAAGTGGGGTGGTTATAAATCCTGTTGGAACGATGGAGGACGATCTATTTGAAGTAATTGCAATAAAAAAAATATCTCTTCGTGAAATATTTAAAATGACTTTTTTTCACAGCTTTTTTGATGCTGACAGGGTAGAAATTTTTCAAACAAAATCACTCTATATGCATTCAAAAAAGAAAGTACATTTCCAAGTTGATGGTGAATACTTAGGCAGAGTGCATGAAATCAATGCAACCATTATACCAGGTGCACTTCAAATAATTATCCCTAGTGACATTCAGTAATTTATACTTGCCAGAAAGTAATAAACCATTAATTTCAATGACCGATAACTAAATTCTTTATACCATTAAATTGATTCGTGAATATAGTATGTAATCTTATTTTTTTATATCGTTAAAATCTTATCTTTGATATTGACGAATAACCATCTGGAAAAAAAATCAATAAATGAAAAAATATAAGCTCTATATTTTTATTCCAATTCCCTTTATTATTATAGGAAGTATTTTTTTTATTCTTTATAAAAAACCACTTTATATAATAAGTACAGACCGAGAAGTAAAAACAATGGATCTTGTTTTGTCGGGTTATACAGATAAAGGGGCCAATGGTAACTCGATAATTGAATTTATGAAGGATGCTTCCGGTAAAATCAGTTATAAGTATATGTTAAAAGAAGGAACACCTTATCCTTATATAGGCATTCAGCTTTCAAAAAAAGATAGTACACTATTCGATTTAACGCCTTTTAATTACGTTAAAATAAAGATAAGATCTTCTTTAGGAACAAGGGTGCCCATTACTCTTACTTCTAACATTCAAGGGTTTAGTAAAAAAGAAGTAGAACTCTCCTACCGAACTTCTCAGTATGTGCTTATTGTAGATAAAAAAACGACTGAACTATACGTATCAATAAAAGAATTTGAAACCCCCAATTGGTGGTATAATACTAATAACATTACAGAAAAGGTTATTAAAGGGCCTGATTTTTCAAAAGTAAAAACTATTCAGCTTAATAATTGTATCAATTTAAAACCAAATATCGCTGATCTTATAGAAGTCGAAGAGATAAGTTTTCATTCAGATCTTAAACTATTTTATATTTTTTCAGGAATTTTCGCCCTACTCTATTATAGTATTGGCCTTATGGTTTTATATAGAAAAGCAAAAGTGACAAAAACTGAAATTAACTTTCAATATGACAAAACCGATGTTGTAAATCAGAAAGATAAAGACGAAGAGGCTATTTTTGGGTTTATAACTTCAAATTATTCAAAAGAAGAACTAACTATAATTGATATTCAACAGGCGATTGGAATTCATGAACGCAAAATTTCTGGAATTATTAAAAATAAAACAGATCTTAACTTTAAGCAGTTTCTTAATAAACTAAGAATTTCTGAAGCTAAACGATTGCTGTCCACTACCAACCTTCAAATCTCTGAAATTGCTTTTAAAGTAGGCTATAGCAATGCTTCACACTTTAATAGGGTGTTTAAGAGTCTAGAAAATTGTTCTCCAAACGATTTTCGTAAAGAGCATCCATTGTCTTGATACTACCGTATTTTTAATTCACAATTAGCCTTTTGCCCTTTTTGTAAAGTTTTCCAATCTTTTTGTATATCCTTTTGAGTCGTTTTACTGTTTATTTGTACAATAAAATAACTAAAAAATTATATTATGAAAAGAAATTTTTATCTACTAATTTTATTATTTGCCTTACAACCCAATCTAAGTTTTTGTCAACTAGGCAAAATCTGCAATTGGAAAGATGATAAAAACGCTGCCGTTGTATTAAGTTTTGACGATTGGTCGCCTGGGCAATATCCTATTGTTTTACCTGCTTTAAACGCCAGAGGTCTTAACGCAACCTTTTTTCCTGAAACTACCCTTATTGCCGCATGGAACCACGATTGGCCCACAGTAGTAGCAACAGCATCCGCTGGAAATGAAATTGGAAATCATACAGCAACACATCCACACCTTACTTCTCAAACAGCAAGTCAACTAAATACAGAGATAACTGGAGCAAGGAATACTATTAACGCAAAGGTTACTTCCCAAAAAGTTGTGTCTTTCGCATATCCTTTCGGCGAGTATAATACTACTGTAGTTGATACTATTAAAGCTGGCGGACATATTTGTGCAAGAACAGTTATTCCACCTTCAGGAGTTTATTATACCTATAATTTTGCAACAATTAACG